>NZ_JBEZEX010000012.1:0-193375 GCF_040649115.1 Micromonospora sp. NPDC049049 | reverse complement strand
GCCCGTCCGCACGGTGCGGCCCGTCCGCACGGTGCGGCCCGTCCGCACGGTGCGGTCCGTTCGCGCGGCCTGCGTGGTGCGGCCCGCCCCCGCCGCATGATCGTGCTCGATCCAGGAAGTAGTGGCCTCCCCGGTATGGGAGGCCACTACTTCCATGTTCGGGCGCGATCTTCGCCCGGAAGCCGGCGCGGGAGGTCGGCGCGGGAGGTCGGCGCGGGTGGGACCGACGCCGGGAGGCTGGCGTGGGTGGGACCGACGGCGGGAGGCCGGCCGGCGTGAGGTGTCAGATGCCGCAGTTCGGCGCTGACCAGCCTCCGACCGCCGCCACGTGGGTGTGGTCGTTGTGATCGGGGTAGCCGGGGCCGAGGATCTGCCCGAAGCCGTGGTTGCGGGCCTGCTGCGCCAGCCGGCAGAACGACGGGGAGCCGACCAGGTCCACCCCGTCGCCGTACAGGTGTCGGCTGTTCGACGCTCCGCCGACGGCGCTGTTGCAGGCGTAGCTGCGGAAGCTGCTGCTGATCGCGATGCCCACGTCGCCGAGGGCGTGCCGCATGGCCTGGAGCTTCCACATCGAGACGAGCGCGTTGAACCGGGCGGTGCTCGCCGAGACCGCGCCGCCGGACCAGTCGCTGTTGCACTTGTTCAGCTCGGAATAGCTGAAGTTGGCCGGGGTGCAGTCGTCGTCCTGGAGGGCGTAGAGCCGGTTGAACGTCTGGGGGCCGGCGATGCCGTCGGCGGGCAGCCCGTACGCCTGCTGGAAGCGGATCACCGCCGATCGGGTGGCCGGGCCGTACGCGCCGTCCAGGGTGAGCACCGCGCCGTAGCCGGGGTAGCCGGCGACCCGGATCTGGAGTTGCCGGACATCCTCGCCGGACGCCCCCTGGGACAGGGTGCGTCCCCAGGTGTAGCAGCCGTCCGCCTGGGCCGCGCCGGCAGTGAGGGTGACGCCGGCCACTGTGGTGGCGGCGGTCATCGCCAGTGCCGCGAGGAACCTGCCGAGCCGTCGGTACATGTAGCCCTCCATCAATGCATGGAAGTACGTGGATGGATGGAAGTTTCATGCCTTCGCCTTGATCCGTCAAGAACTTGCAATGCCGGGTTTCCCGACGGCGGGTGTCGCGGCATGCCCGCGGGGCTCCGTAGGATCGGCTCGTGACAGGGGTGGAACGGCACACGGACAGTGACGGCATGGCGGACGGTCTGGAGCGGCTCTGGACGCCGCACCGCATGACCTACATCTCCGGCGAGGACCGCCCGGCCGAGGGCTACGAGAAGCCCACCGGCTGTCCCTTCTGCCGGGGGCCGAAGCTGCCTCCGGAGGAGAGCCTGGTGGTGGCCCGGGGCGAGCACGTGTTCGTGGTGCTCAACCTCTACCCGTACAACCCTGGGCACCTGCTGGTCTGCCCCTACCGTCACGTCGCCGACTACACGGACCTGGACGTGCCGGAGACCACCGAGCTGGCGTCGTACACCCAGACCGCGATGCGGGTGATCCGCAAGGTCAGCAACGCCCACGGCTTCAACCTGGGCATGAACCAGGGCGGGGTGGCCGGCGCCGGCATCGCCGCTCACCTGCACCAGCACGTGGTGCCGCGCTGGGGCGGCGACGCGAACTTCATGCCGGTGATCGGCCGCACCAAGGTCCTGCCGCAGCTGCTCGGCGACACCCGGGACCTGTTCGCCCGCGCCTGGCCGTCCTGACCGACGCCGGCCGCGCCGCGCCGGTCGCGCGACCTCTGCGCCGGTCCGGCTAGTTGGCGCGCAGCAGCGGGGTCAGCCACGACCAGCTCTCCACCCGGTGTCGAACGCCGGGCCGAACGCTCCGACGACGGCCGGGGTACGCAGGTGGTGCGCGCCGAAGAACGAGGTGTCCGCGTCGTCGTCGGCCGGCTCGATGATCACTGCGCCGATGTCGACCCCGAGCCGTCGTACAGCGTTGATCATGCCGCACCGTGACCGTCCCCGTGCGCCCGCGTGTCCGCCCGCCGATCTGCTACGCCCCGGTCCGCCGAAGGTGGCACGATCGGCCGATGGCAGTCACGACACGGGTGTTGGGGCGCAGCGGCATCGAGGTCAGCGCCCTCGGCATGGGGTGCTGGGCGATCGGCGGGCCCTGGGCGGAGGGCGCCCAGCCACTGGGCTGGGGTGCTGTCGACGACGACGAGTCGGTGCGGGCGGTACGCCGGGCACTCGAACTGGGCATCACCCTCTTCGACACCGCCGACACGTACGGGGCCGGGCACGGTGAGCGGGTGCTCGGCCGCGCGCTCGCCGGTCGCCGCGACGGCGCCGTGATCGCCACCAAGTGGGGTTACACCTTCGACGAGGCCGGCCGTCAGGCCACCGGCGAGGACGCGTCGCCCGGATACCTGCGCAAGGCCGTGACCGCCTCACTGCGCCGGCTGGGCACCGACCGGATCGACCTCTATCAGCTGCACCTGGCCGATCTGTCGGTGCCGAGGGCGCAGGCGCTGATCGGGACCTGCGAGGACCTGGTGGCCGAGGGCCTGATCCGCGCGTACGGGTGGAGCACCGACCGCACCGACCGGGCTGCCGCGTTCGGGCACGCCGCCGCCGGTGGCACCGCCGTGCAACACGCCCTGTCGGTGCTGCGCGACGCTCCCGAGCTGCTTGCCGTCTGCGACAAGTACGACCTGGCCAGCGTCAACCGGGGCCCGCTCGGGATGGGGCTGCTCACCGGCAAGTACACGGCCGCGTCGACGCTGCCCCGCGACGACGTACGCGGACTGGCTCCGGGCTGGTTGGAGTGGTTCCGGGGTGGCCGGCCGGCACCGGAGTGGCTGCGGCGGGTCGGCGCGGTCCGCGCCGCGCTCACCGCCGACGGACGCACCCTCGCCCAGGGCGCGTTGGGCTGGATCTGGGCGCGCAGCGGTCGCACCATCCCGATCCCGGGCTGCCGTACGGTCGCCCAGGTCGAGGAGAACGCCGCCGCGCTGCACCGGGGCCCACTGCCGGCGGACCAGTTCGTCGAGGTGGAGCGTCAGCTCGCCGCCGTCCGCACCGCGGCCCTGCGCGACGCCGACCGCCCCCACTGGCCCCGCCCCATCCACCCCACAGTCCACCCGTAACCAGGTCCCACAGAAGCCCACCCAAGCCCGCACCCACGGCGCAGGGCGTGCCGCGCCGTGCTGCCTCGTGCTGCGCCGTGCCGCCCCGCCCCGTGCCGCCCCGCCCCGTGCCGCCCTGCCCGCGTCGATCAAGGAGTTGTGGTGCCGCACAAACCGGGCACCAAGCAACCTTTCGCCCACCACAACTGCATGATCGACCCGAAGGCCGCTGCAACTTCCGCCGATCTTGCACTTACTGCGGGTACTTACGCCGCAGTAGCGACATATCGGCAACCGGAAGTGCAAGATCGCTGGGGGCAGGGCAGGGCAGGGCAGGGCAGGGCAGGGCGAGGTTAGGGGAGTTGTTCCTTGCGGGTCTGGTCGGCCAGGTGGGCGGGCATGGGGTCGTGGCGGACGAAGTGGCGGCGGAAGGTGCCGGTGCCGGCCGTCATGGAGCGCAGCTCGACGGCGTACCGAAGCAGCTCGGTGGCTGGCACTTCGGCGCGGACGAGGGTGCGGCCCTCGGTGTCCGGGTCCGGCTCGGTGCCGAGCACCCGGCCGCGTCGGCCGGACAGGTCGCCCATCACCGTGCCCACCGAGCCGTCCGGAACCCGGATGGTCACCTCGTCGATCGGCTCCAGCAGGGCCGGCTGGCCACGCTCGGCGGCGTCGCGTAGTGCCAGCGCGCCTGCGGTCTGGAAGGCCGCGTCGGAGGAGTCGACGCTGTGCGACTTGCCGTCGACCAGTGTCACCCGCAGGTCCACCACGGGGTGCCCGGCGACCAGCCCCCGCTCCAGTTGGGCGCGGACGCCCTTCTCCACCGATGGGATGTAGTTGTGCGGCACCGCCCCGCCTACCACCCGGTCGACGAACTCGAAGCCACTGCCGCGGGGCAGCGGCTCGACCTCGATGTCGCAGACCGCGTACTGGCCGTGGCCGCCGGACTGCTTGACGTGGCGACCGTGCCCCGTCGTGGGCACTGTCAGCGTCTCGCGCAGCGACACCTTGACCGGTTCGGTGTCCAGCTCGACGCCGCCGGCGCGCAGCCGGTCGAGCACCACGTCCGCGTGTGCCTCGCCCATGCACCAGAGCACCAGTTGGTGGGTCTCCGGGTTGCGCTCCAGCCGCAGCGTGGGGTCGCCGGCGACCAGGCGGGCGAGGTTGCGGGCCAGGGCGTCCTCGTCGGCGCGGCTGCGGGCGGCGATCGCCACCGGCAGCAGCGGCTCCGGCATCTCCCAGGGGGCGATCAGCAGCGGGTTGTCCCTGGTCGAGATGGTGTCGCCGGTCTCGGCGCTGCCGGACTTGGTGATCGCGCAGATGTCACCGGCCACGCAGAGCGACACTTCCCGCAGGGTGGCGCCCAGCGGGGTGTAGATGTGCCCGACCCGCTCGTCGGCGTCGTGGTCGGGGTGCCCGCGTTCGGCCATGCCGTGCCCGGAGACGTGCACGGTCTGGTCGGGGCGCAGGGTGCCGGAGAAGACCCGGACCAGCGAGACCCGCCCGACGTGACGGTCGATGGTGGTCTTGACGACCTCGGTGACCAGCGGCCCGGCCGGGTCGCAGCTCAGCGGCGGACGCGGCGAGCCGTCCACGCCGGTCACCGCTGGCAGTTCGTGCTCCAGCGGCGACGGGAACGCGGCGGTCAGCACCTCCAGCAGCACGTCGAGCCCGACGCCGGTGTGGGCGCAGACCGGCACCACCGGGTAGAAGTGGCCCCGGGCGACGGCCTTCTCCAGGTCGTCGATGAGCACCTCGTCGCCGATCTCCTCGCCGTCGAGGTAGCGGTCCATCAGGGTCTCGTCCTCGCTCTCGGCGATGATCCCCTCGATCAGCTCGTCGCGGGACTCGTCGATGGCCCGCTGGTGCTCCGGGTCCGGGTCGCGGACGTCGGCGGGCAGCCCGGCGCTGTAGTCGAAGACCCGACGGGTGATCAGGCCGAGCAGCCCCTCGGTGGAGACCCCGTCGTCGCCGAGCATCGGCAGGTAGAGCGGCATCACGTTGTCACCGAAGAGGCGCTGGCAGAGCGCCACCGTCTCGTCGACGTCGGCGCGGGGTTGGTCCAGTCGGGCCACCGCGACAGCGCGGGGCATGTCGACGGCGGCGCACTCCTCCCACAGCGCGACGGTGGCCGCGTCCATGCCGCCGGCGGCGGAGACCACGAAGAGCGCGGCGTCGGCGGCCCGCAGCCCGGCGCGCAGCTCACCGACGAAGTCGGCGTACCCGGGGGTGTCCAGCAGGTTGACCTTGATGCCGTTGTGCAGCAGCGGCGCGCAGGACAGGCTGACGGAGCGCTGCTGGCGTACGGCGGCGGGGTCGTGGTCGCCGACGGTGGTGCCGTCGACCACGGTGCCGGCGCGGCCGATCGTGCCGGTCGCCGCGAGCAGGGCCTCGACCAGTGTGGTCTTGCCCGCCCCGGAGTGCCCGACGAGCACCACGTTGCGAACCCGCTCGGGCTCGGTCACCACCGGCGTGCCGCCGGTGGAACCCTTCTCGTGACTCTTCTGCGCCATGGGGCGCACCTCCCTCAGCCGGTGGTGGTGGCGACCGCCGCGCGACGGGAAGCGGCCCGGGGCGAGTGCGCGGCGATATCCTCCGGTGGTCTGCTGCACAGCGGGAACGGGACGGGCGGACGGGTGAGCTGGCTCACCTCCCGGCTCGATCTCACACCCGTTGCCGGGTAGGCACAAGCCTCCCCCGGGCGGGTCGGCGGTACCGTCCGTATCGCCGGAGCTGGGCGGACCGTTATCGTGGGGACCGCCATGGCGAAGATCTTCCAAGTGTCGGCCCGCGCGGGGATGACCCGCGTCGTCGAGCCGATTGCCCGCGCCCTGCTGCGCGCGGGCGTCACCCCCAATGCCGTCACCGTCGCGGGCACCGTTGGTGTGCTCGTCGGCGCGCTCGGCTTCGGTGCTCGCGGCCATCTGGTCGCGGGTGCGTTGATCGTCACCCTGTTCGCGCTCACCGACCTGCTCGACGGGACGATGGCCCGGATGAGCGGTGGCTCCACCAGGTTCGGCGCGTTCCTCGACTCAAGCATGGACCGGGTCGCCGACAGCGCCGTCTTCGGTGCGGTGGCGTACTGGCTGGCCACCGAGGGCGACCACTCCGGTGTCGCCGCCGCGTTGGTCTGCCTGGCCGCCGGCAGCCTCGTCTCCTACGTCAAGGCCCGCGCCGAGGGGCTCGGCATGACCTGCAACGTGGGCATCGCCGAACGCACCGAGCGACTGCTCATCGTCGGGGTCGGCGGGATCCTCACCGGTGTCGGTGTCGATCCGGCCCTGGAGATCGCGCTGTGGCTGCTCGCCGCCGTGTCGATCTTCACGGTGGGGCAGCGGATGACGCACGTCTACCGCCAGGCCCAGCAGCTCCAGCCGGACGGCCAGGCATGAGTGGCGTGCCGGCGACCCGGCGTCGGAAGAACTGCGGCCGAGTCGCGTGAACCTCACCGAGCTGGGCTACATCGCCGGGTGGCGGGTGGTCCGCGCGCTACCCCGGCCGTTGGTGGCGGCGGCGTTCCGGGCGGGCGCGGACCGCGCCCACCGCGCCGGCGGCGGGGGTACGGCCCGACTGCGCGCGAACCTGCGCCGGGTGGTCGGCCCGGAGGTGCCCGACGCCGAGTTGGACGATCTCGTCAAGCGTGGGTTGCGTTCGTATGCCCGGTACTGGATGGAGGCGTTCCGGCTGCCCGGCCTGAGCCGGTCGCAGATCCTGTCCGGCTTCCGGCTCGACGGCGCCGAGATGCTCGCCGCCGACGTGGCCGCCGGTCGGGGCGCGGTGGTGGCCCTGCCGCACGCCGGCAACTGGGATGCCGCGGGAGCCTGGGTGGCGGCCACCGGTTGGCCGATCACCACTGTCATGGAGCGGCTCAAGCCGGAGGGCGTGTACAAGCGTTTCCTGGCCTTCCGAGAGGTCCTCGGGATGGAGATCCTGCCGACCCACGGGGGGCCGCGCCCGGCGTTCGACGTGTTGCTGGACCGGCTGCGGGCCGGTGCGGTGGTGCCGTTGCTGGCCGACCGGGACCTCTCCGCCCGGGGGGTGGAGGTGGACTTCTTCGGTGGGAAGACCCGGATGCCCGCGGGGCCGGCGTTGCTCGCGCTGCACACCGGCGCGCCGCTCTACGTGGCCTCGTTGTGGTACGAACCTGATGCCGCCTGCGCGTCGCTGGTTGGTCCGTTGCCGGTGCCGGGCCCCGAGGTGGGGCCGCTGGACGAGCGGGTCCGGTCGCTGACCCAGCTGATCGCCGACGGTCTGGCGGCGGGTATCGCCCGTCATCCGGAAGACTGGCACATGTTGCAGCGGATGTGGCTGGACCAGGCGAGGTCGGGGGAGGGCGCGGCGCTGCCCTCGTCGGCCTCCGGCCCGGCCTGAGGAGGTGGGCTGACGGATGCGGATCGGCATCGTGTGCCCGTACTCCTTCGATGTGCCCGGTGGGGTGCAGAACCACGTCATGGACCTGGCCGAGGCGCTGATCGCGCTGGGTCACGAGGTCAGCGTGCTCGCACCGGCCGACGAGGATTCGCCGCTGCCGGAGTACGTGGTGTCGGCCGGTCGGGCCGTTCCGCTGCCGTACAACGGTTCGGTGGCGCGGATCGCGTTCGGCCCGGTGTCGACCGCCCGGGTTCGGCGGTGGATCACCAACGGTGATTTCGACGTGCTGCACGTGCACGAGCCGCTCACGTTGAGTTTGTCGCTGCTGGCCGTGCTCAGTGCCCGTGGCCCGGTGGTGGCCACGTTCCACACCGCGATGACCCGTTCGCGGGTCCTCGCCGCCGCGCAGGGTGTGCTCCAGATCGTGTTGGAGCGGATCACGGCCCGCATCGCGGTGAGCGCGCTGGCCCGCAAGGTGCAGGTCGAGCACATGGACGGCGGGGCGGTGGAGATCCCCAACGGGGTGGCGGTGGCCAAGTTCGCCGACGCCGAGCCGTTGCCGGGTTGGCCGGGGGAGTGCGCGGCCGGCACCGGCGGCACGCTCGGCTTCCTGGGCCGGTTCACCGAGGCGCGCAAGGGCTTCCCGGTGCTGCGCGACGCGTTCGTGGCGCTGGCCGCCACCCGGCCCGGTCTGCGGTTGCTGGTCGCCGGCCCGGGTGACCCCGACGACCTGTACGACCAGTTCCCGGCCGAACTGCACGAGCAGATCACGTTCCTCGGCCTGGTCAGCGAAGCGGACAAGGCGCGCATGTTGCGCAGTGTGCACCTCTACGTCGCACCGAACACCGGCGGTGAGTCGTTCGGCATGATCCTCACCGAGGCGCTGGCGGCGGGCACGACGGTCATCGCCAGCGATCTGGACGCGTTCCGGCGGGTGCTCGACGGTGGGCGGGCCGGTCGGCTCTTCCCAACCGGAGACTCGGTGGGGCTGCGTGACGTGCTGACCGAGCTGCTGGACGACCCGGCCGCGCGGGCCACGCTGACTGCCTGTGGCGATCAGGTGGTCGCGAATTTCGACTGGCCGGTGGTTGCTCGCCGCGTTCTGGAGGTATACGCAGCGGCGATCGAGGCAACCGATGGGCGGGTCATCGACCAGGAGTGGGTGGGGCTGAGCTGAGCCGGTGTGACGGATGGTGCGGTGGTGACCGGCGGGACCGGTCCGGCCGCGCCCAATCGGACGAAACGGAGCAGCACTACGATGCCGCACATGTGGTGGGTGGTGGCCGCGAGCGTGGTCGTGGGGCTGGTCGCGGCGTACCTCATCTGGACCGCCGGCCGGGTGGAGCGGCTACAGGGCCGCGCGGAGCTGGCGGCCCGGGCCCTCGACGCCCACCTGCTGCGCCGCGCGGCGGCAGCCGCGGTCCTGGCTGAGCGGCGTTTCGGCGTCGAGCTGTACGCGGCGGCCCGGATCGCCCTGGACGCCGGTCCGGACGAGCGGGAGGCGGCGGAGAACGACCTCACCCGGCAGTTGCGCGGCGTCCAGTTGGACCCGGGCGACCCGGACTGCGTGGCGGTCATCGCCGCGAGCCGTCGGCTCGCGTTGTCCCGGCAGGTGCACACCGATCTGGTCCGGGACGCCCGTTCGGCGCGCAGCCGGCCGCTGGTGCGCTTGTTGCGGATGGGGCGGGGCCGGGAGTGGCCGCGTTACTTCGACATCGACGACCCGACCCTCGTCGTGCCGGCGGACGTCCCCGCCGCCTGACCTTCGACGGTTGCCGCCCGCTTCCGGACGGGTACGGCGGGCCGGTGACCAGTGCCACAGCGCAGGCCACCGGGGGTCTGATTGGCTGTCGGTGCGGCGTTGCACCGCGCGTAGCATTTCCGCCGCCAGCCCCAGAGCATGTCCAAGGAGCGATGACCCGTGCCCGAAAACACCGCCTCGAACACCGGTAACGCCCCCGTCGTCGGCACCGCCCGCGTGAAGCGTGGCATGGCCGAGATGCTCAAGGGCGGCGTGATCATGGATGTCGTCAACGCCGAACAGGCCAAGATCGCCGAGGACGCCGGCGCCGTCGCGGTGATGGCCCTGGAGCGGGTGCCCGCCGACATCCGCGCGCAGGGTGGGGTGTCCCGGATGAGCGACCCCGACATGATCGACGGGATCATCGAGGCGGTCTCCATCCCGGTGATGGCCAAGGCCCGCATCGGCCACTTCGTGGAGGCGCAGATCCTCCAGTCGCTCGGCGTGGACTACGTCGACGAGTCCGAGGTGCTGACCCCGGCCGACTACGCCAACCACATCGACAAGTGGGCGTTCACGGTGCCCTTCGTCTGTGGAGCGACGAACCTGGGCGAGGCGTTGCGCCGGATCACCGAGGGCGCGGCGATGATCCGCTCCAAGGGCGAGGCCGGCACCGGTGACGTCTCCAACGCCACCACCCACATGCGGAAGATCCGCCAGGAGATCGCCCGGCTGGCCTCGCTGCCGACCGACGAGCTGTACGTCGCGGCCAAGGAGTTGCAGGCCCCGTACGAGCTGGTCAAGGAGGTCGCCGAGAGCGGCAAGCTGCCGGTGGTGCTGTTCACCGCCGGCGGGATCGCCACCCCGGCCGACGCGGCGATGATGATGCAGCTCGGCGCGGAGGGCGTCTTCGTCGGTTCCGGCATCTTCAAGGCGGGCAACCCGGCTCAGCGGGCCGCCGCGATCGTCAAGGCGACCACCTTCCACGACGACCCGGACGTGCTGGCCAAGGTCTCCCGGGGCCTGGGCGAGGCCATGGTCGGCATCAACGTCGACGAGATCCCGCAGCCGCACCGTCTGGCCGAGCGGGGTTGGTAGGCATGGGCGCGCCCACCATCGGTGTGCTCGCGCTCCAGGGTGATGTCCGCGAGCACGTTGCGGCGCTGGCCGCGGCGGGCGCGGACGCCCGCCCGGTCCGCCGTCCGGCGGAGCTGGACGCGGTCGACGGCCTGGTCATCCCGGGCGGCGAGTCCACCACAATGAGCAAGCTCGCCGACATCTTCGAGATGCGCGAGCCGATCGACAAGCGGATCGCCGACGGCATGCCGGTCTACGGCTCCTGCGCCGGAATGATCATGTTGGCGACCGAGGTGCTCGACGGTCGACCCGATCAGCGGGGCTTCGCCGGCATCGACATGACCGTCCGGCGCAACGCGTTCGGCCGGCAGGTCGACTCGTTCGAGGCGCCGGTGACCGTCGCCGGGGTGCCGGGCGAGCCGTTCCACGCGGTGTTCATCCGCGCGCCGTGGGTCGAGCGGGTCGGTGCCGGCGTCGAGGTCATCGGGGTGGTGTCCGACGGGCCGGCCGCCGACCGGATCGTCGCGGTGCGACAGGGCAACCTGCTGGCCACCTCGTTCCACCCGGAGCTCACCGGTGACCTGCGCGTGCACGCGTACTTCGTGGACCTGGTCCGCGCTGCCGGATGACGGGGTGCCCGTCGCTCAGCCGGCGACCGCACGCAAGCGCCCCGGGCGGCGGCCCGCCAACTCGTCGAGCGCGGTCGCTGTGGCGGCGTCGGCGGGCAACTGCACCACCAGCCGCTGCGGGTCTGCCCCGGGCAGCTCCAGCGTCTCGCTGTTGAGGCGGAGCAGCCCCGCCTCGGGGTGGCGCACCGTGAGCAGGCCGGCCCGTGCGGCGGTCACCGGTCGCCGCCGCCAACGGTCGGTGAACGGCGCTCCCACCGTCCGGGCCAGCCGCTCGGCGAAGGCGTCGCTGGCCGGGTCGCCTCGCCGCAGCAGGTGCAGCTCCGCAACCTGCTGATCGGCCACCGCCGACCACTGCGGGTAGTGCCCGCGGGCCCGCTCGTCGGTCAGCACGAACCAGACCAGGTTCGGTCGCGACCCGTCCAGCAGGCCGAGCGGGCGGGCCAGCCGCTCGAACGGGTCGTTCCAGGCCAGCACGTCACCGAGCCGGTTGAGCACGTACGCCGGGGTGTCGCGCAGCGCGTCGAGCATGGCGCGGACCGTTGGCCGGACGGTACGGGAAACCGTAGGCCGGTCGCCCGAGCAGAGCTGTCGGGCGTGCTGGGCCGAGGCGAGCTGCCGCAGGTGTTCCCGGTCGGCGCTGTCCAGGCGCAGCGCGTCGGCGAGCGCGGCGAGGATCTCCGGCGACGGCCGGGTGTCGCGGCCCTGCTCCAGCCGGGTCAGGTATTCGACGCTGACCTGCGCCAATGTCGCCAGTTCGGCTCGGCGCAGCCCGGGGGTGCGGCGGCGCGGCCCCTCGGCGAGGCCGACCTCGGCCGGTTGCCGCGCCTCGCGACGACTGCGGAGGAACGCGCCCAGCTCTCCGTCCATCACCGACCCAGTCTGGCAGCCGGCATCGGCTGGTGGGTGGCCCTGACAGGGCCATCCTCGCTGCGGTCTCCCCGGCCCGTGCCGTCGCGCACAGGATCGTGGTCATGACAAACGCACAGAGCACGGGTCCGCTGCGGATCGGCCTGATCGTGGGCAGCACCCGTCCCGGCCGACGTGGCACGGCGATCGCCCGTTGGGCAATGGAGGTGGCGGAGCGGCACGAGGTGGTACGTGTCGGGGACGCCGTCTGCACCCTCGTCGACCTGGCGGAGCAGGAATTGCCACTGCTCGACGAGCCGGTGCCGGCACTGTTCGGCGATTACCGGCGCCCGCACACCCTGCGGTGGGCGGCCGTGGTGGACGCCTGCGACGCCTTCGTGTTCGTCACCCCGGACTACAACCGCTCGATCCCGGCCGCTCTCAAGAACGGCATCGACTACCTGTACGCGGAGTGGACCGACAAGGTGGCCGGGGTGCTGAGCTACGGCGTGCGGGGTGGCACTCGGGCAGCCGACCACCTGCGGGCGATCCTGACCGAGGTGCGGACCGTGGTGGTGCCGACGGAGGTGGCACTGTCGATCTTCACCGACTTCGACTTCACCGGGGCCGACCCTGGTGACCCGACCGCCGGCCGCTTCGCGCCGACCGACGGCCGGGAGGCCGAGTTGTCGGCGATGCTCACCGAGATTGTGACCCTGTCGCGAGCAGGGCGTCCGGTCGACCCGGCACGGGTGGCGGCCGACCAGGCGGAGCTGGTGAGCTGAGATGGAGACCATCCTGATGAGGTGAATCCGCTTTCCCGGCGTCTGCCCGATTTGGGCAGGCACGGGGAGGCCGCCACGCGCGGTGCGTGACAGCGACCCGAGGGACGTCGGTAGGATTGCGGAGATTCGGCAGGGCCATCTGCCCGCCACGGCTTCCACCAGAGCTGACCGGCACCTCCGCGTGCGCCGGTGGGAGCGGGGCGTGAGCGGTGCGGTCGATGCAGACGGCGGGTAGCAACGGAGGTAGAAGATGTCCGGCCACTCAAAGTGGGCGACGACCAAGCACAAGAAGGCCGTCATCGACGCCAAGCGCGGCAAGATGTTCGCCAAGCTGATCAAGAACGTCGAGGTGGCCGCGCGGATCGGGGGCGGCGACCCCACCGGCAACCCGACGCTCTTCGACGCCATCCAGAAGGCGAAGAAGAGCTCGGTGCCGAACGACAACATCGACCGCGCCGTCAAGCGCGGCTCCGGCCTGGAAGCGGGCGGCGCCGACTGGCAGACGATCATGTATGAGGGGTACGGCCCGAGCGGCGTCGCCATGCTCATCGAGTGCCTCACCGACAACCGCAACCGCGCGGCGACCGAGGTACGGACCGCGCTGACCCGCAACGGCGGCTCGCTCGCCGACGCCGGCTCGGTGTCGTACATGTTCTCCCGCAAGGGCGTGGTGATCGTCCCCAAGGAGGGCACCAGCGAGGACGACGTGATGCTCGCCGTCCTGGACGCCGGCGCCGAAGAGGTCAACGACATCGGTGAGGCGTACGAGGTGGTCTCCGAGCCGACCGACCTGATCCCGGTGCGCACGGCGTTGCAGGACGCCGGCATCGAGTACGAGTCGGCCGAGTCCTCCCTGATCCCCAGCGTCAACGTGCCACTGGACGAAGAGGGCGCGCGCAAGATCTTCAAGCTGATCGACGTCCTGGAGGACTGCGACGACGTCCAGAACGTCTACGCCAACTTCGACGTCAGCGACGACGTGATGGCAGCGGTCGACGCCTGACCTGACCTCGCCGCGCTTCACCCCGCCGCGATCTTGCACTTTCTGACCCGACACACCGGGCAACACCTGGCATATCGCCAACAGAAAGTGCAAGATCGCGGCGGGATGTGGGTTGAGGGGGATCCCGTGGTGGTGGCGCGGTTTGCGGCTGGTGACACCGTGGTACGGCGTGAGGTGCTGCGGGGTGAGGTCTGGTTCGGCTGCCCGACGATCTGCGTCGAGGATTCGCCTGACCTGCTCGCCCTCTACCTCCCACCAGGGGCCGAGTTCGGCTACCCGGACACCGGCGCCTTCCCCTGCGGGCGGCACCCGTGGGAGGCCGGCGGGCACCGCTCCTGGTCCGGGCACGGCAAGCTGATGCTGCAACGCCCCGGTGAGGCGCACTCGATCGACGTGTTCTGGGTCGGGCCGGCGCGCGACTTCGCCGGCTGGTACTTCAACCTCCAGGACCCGGTGCGGCGTACCCCGATCGGGGTGGACACCCTGGACCACGAGCTGGACCTGTGGTGGGCCGCGGACGCCGACCGGTACGTCTGGAAGGACGTGGAACTGTTCGCCCAGCGCCTCGTCGAGGGGCGCTACCCGGGCATGGCGGACGCCATCCAGGCCGAGGGTGACCGGATCGCTGCCCTGCTCGACGCCGGTGAGCGCTGGTGGGACCGGTCGTGGGCCACCTGGCAACCGGACCCGGCCTGGACGGCGCCCCCGCTGCCCGCCGGCTGGGATCAGGTGCCACCCGCGCGGTGAGCGGCGGCGACGTCAGTTCCCGGGCAGCGCTTTGACCAGGAACACCTGATCCAGGCCTCCGGTGCACGGCTCGACCAGTGCCGCGTCCGCCACCTCGTTGTCGTCGGCGCGCAGGCCGACGCACAACTCGCTCCGGTCGGGCCGGATCCGGTACGCGTCGGGGCTCGCTCCGGTCGGTTCGAAGTGGAACACCTGCGTCGGCCTGTTCGCGTCGCAATCCTTCGCGTTCCAGGGTTCGAGGAGGTTCCGGCCGGGATCTTCCTCCCGGATGGTGAGGCAGCCCTTCCCGAGCACCGGGTGGATCCAGTGGATGAAGAACATTCCGTCGGCCACCGGTTCCAGCGAGGTGTCCGGTGGGGTTGCCTCCGTGCAGGGCCGCTGGACCGCTATCTCCTTCGTGTACTGGCCGTTGCGATCGCGGCCCTCAGTGAGGCAGAGATGCGGGCTGCGGATGGGGCTGATCTGACTGGGCCCGGCGTTCGGCGAACGGGCACCGTCAGCCGCCGACGCGGTCGGATCGGTCGTTCGGGCGGACTTCCCCCGTTCGTCGTCGCGTCGCTCGATCCAGAAGCCCACGCCGAGCGTGGCCAGCAGGGCGACGACGAGCAGCGCCACCGGCGCGGGCCGCGCGAACCAGCGTGGGCGGGCCGGGCCAGAGTGCTCCGGGGCCACCGTCGTGACCGGGTCGACCGATGGCGGGTCCGCCGCCGGGGACGGCGGGGCCAACTGACCTGCCGCGATGCGGTGTCGGGCCCGTAGCCACGTCTCGACCTGTTCTCCCGCGCCGCACGCCCGCACGAACGCGGCCACCACCTCGGGACGTGGCAGTGTGGACCGCCGCAGGATGTCCGCCGCGGTGCTGCGCGCCAGGACGTCGCCTGTCGACGCGGCGCGCTGTTCCAGTTGTCGGTAGGTGAGGCCAGACCGGTCCTTGAGCTGGCGCAGCATCTCGACGAATTCGGCCGGGTCGGACGCGTCGTCCGGGCGTAGCTCCCCCGTGGTCATCGCCCGATTCTCCAGACACCGCGGACGCGAGGGCAAATCAGGTCCCGGTGACTGTCCGACATGGTCGGACAGGATCCGGACAAGCTGCTCTGAGCTGCCCGGACAGCCCAGCGCGGTGACCAGGGCATTGTCCTGGCCGGCCGGGTTACCTAGCGTCGTTGTCGATGGCCGCGCCGCTGACCGGCGTACGGCCGACCGGCTCGGGCCGGCACGGGTTCGGCTGGACCACACCAACCACACGGGGAGATTCGATGGATGACGCTGTCCGGGATCCGGTGCCGCAGGCGGCCACGGCGGGGGAGTACGTGGCGTTGCTCAGGGAGGTACGGCGGCGTTCCGGTCTGACCTACCGGGAACTGGCCCGGCAAGCCTCGGCGGCCGGGCACTGGCTGCCGCCGAGCACCCTCGCGACGATGCTGGGGCGGACGACGCTGCCCCGGGAACGTACCGTCGTCGCGTTGCTGGCCGCCTGCGGCACCCCTGCGGTCGAGGTCGACAGGTGGCTGGAGGCACGGCGGGACCTCGAAGCTCGCCTCGGCGAGCACTCTCGAGGGGAGGGCGACGCGCAACGGACCCCTGCCGGCCCGTCCACCGCCGTCGCGGCGGACATCCGCCCGAGCGTCGGCTCGGTTCCGCCGCGGCCCGAAGCGCCCTGGCCGGCCCGTCGCTGGCTTCGGCTGGCGCTGCTGGCGGTGCTCGGCGTCCTGACGGTCGGGGCGACCGGGGCGCTGCGACCTCTCAGCCCTTCCACAGTCGACAGTTCGTCGACCGTCGGCTGCCCGGAGGTGCTGCGCCAGGGCATGTACGGCCCCTGCGTGCTGAGCCTCCAGGAACATCTGGTGGCCGACGGACTCACTGTCCCGGTCGACGGCTGGTTCGGCCCGGACACCACCAGCCGGGTGATCGTGTTCCAGGCGTTTGGCGGCCTGCCGGTCAGTGGCACGGCGGACGAGCGGTTGCTGGACGAGTTGGCGGGCGATCGCACGGTGCCCGCCACCTGGTCGGAGGACCGGATCGGCAAACACCTGCGGCGGACGTTCCCGGAGGACCCGGCCGGGGCGGTGCAGGTGGCGCGCTGCCTGTCCGGCCTGGACCCGTACCGGGTGGAGGTCGTCGAGGACGGGTCACGCCGCTGGGGGTTGTTCCAGTTCAGCGACATGGAGGTGTCCCGGTTCGGCGTCGACCGCCAGACGGCGCTGGACGCGGCGTGGAACATCAGGGCGGCACGGGAGGTCTGGTCCCGTACCGGCGACTTCGGCCACTGGAACTGCGCGGCGTAGCTGTCACGCGTGCCGCTCCCCGTCCGGACCACGAACCGGACGGGGAGCGTCGGTCAACCCGACCGATGGTTCACTGTCGCAGGCGGTTCGCGAAGACGTACGCGCCCACCGAGCGGCCGGTGGCGAGGCCGGCGTCCGCGTCGAAGCGATAGTGCACGCCGAGGTAGATCCGGCTCAGCGCGTTCTCCTCGGCGGCGTGGTCGAAGCCGGTCATGTGCCGCACCACTCCCACGGCGTGCGGGTCGTCCGTCGTGGCGTCGAAGGCGATCGCATCGGTGCCGAAGAACCTCTTCATCACCGCCGACCAGGCCCCCGCGAAGGTGGCGTGCCCGGAAATGTAGGCCGGGAACGCCGGGGTGTACGGCACCCCCTCGCGGGTCTTCGACAGCGGCTGCCAACCGGGGCCCTCCATCGCCTCGATCGCCGTCACCGGCCGCCACAGGTCGATGGGCGTCTGGTACTTGGCGTCCCAGGCGGCGATGGCGGCGTCGGCGAGGGCGAGGGCCACCAGCCCGAAGAGCCGGGCGTTGGCGAGGATGCCGAGCTGACGCTGCTCCGACACGATCCGGGTGTGCGAGAAGAGTTGACCCGGCGGCTTGTAGGTGCCTCCCAGGTCGTTGGCCCAGAAGAACGCGATCTGCGTCTGCTCGGGTGTCCGCAGCGACGACGTCCGACCGCCGTAGTCGCGGATCTCCTGCACCTGGGTGCGGTACTCCTGCTTGCCGAGCAGGTCGGCGTACCCGGTGGCACCGGCCGGTAGGCCTGGCCGGAACTGCCGGCCCGAGGTGAGCGCGAACGGGGTCACCAGTCCCCAGTTCGGGCTGACCGCCGCCTTGCCGTTTGTCGGCCGCCACGCGCCGGGCACGTTCTCCTGCACCGGGTAGGCGGTGGGGTTGTCGAAGCCGTCGTTGGCGCGGGCCTGGAGGTTGGCGGCGGCCGCCGCCGCACCGACGGTGTCACCACGGGCTACCTCGGCGGCGTTCACCCCGGACGGTCGGAGCGCGACAGCGGCGGCGAGGGCCGCGGAGTAGGACTGGCCCTGACCGCCGTACAGGGCGGTCAGCACGTCGTACGCGGCCCGGTCGATGGCGGCGTGCACTGACGGCGCGACGACGTTGTCCATGGTGCCGGGGTAGCTGACCGGCACTCGTACCCGGTAGGGGTTGCCGACCCCGGTGACCGAGACGGCGGCGTCGTGCATCGCCGCGTGCAGGATGGCGGCCTCGCGCGACGAGGAGGTGGGCGGCAGGTCCAGCGCTTTGTAGGTGGCCAGCAGGACACCGTTCCAGTACAGGATCGGGTCGGTGGCCGAGTTCACGGCCAGCGGGGTGAGCGAGATGTTGTCCAACCGGACCGTCGAGGCGGTCTGGCCGCCGAAGTGGAACAGCAGCACCGCCTTCGGGTCGCCGAACGGGGACACGAAGTCGAAGGTGAAGCGGCTCATGGAGGACGTCAGCGTGACGTTCCGGTCGACGGCGGAGGTGAAGGGCGTGTCCGCTCGGGAGACCGAGACGCGCAGGGAGCGGCTGACGTCGGCCGAGGCGTCGAACTGCAACCGGTACGCCTGCGCGGCCGTCACCCCGAACTCGAAGTGACCGACCAGGTCCTCCCAGACGGGCTTGCCCACTGTGGCGCTGGTGCGGACGCGCAGTTGCCCGGCGTTGACGGTGGTGCTGGTCGAGGCGAGCCGGGTCCACCAGGGCTGAGTGCTGCCGGTGTCGAACGTGCCGTTGAGGATGAGGTCGCCCGCAGCGGCGGCGGCCGGCGCGGGGCGGACGAGGGCGGTGAGGGTGCTGGCGAGCGCGACAGCGAGCACGACGCTGAGCAGACGACGGAGGTGCCGTACGGTGATCGGTGGGGACATCGGGAGCCTTTCCGGTCCGGAAACCGGCGACGACCAGGTCGTTGCCGTGAGGATCGGCTCAACGTAGGAGTGTTCGCGCTGTTCACGGCCACCGAACAGCGCTCGGCACGGTGCCGTACGGCAGCGGGCGCCGGCATCCGATGAGGACACCGACGCCCGGGCGGGGCGGACCGCTGGCTCAGCCGATCGTCTCCCGCTCCCGCCAGGCGGTGCGCAGCGAGGTCCGGCCGTTGGTGCGCAGGAGTGACCCCTCGTACACGCGGGCCCCGGCGAGAAGGAACGCGCCGGCGGCGAGCACCAGGAGGAGCAGTGAGACGATCGGCTCCCAGCCGGCCGCGTCGCCGGTGAAGAGCCGCAGCGGCATGGCCGTGGGCGACGAGAACGGCAGGTAGGACAGCACGCGCATCGCTGTGGCGTTGTCGTTCAGGAAGATCACCGCGAAGAACGGCAGCATGACGGCGAGCTGCACCGGCGTCGAGACGGCGGCGATGTCCTCCTGCCGGTTGGCCAGTGCGCCGGCCGCTGCCCACATGGCGGCGAGCAGCACGAAACCGATCAGGAAGAACGGTACGAACCAGCCGATCGCCGGGGCGAGCAGGCTGAGCAGACCTCCGCTGTCGCCGATCTGCAGCCCGAGCACCGCCACCAGCGCGATCAGGGCGATCTGCGCGAACGCCAGGATCGCCCCGGCGACCACCTTTCCGGCCAGCAGGGCCCGGACCGGCACGGCGGCGACCAGGATCTCCACGATCCGGGTCTGCTTTTCCTCGATGACGCTCTGCGCGATCTGCACACCGAACGTCTGCGAGGTGATGAAGAAGACGAACGCGAAGACGAACGGCACCAGGAACGCCACCACCGGATCGACAGCGTCCGGGTCGAGCAGCTGCACCGGCGGCGAGCTGCTCAGCGCCTGGACCACGTCGGTGGGGGATTCGTCCATCGCGAGAACCTTCGGACCGGAGACCACCGCCGCGTCCACGTCACCGTCGCGGACGGCCTGCTCGGCGGCCCGGTCGTCGGCAACCACGCGGACGTCGAGTCCGGCGTCCCGCAGCGGCCCGGCAGCCTCCTGGGTGACGGCCACAGTGTCCGGGCCGCCGGATAGCAGCGGCGGCAGGATGGTGCCGGCCGCGGCGATCAACAGGAAGAACAACGTGCCGAACAGGAAGGTGCGGTCGCGCAGCTTGACCCGGATCTCGCGTTCGGCGACCAACCGGGTGGCCTGGGTGACGTTCACTGGGTGACCTCTCGGAAGATCTCGGTGAGCGAGGGGCTGACCGGGCGGAAGGCGCGGACCGGGCCGCGCGCGAGGGCGGCCCGCAGCACGGGCTGTTCGTCGGTGCCGGCCGGCAGGTCGAAGACCACCCGCGCGCCGTCCAACTCGACCACTGTCACACCGGGGTGGTCGCGTACCCAGCCGGCGTCGTGTTCCACGACCAGCTCGAAGCGGGGCACCGTGTACGAGTCGCGCAGCTGCTGCCGGCTGCCGGCGGCTCGGATCACCCCGTCCCCGATGATCACCAGGTCGTCGCAGAGGCGCTCCACCACGTCGAGCTGGTGACTGGAGAAGAGCACCGGCGCGCCGGCCGAAGCCCGTTCCCGCAGCACGGCCACGACGGTCTCCACGGCCAGCGGGTCGAGGCCGGAGAACGGCTCGTCGAGCACCAGCACCTCGGGGTCGTGGACCAGCGCGGCGGCGATCTGGGCCCGCTGCTGGTTGCCCAGCGACAGCGTCTCCAGCAGGTCGTCGCCGCGCTCGCCGAGCCCGACCCGGTCCAGCAGCGCGTCGGTGGACCGTCGTGCCGCGGCGGCGTCCAGCCCGTGCAGCCGGCCCAGGTAGGTCACCTGCTCGCGGGTGGTCATCTTGGGGTAGAGGCCCCGCTCCTCCGGCATGTAGCCGAAGCGCCGGCGGTCCTGCGGGGTCAGCGTGGTGCCGCCCCAGCTCACCTCGCCCGCGTCGGGGGCGAGCACACCCAGGATGATCCGCATGGTGGTGGTCTTGCCGGCGCCGTTGGCGCCCACGAAACCGGTCATCCGGCCGGCGGACACCTCGAAGGACACGTTCCTGAGCACCTGACGGTCGCCGAAGCTGCGGTCGACGCCGTCGAGGCGAAGCGTTCTGGTCACGTACACACGCTAGATCGATCACGCCGCCGTGCCGTCCGCCCGCCGGGTGAGCGGGCGGGTCCACCTCGCGGCGGACGCCGTCACCCGCCCGGCCGGACCACCCCGTTCTCGTACGCGAACACCACTGCCTGCACCCGGTCGCGCAGGCCGAGCTTGGCCAGTACCCGACTCACGTGCGTCTTCACCGTCGCCTCGCCCAGGTGGATGGCCGCGGCGATCTCCGCGTTGCTCGACCCGGCGGCGAGCAGCATCAGCACCTCCCGCTCGCGCGGGGTCAGCCCGGCCAGCGCGGCATCGGCCTCGGGGCCCCGGTGGGCGGTGCCCGCCGGGTCGCCGGGTCGGGCGAAGGTGGAGATCACCCGGCGGGTGATCTCGGGTGCGAGCAGACCGTCGCCCCTGGCCAGCACCCGGATGGCCTCGATCAGCTCCTCCGGCGTGCCGTTCTTGAGCAGGAAGCCGCTGGCCCCGGCCCGCAGCGCCGCGAACAGGTAGTCGTCGCGGTCGAAGGTGGTGAGGATCAGCACCGCTGGCGCCCCGGGGCCGTCGGCGACGATCTGCCGGGTGGCCTCCAGGCCGTCCATCCCGGGCATCTCCACATCCATGAGTACGACATCGGGGCGGGTGGCTCGGGTCATGGTGACGGCCCGTTCGCCGTCGGCGGCCTCACCGACGACCTCGATGTCGTCCTCCACCTCCAGGATGACCCGGAAGCCGGTACGCACAAGGTGCTGGTCGTCGGCGAGCAGCACCCGCACCGTCGGCCCGGCGTCACGCGCCTGCTGGCCTGCCGCGCTCATGCCGACGGCTCCGCGCCGGCTGCCGCCTGCTGCCTGTCGCTCGGCTCCCGCTGTGGGCCCACCGGTCGGTCCGGCGACGCCGCCAGGGGGAAGCGGGCGCGTACCCGCCAGCCGCCGCCGGCCCGTGGCCCGGCCTCCAGGTCGCCGTCGTGGGCGGTGACCCGTTCGCGCATGCCGATCAGGCCCAGTCCGTCGGTGTCGGCCCGCCCGCCGCCCCGCCCGTCGTCGGTCACGTCGACCTCCACCTCCCGGGCCAGGTACCGGACCCGCACGTCGAGCAGGGCCGCCTCGGCGTGCTTCAACGTGTTGGTCACCGCCTCCTGCGTCACCCGGTAAGCCGTCTGGGAGACCGATTCGGGCAACGCGACCGGGTCGCCGTACACCCCGAGGGTGGCCGTCAGCCCGGCGGCCCGAGCCCGCTCGACCAGCTCGTCGATCCGTTCGACGCCACCGGCCCGCGGTGTCGCGGCGTCGGTGCCGGTGGAGGTCCGCAGCACGCCGAGCATCCGACGCAGCTCGTCGACGGCGGTGCGGGCGCTCTGCTCGATGGCGGTCAGCGCGGTGCGGGCCTTACCCGGGTCGCGGTCGAACACCCGGCGGCAGGCGGATGCCTGCACGCCCATCACCGACACGTGGTGGGCGACCACGTCGTGCAGCTCGCGGGCGATCCGGACCCGTTCCCCGAGGACCGCCCGCTCCCGGGCCTCGGCCTGCGACCGGCGCAGGTCCTCGGCCTGGGCGCGCAGCTCGTGCTCGCGGCGCGCGGCCACCCACGCGGTCTCGCCGAAGAAGTACCCGAAACCGAAGACCAGTACGTTGAGCAGCACGCCGGTGACCATCGCGGCGAGCACCGGTGGCACCGGTCCGACCGCGTCGGCGAAGGCATCCGCCGGGATGTGGTCGATCATCACCGCGTAGTAGACACCGAGCCAGGCGAACATCGTGGCGATCACGCCGATCCGCAGCCGGCGGGACAGGTGGCGGTCCTGCCCCCACGCGCCGACGGTGTAGAGGGCGCAGAACAGGGCCCACGAGGAGAACTGGGTCTCCGGGGCCGAGCGGGCCTGGGCGGCGATGAACGCCACCGCGACGACCAGCAGGGTCGCGGTCGGCCAGCGTCGTCGCCAGATCAGCGGGAGGGTCACCGCGACGGTCCAGAACAGCTGCTCCGGCCCGGACGGCGGGGGGCCCAGGAGGAACGCGCCGGTGCTGCGGGCCAGGGTCAGACTGACCAACGCCAGCCCGGTCATCCCCAGGCCGATCCAGAGGTCGTTTCGGCGCTGCTCCGCCGTCGGACCCGGACGACGCCATTCCTCTCTCGGTGCCACGCTCATCCAGGAACGATGCCACGCCGTCCACCAGGCCCGTCGACCGGGCGGGCTCGTGCCGGTCCGGTCGCGTCGACGGGCGACGGCCCGGCGCGGGGTACGCGCCGGGCCGCCGTCTCTGGTGTCAATCACGTGGTCGTCTGAGCGCGGGTCTTCCGGGCCGTGTCGATCAGGTCCCAGACCACGACCCCGGCCGCGCCCACAGCGATGGCCAGGCCGAGGCCTTCCCGGTTCTCGGCGTCCGCCACCCAGCTCAGGCGCTCGGCCAGGGCCGGGTTGAGCAGTCGGTCGGAGAGCGCGAGCCAGGCCAGCGGCACCGCGAACGCCAGGTCGAGCAGCACCTTCGTGCCGAACAGGGCCCAGGTCCAGCGGTCCATCCGGTACTTCACGACCTCGAAGACCACACTGAGTGCCAGCACGCCGATGAGCGCCGGCAGCCAGAACGACCACAGAGCCGGGTCGAGGATCGCGATGTTCTCGCCGTCGGTGTCGCTCACCCAGGAGTGGTAGTGCTGAAGCGGCAGGTACGCGATGGTCAGCACCAACATGATCACGGATGCGATGGTGTCGGCGAGGGGGATGCCTCGTCGTACCGGCGCGTCGGGCAACTGGTCGACGGTCCACTCCGGCAGGTCCACGGCCGTCTGGGTGCGCTCGATGATGGCGAAGGTCACTGTGAGCCAGAAGGCGATCTGCACCGCCACCTGTATTGCCGCGACGATGCCGGGCCCGATGGCGCCGAAACCCTTTCCTTCCGCCGCCTCGACCACCGTGACGATCGTGCCGACGAGCGCCGGGATGAAGCTGAGCAGCAGCTTCAGCAGCCGCAGCCAGAGCAGGTAGTAGGTCGGGCCGATGAGCTGCAACCGGCGGTCGGCGTACCGGGCGGCCAGCACGTCGGGGTTGCCCAGCTCGGTGAGCACCTCCCGCTCGGCGGTGGTGGCGTCCTGCCCGCCATCGGTCCGGCCCTCGATCATGTCGTCGATGGAGGCCCGCAGCTCGTTGGCGATCTCGTCGCGGCGCTGGGCGGGCACCGATCGCAGGGTGGCGGCGAGGTAGCGGTCGGTCAGGGTGTTCATCGTTCCACTCCTTGGATCAGCCCGGTGATGGAGGTCTGCACGGCGGCGAGGTCGTCGAGGAGCCGGTTCAGCATCGACTCGCCCTCGTCGCTGGTCCGGTAGAACTTGCGCGGTCGGCTCTCTTCGGTGTTCCACTCGCTGGTCAGCAGCCCCTGGTCCTCCAGGCGGCGCAGCAGCGGGTAGAGGGTGTTGGCGTCGACCGGGAAGCCGTGGTCGCTGAGCCGTTGCAGCAGTGCGTAGCCGTAGTCCGGTCGGCGCAGCGCGACCAGGCTGGCCACCACGACGGTGCCTCGACGCAACTCCTGTAGGTGCGTCCGTAGAACGTCCTCGCTAACCATGTGTCACACCATACTGTGTGGCACACAGTGTTGTCTACGCCGATATCATCGTGTCTGTTGGAGGTGTCGGCCGCGACTCGCGACCCCGCGCGGTGCCGGGGGCGGAGGCTCTTCGCTTCCCTTTGCTCTGCACCCGCGGATGCGCCAGGGCGGCGCCGCGGGTGGGTGCGGCGGGGTGGTGTGCATATACGGCAGCAGAGCAAAGGGAAGCGCGCACGGCAGTGGCCCGGCGCTCGGAGGACGCCAGGCCGGGTGATCTAACTGGTGACGCGCTCGCCGCGTCGGGCGCCCTACTCGAAGCGGGAGACGTCCCCGGCTCCCCGGCGCAGGACCTCCGGCTCGGGCCCGGACAGGTCGATCACGCTCGTCGGCTCGCTGCCGCAGTCGCCCGCGTCGAGCACCGCGTCGAGCTGGTGGTCGAGCCGTTCCTTGATCTCCCAGCCCTGGGTCATCGGCTCGTCGTCGCCGGGCAGGACCAGGGTGCTGGACACCAGCGGTTCGGCCAACTCGGCCAGCAGCGCCTGGGTGACTGTGTGCCGGGGGACCCGCACGCCGACGGTCCGCTTCTTCGGGTGCAGCATCCGGCGGGGCACCTCACGGGTGGCCGGCAGGATGAAGGTGTAGCTGCCCGGGGTGGACGCCTTCACCAGGCGGAAGACCGCGTTGCTGATCTGGACGAACTGACCGAGCTGCGCGAAGTCGTGGCAGACCAGCGTGAAGTGGTGCCGGTCGTCGAGATGCCGGATCTGCCGGATCCGGTCCAGCCCGTCCTGGTTGCCCAGTTGGGTGCCGAGCGCGTAGCAGGAGTCCGTCGGATAGGCGACCAGCCCACCACCGCGGATCAGGTCGGCGACCTGGCCGATGACCCGGGGCTGTGGGTTCTCCGGGTGCACGTCGTAGTACCTCGCCATCCTCCGAGACTAGGCGCACGCGGGGAGGATCAGGAGACGAGGGCCACCCTCGGCGCGGACGGTGGAGCCGCCGAGATCACCTCGGTAGGGTAGGTCCCGGTCGGCTCCGACCAACAAGATCCACACCGCCGGGGGGCGCCACGCATGGCTGATTCGTTCGCGCATCTGCACGTGCACACCGAGTACTCGATGCTCGACGGAGCGGCCCGACTGAAGGACCTGTTCGCCGAGGCCAAGCGGCTGGGCATGTCCGCCGTGGCGATCACCGACCACGGCAACATGCACGGTGCGAACGACTTCTACAACCAGGCGATGGCCGCCGGGGTGACCCCGATCCTGGGCGTCGAGGCGTACGTGGCGCCGGAGTCGCGCTACCACAAGGCGCGGGTCAAGTGGGGTCGCCCGGAGCAGAAGAGCGACGACATCTCGGGTAACGGCGCGATCACCCACAAGACCATGTGGGCGAAGGACGCGAAGGGCCTGAAGAACCTCTTCACCCTCAACTCGCGCGCCTCCATGGAGGGGCACTACGTCAAGTGGCCCCGGATGGACATGGAGCTGATCGCCGAGCACGCCGAGGGGATCATGGCCACCACCGGCTGCCCGTCCGGCGCGGTGCAGACCCGGCTGCGGCTGGGCCAGTTCGACGAGGCACTCAAGGTCGCCGCCAGCTACCAGGACATCTTCGGTAAGGACAACTACTTCCTGGAGATCATGGATCACGGCCTCTCCATCGAGAGCCGGGTCCGCGAGGGGCTCACCGAGATCGCCCGCAAGCTGGACATCCCGCCGGTGGTCACGAACGACTCCCACTACACCCACGAGGCGCAGGCCACCGCCCACGACGTGCTGCTCTGCGTGCAGACCGGCAGCAACATCGACGACCCCAACCGGTTCCGGTTCGAGGGTGGCGGCTACTTCATCAAGAGCGCCGACCAGATGCGCGCTGTGGACTCGTCCGAGCTGTGGCAGGAGGGCTGCCGCAACACCCTGCTGGTCGCCGAGAAGGTCGACCCGAAGGGCATGTTCGAGTTCCACAACCTGATGCCGCGCTTCCCGGTGCCCGAGGGGGAGACCGAGGAGTCCTGGTTCCGCAAGGAGACCTTCGCCGGCCTGGGTCGCCGCTACCCGAACGGCATCCCCGAGGGGCACGTCGTCCAGGCGGAGTACGAGCTGGGCGTCATCAACCAGATGGGCTTCCCGTCCTACTTCCTGGTGGTCGCCGACTTCATCCAGTGGGCGAAGAACCAGGGCATCGCCGTGGGGCCGGGCCGTGGCTCGGCCGCCGGGTCGCTCGTCGCGTACGCGCTGGGCATCACCGACCTGGACCCGATCCAGCACGGCCTGATCTTCGAGCGGTTCCTCAACCCCGAGCGGGTCTCGATGCCGGATGTCGACATCGACTTCGACGAGCGTCGGCGCGGTGAGGTCATCAAGTACGTCACCGACAAGTGGGGCGAGGACAAGGTCGCCCAGATCGCCACCTTCGGCACGATCAAGGCGAAGGCCGCGATCAAGGACTCGGCTCGGGTCCTCGGTTTCCCGTACGCGGTCGGCGACCGGATCACCAAGGCGATGCCACCGGCGGTGATGGGCAAGGACATCCCGCTCACCGGCATCTTCGACAACAAGCACCCCCGCTACGCCGAGGCGGGCGAGATCCGCGGCCTGTACGACTCCGACCCGGACGTCCGCAAGGTGATCGACACGGCCAAGGGCATCGAGGGGCTGATCCGGCAGACCGGCGTGCACGCCGCCGGCGTCATCATGTCCGCCGAGCCGATCATCGAGCACATCCCGTTGACGCGCCGCGACGCCGACGGGGCGATCATCACGCAGTTCGACTACCCGACCTGCGAGTCGCTCGGGCTGCTGAAGATGGACTTCCTCGGCCTGCGCAACCTGACGATCATCGATGACGCGGTCAAGAACATCGAGCTGAACCACGGCCGCAAGCTCGACCTGCTGGGCCTGCCGCTGGACGACAAGGCCGCGTACGAGCTGCTGGCCCGGGGTGACACCCTGGGCGTGTTCCAGCTCGACGGCGGGCCGATGCGGTCACTGCTGCGGTTGATGAAGCCGGACAACTTCGAGGACATCTCCGCCGTCCTGGCCCTGTACCGACCCGGCCCGATGGGCGTCGACTCGCACACCAACTACGCGCTGCGCAAGAACGGCCTCCAGGAGATCACGCCGATCCACCCGGAGCTGGAGGAGCCGCTGCGGGAGATCCTGGCGCCCACCCACGGCCTGATCGTCTACCAGGAGCAGGTGCAGCGCGCCGCGCAGATCCTCGCCGGCTACACCCTCGGTCAGGCGGACCTGCTGCGTCGGGCCATGGGTAAGAAGAAGAAGGAGATCCTCGACAAGGAGTTCATCCCGTTCCGGGACGGCTGCCGCGAGCGCGGCTACTCCGACGAGGCGATCCAGGCGGTGTGGGACGTCCTGGTGCCGTTCGCCGGGTACGCCTTCAACAAGGCGCACTCCGCCGCGTACGGCCTGGTCTCCTACTGGACCGCGTACCTCAAGGCGCACTACCCGGCCGAGTACATGGCCGGGTTGCTGACCAGCGTCGGCGACGACAAGGACAAGATGGCGCTCTACCTGGCCGAGTGTCGCCGGATGCGCATCCAGGTGCTGCCGCCGGACGTGAACACCTCGGCCGGGCCGTTCACCCCGGTCGGCAAGGACATCCGCTTCGGCCTGGCCGCCGTCCGCAACGTCGGGGCGAACGTGGTCGCCTCGATCATGCGCTGCCGGGAGGAGAAGGGCGAGTACGCCGACTTCTACGACTTCCTGTCCAAGGTGGACGCGGTGGTCTGCAACAAGAAGACGATCGAATCGCTGATCAAGGCGGGTGCGTTCGACTCCCTCGACCATCCCCGCAAGGGCCTGCTCGCGGTGCATGCCGACGCGATCGACGCGTACGCCGACGTCAAGCGCAAGGAGGCCGTCGGCCAGTACGACCTGTTCGGCGCCGGGTTCGGTGACGCCGACACCGGCAGCACCACTGTGATGCCGACCATCGGCGACAGTGAGTGGGACAAGCGCGACAAGCTGGCCTTCGAGCGGGAGATGCTCGGCCTGTACGTCTCCGACCACCCGCTGTTCGGTCTGGAGCACATCCTCAACGCGGCAGCCGACACCACCATCGCCTCCCTGGCCGAAGAGGGCGGGGTGCCCGACGGGGCGGTCGTCACCCTCGCCGGCATCCTCTCCGGGGTGCAGCGCCGGGTCACCAAGCAGGGCCGTGCCTGGGCGTCGGCCACCCTGGAGGACCTGGCCGGTGGGGTGGAGGCGCTGTTCTTCCCCAACACCTACGAGGTGATCGGGCAGTACATCGCCGAGGACGCCATCGTGGTGGTCAAGGGTCGGGTGGACCGCCGCGACGACACCCCACGGATCATGGCGATGGACATGTCCATGCCGGACGTCAGCACCAGCGCCACGAACAAGCCGGTCACCCTCACCATCCCGGTGCACCGCTGCACACCACCGCTGGTGGAGAAACTCAAGGAAACCCTGGTGCTGCACCCCGGCGACACCGAGGTGCACGTCAAACTCCAGAACGGCGGGCGCACCACCACCCTGCGGCTGGGTCCGTTCCGGGTGGCGGCGACGACCGCGCTGATGGGTGACCTGAAGAGCGTCCTCGGCCCGGCCAACGTGAGCTGAGCCGCATCGGTCCGGCCGGCCTGCGCCGGCCGGACCGCCGGGCTCAGACCCGCTCGGGGGCGCTGATCTCCCGCAGTTGGCCGTCGGCCAACCGCAACCAACGCTGCACGCCGATCTCGGCGAGGAACCGTTCGTCGTGGCTGACCACCACGAACGCCCCCTGGTACGCCGACAGCGCGCTCTCCAGCTGACCCACGCTGACCAGGTCCAGGTTGTTTGTCGGCTCGTCGAGCAGCAGCAGTTGCGGCGCCGGCTCGGCGCAGAGCACACAGGCGAGGGTGGCGCGCAGTCGTTCACCGCCGGAGAGCACCCCGACCGGCAGGTTGACCCGGGCCCCCCGGAACAGGAACCGGGCGAGCAGGTTCATCCGCTTGGCGTCCGGCAGGCTCGGCGCGTACGCGGCGAAGTTCTCCGCCACCGTGCGGTCGAGGTCCAGCAGGTCCAGCCGCTGCGACAGGTACGCGATCCGTCCCTCGCCGCGCTTCAGCTCACCGCCGGACGGTTGCAGGTCACCGTTGACCAGGCGCAGCAGGGTCGACTTGCCGACGCCGTTCGCCCCGGTCAGCGCGATCCGTTCCGGTCCCCGGATCACCAGGTCGGCGCCGTCGCCGCCGAACAACTCCCGGTCGTCGAAGTGGGCCCGCATCCCCTGGCCGGAGAAGACGGTGCGCCCGCCCGGGACTGTGGTGTCCGGCAGGTCCACGACGATCCGGTCCTCGTCGCGTACCGCCCGGCCCGCCTCGTCGAGTCGGGCCTTGGCCTGACCGAGCCGGGACGAGTGCGTTTCCTGCGCCTTGCCCGCCGACTCCTGCGCGCTGCGCTTGAGCCCACCGGCGACGATCCGGGCCAGGCCGGCGTTCTTCAGGTTCTTCGAGGCGTTGCTGGCCCGCCGGTCGGCCCGTTCGCGGGCCTGCTGCATCTCCCGCTTCTCCCGCTTCACCTCCTGCTCGGCGTTGCGCAGGTTGCTCTCGGCCACCTCCCGCGCCGCCTGCACCGCCTCCGTGTACGCGGTGAAGTTGCCCCCGTACCAACGGATCTCGCCCTGGTCCAGCTCGGCGATGCGGTCCATCCGGTCCAGCAGTTCCCGGTCGTGGCTGACCAGCAGCAGGCACCCGGACCACTCGGTGAGGACGTCGTAGAGCTTGTGCCGGGCCTCCAGGTCCAGGTTGTTCGTCGGCTCGTCGAGCAGCAGCACGTCCGGGCGGCGCAGCAGTTGCGCCGCCAGACCGAGGGAGACCACCTGGCCGCCGCTGAGGGTGTGCAGCCGGCGGTCGAGCGACAGCTCACCCAGGCCGAGGCGGTCCAGCTCCGAGCGGGTGCGCTCCTCGATGTCCCAGTCGTCGCCGATGGTGGCGAAGTGCTCCTCGGCGGCGTCGCCGGCCTCGATGGCGTGCAGCGCGGCGATCCGCTCGGCGACGCCCAGCACCTGCGCCACGCTCAGGTCGCCGACCAGCGGCAACGTCTGCGGGAGGTAGCCGAGCACACCGTCGACGGTGACGCTGCCGCCGCTGGGCGGCAACTCCCCGGCGATCAGCCGCAGCAGGGTGCTCTTTCCGGCGCCGTTGGGCGCGACCAGGCCGGTGCGACCGCCCGGGACGGTGAAGGACAGCTCCGAGAAGACCGGGGTGTCATCCGGCCAGGAGAAGGAAAGGTTCGAGCAGACAATGAACGCATCAGACATGCGAGTGACCTCGAAGGGTGGGGTGGGCGCGCCTCAGCCGCCCGACGACAACGGGAACCGGTGGAACGACGACATGGCCCCGGCGGCTGCGCCGAACGCGCGCCGAACCGATGGCCGAACACATCCGGTCTCACCCGGAGATGTCGTCGTCACCCGCCATGTCTGGTCTCCCTGGTCGTGTCACTAGCCCAACTCCGCCGAGTCTAACAACGGATCTTCAGTCCGCCAGCACAATAGGGCGCAGCGCTCGGTGTTCCAGACGGCCCTGCTTCGACCGTCGATCTTGCACTTGTTGTTGCCTAAATGTCGCTATTGAGGTCAATGGTCCCGACAGAAAGTGCAAGATCGACGGATTGCTCAACGGGGTCGGTACTCGACCTCGGGGCGGCCGGGGGTGCCGTAGCGCGGGGTGCGGGCGGCCCGGTCCACGGTCACCAGATACTCCAGGTAGCGGCGGGCGGTCACCCGGGAGATGCCGGTCAGCGCGCTCACCTCGGTCGCGGACAGCCCGACCTCCGTGCGGGTGCCGTCGGTGAGCGCGGCGCGTACCCGATCGAGGGTCTGCGCGTCGAGCCCCTTGGGCAGGCTGTGCCCGGCGGTGCCGCGCAGGGTGGCGAACATCTGGTCCACCTCGTGCTGGGCGGCGACCTCACCGTCGGCGAGCGCCTGGGCGCGGTAGTCGGCGTACCGCTCCAGCTTGTCGCGGAACGCGGCGAACGTGAACGGCTTGAGCAGGTAGTGGGTCACCCCGAGGGACACCGCTGTGCGCACCACCGCCAGGTCCCGCGCGGACGTCACCGCGAGCACGTCGACGCTGCTGCCGGCCGCCCGCAGCGCCCGGCAGACGTCCAGGCCGTGCAGGTCGGGCAGCCGAAAATCCAGGAGTACGAGGTCCACGTCGCCGCCGTCGTTGGCGCGCAGGGCCGCCATCGCCGCCCGCGCGGTGTGCGCCACCCCGACCACCACGAAACCGGGAACCCGTTCGGTGTACGCGCTGTGCGCCTCCGCCAGCAGCGGCTCGTCCTCGACGACCAGTACCCGGATGGCGCTCATGACCGCCCAATTCTGCCCGGCAGCCGAACGGTGAACAGGCTGCCGCCGTCGTCGGAGCGACAGACCTCGGCGCTACCGCCGTGCCGGCGTACCACCTGGCCGACCAGCGCCAGGCCGAGACCCCGGCCGGTGCTCTTGGTGGACCAGCCGCGCCGGAACGCGTCGGCGACCCGCTCAGGTGCCAGACCGGGGCCGCTGTCGGCCACCCGAACCACCAGCTCGTCATCGGTCGCGCCGACGAAGACCCGCACCCGGCGCGGCGCCGGGGTGCCGGCCACCGCCTCCAGGGCGTTGTCGACCAGGTTGCCGACAACGGTGAGGAGATCTCCGGTCGGCAGCGGGCTGTCGTCGAGGCGGCAGTCCGGCTCGACGACCAGATCCACTCCGCGCTCGCCGGCCTGTGCGGACTTGCCGAGCAACAGCGCCGCCAACGCCGGCTCGGTCACCGCGCCGACCACCCGGTCGGTCAACTGTTGGGCGAGGGCCAGGTCCCGGGTGCCAAGCCGGACGGCCTCGTCGGCGCGACCCAGCTCCACCAGCGTCAGCACGGTGTGCAGCCGGTTGGCCGACTCGTGGGTCTGCGCCTGCAACGCCTCGGTCAGCGCGCGCACCGAATCCAGCTCGCTGGCCAGGGTGCGCAGCTCGGTCTGGTCGCGCAGGGTCAGCACGGTGCCGAGCGCCGCGCCCTCGAAGCGGGTGGTCCGCTGGTTGGCGACGAGCACCCGGTCACCGGCGACGATCGGCTCGTCGCGGGCGTCGCGGCCGGAGTCGAGCAGCTCGGCCGCCGCGGGCGGCAGGTCGATCCCGGCCACCGGCTGGTCGATGACTGGCGCGTCCGCGTCGAGCCCCAGCAGCCGGCGGCCCTCGTCGTTGACGAGCGCCACCCGACGATCGGTGGTGAGCACGACGAGACCTTCCCGCACCGAGTGCAGAACCGCGTCGTAGTACTCGTACATCCGGGTCATCTGGGCTGGCCCCAGACCGTGTGTCTGGCGGCGGAGCCGGCGGCTGAGCAGCCAGGAGCCCGTCGCGGCGAGGGCCAGAGCCGGCGTGACCACACCGAACAGCACCGGCAACTGGCCGAGCAGCTTCTTGTCGATGGCGCGGGTGGTGATGCCCACCGAGACCAGACCGACGAGGCGTCGCTGCTCGTCGTACACCGGAACGACCGCGCGCACCGACTCGCCGAGCGTCCCGACGTTGGTGGTGGTGAACGGGCGGCCTGCCAGGGCGGGCCCGATCTCGCCGACGAACGGCTCGCCGATCCGGTCCTTCGTCGGGTGCGAGAAACGGGTGCGGTCGGGGGCCATCACCACCACGAAGTCGGTGCCCGTGGCCTGCCTTGTCGATTCGGCGTACGGCTGGAGGACCTTCGCGGGGTCGACGGTCGTGAGGGCCTCGCGGACGTCCGGGGAGCCGGCCACGGTCTGCGCCACCGCGAGCACCTCCTCCTGCGCGGCCTGGCGGGAGTCGCTGCGGGCCAGCCAGACGGCGCCCGCCGCGCCGGCCAGCACGAGCAGCGTCACCACCATCGCCTGGAGGGCGAAGAGTTGCCCCGCGATGCTCCACTGGCGTCGGGCCACCTCCACCACCCTCCTCGTCGCGCCACCGTTTCCGCCGACGCGGTGAACAGAATGACCGCAAGGCTGTCAACGGGTGAGACGCGCTTCACATTGTCGACATGGACACCACCGCATCCGCCACCACCCCGGCACCGGCGGTCCGCCGGGACCGTACCCGTTACCTGTATCTGGCCGTCATCGTGGCCGTGGTCGCCGGCATCGTGGTCGGCCTGGTCGCCCCCGATTTCGGCAAGGAACTCAAGCCGATCGGCACCGGCTTCGTCAACCTGATCAAGATGATGATCAGCCCGGTCATCTTCTGCACCATCGTGCTCGGCGTCGGCTCCGTACGGCAGGCCGCGAAGGTCGGCAAGGTCGGCGGCCTGGCCCTCGGCTACTTCCTGACCATGTCGACGGTCGCGCTCGCCATCGGCCTGGTCGTCGGCAACCTCATCCACCCCGGTTCGGGCCTGAACCTCGGCCCGGACCTGGTCGGCTCCGGCAAGGCCGCCGCCGGTGACGAGGCCGCCGGTACGGCCGACTTCCTGCTCGGGATCATCCCGACGACGCTGCTCTCCTCGCTCACCGAGGGCAAGGTGCTCCAGACGCTGCTGGTCGCCCTGCTGGTCGGCTTCGCCGTTCAGGCCATGGGGCGGCGGGGTGAGCCGGTGCTCAGTGCCATCACCGTCATCCAGCGGGTCGTCTTCAAGGTCCTTGCCATGATCATGTGGCTGGCACCGATCGGCGCGTTCGGCGCGATGGCCGCCGTGGTCGGCGCGACCGGCGTGGACGCCCTCAAGAGCCTCGCCCAGATCATGGTGGGCTTCTACGCCACCTGTCTGATCTTCGTGTTGGTGTTCCTGGGCGCGCTGCTGTGGTTCGTGGCCCGGATCTCGATCTTCTCGCTGCTGCGTTACCTGGGCCGGGAGTTCCTGCTGATCCTGTCGACCTCGTCGTCGGAGTCGGCACTGCCGCGGCTGATCGCCAAGATGGAGCACTTCGGTGTGAGCAAGCCGGTCGTCGGCATCACGGTGCCGACCGGCTACTCGTTCAACCTGGACGGTACGGCGATCTACCTGACCATGGCGTCGCTGTTCATCGCCGACGCGCTGGGCAAGCCGTTGGCCATCGGCGAGCAGATCTCGCTGCTGCTGTTCATGATCATCGCGTCGAAGGGTGCCGCCGGTGTCACCGGCGCCGGGCTGGCCACGCTGGCCGGCGGCCTCCAGTCGCACCGCCCGGACCTCGTCGACGGGGTCGGGCTGATCGTCGGCATCGACCGGTTCATGTCGGAGGCTCGGGCGCTGACCAACTTCGCCGGCAACGCGGTGGCGACGGTACTGGTGGGAACCTGGACCGGCGAGTTCGACCGGGAGCGGGCGACCGCGGTGCTGAGCGGCAACGACCCGTTCGACGAGGCCACCATGGTCGACGAGCACGACGACGAGGCGGCGTCCCGCCCCGACGAGAAGGAGGCCACGCCCGCCGGAGCCCCGGCCTGAGTCGAGGCCTGGACCCGGGCTCGCGGCGGCGCAGCGCCACCCCACCCACCTCAGCCCCGGTGATCAAGAGGTTTGCGTCACGACACCCCGGGATGGGTGACGCAAACCTCTTGATCAACCGGGGCTGAGGTGGGTGGGGTGGGCGTGCGCGGTGGGCTAGGGGGCGGTGGTTCTCTTGCAGGGGACGCCGATGCCGACGTTGACGCGGTCGGTCTGGCCGTTCGACGTCACGATGAGCGGTACGCAGGCGGCCTGCGCGACCCAGGTGCCGCCGACGAAGGCCATCCACTGAGCCTGCCCACCCTCCGGTGCGCAGGCGTGCAGGGTGACGGCCGCCGCGGGCGTGCCGGTGCCGCCCCAGCCGAGCCGTGCCTTGTCCTGCCAGCCCGGTGCCACCCGCAGGTCGACGACCGTGCCGGCGCGGACGACGAGCCCCCACTTGGCGAACAGTCGTGCCGCCGGATCGGCCTCCCCGGAAGTCTCGGCCGACATCACGGGGGCGTCGGGCACCGCCACGTCTTCGCCCACCAACCGGTAGCCCGCCGGCGGTGCTGGCAGCGTGTCGACCGATGTCGTGCAGGGTGGCCCACCACCACTGGCGTCCGTCGACGGCGCCGCACCGGTGGCCGGCGGGGTGGCGTGCCGGCGCGAGTCACCCGCGGGCGTGCAGGCGGCCAGGGCCACCACCAGGCTCAGGAAGCCCCACCAGGCGACCGGCCTGGTTCGGCTGCCCGGCTTGGGGTCCGGAAGGGCCGGGGCACGCGGGGGCCGGGTCGCACCGGCATGGGCACTCATCAGACATTCATAGCTGGTCGCCGGACCCGGCGCGGTCCTGGCCGGCAGGGGTCGCCGCCCATCTGACCACCGCATCCGGGGCGCGAACTCGAAGTAGCGGGCCAACTCAGCGCTGACGGCTGGCGTCGCGATGGTTACGGTCGTGAATGCCGAGGTTTCCCGACCGTTCGAGGAGTGATCGCATGCCCGCCTCTCCGTCCCGGCTCTTCGCCGAGATAGCGACGGCCGAACCACCCGCCGAGACCAGAGTGGTCATGCGACGGGCGGTGGTGCTCGGTGGCAGCATGGCCGGGTTGCTGGCGGCCCGGGTGCTGAGCGACCACGCCGAGGAAGTGCTGATCATCGAACGGGATCCGTCCGATGTCGACGCCGGTCCACGGCCGGGCGTGCCCCAGGGCAGCCAGGTCCACGCGCTGCTGCCCGCCGGTCAGGTCCAGTTGGAGCGCTGGTTTCCCGGCATCGCCGACGAGGCGCTCGCGCTCGGCGCCCCGCCACCACCGAACGACCCGGGCACGGCGAAGGTCTTCGTGAACGGCATGTTGGGTCTGCCGCCCGCGGCGACCGGCACCGGGCCGGCGCTGATCACCACGCGTCCGTTCCTGGAGGCGTTGGTCCGCCGACGCACCCTCGCCATCGACAACATCCGCATGGTGTTTGGCCGGGCGGAGGGTCTGCTCTTCGACGAGCGGCGGGTCAATGGCGCCCGGTACGTGCCCGAGGGCGGCACCGAGCCCGTCGTCGAAGCGGCGGACCTGGTGGTCGACGCGATGGGGCGGTCCAGCCGGTTGAGCGACTGGCTGGCCGAGCACGGGTGGCCGCGCCCGCCGCTGCACCGCATGCCGATCAAGCTGAACTACGCCACGGCGCTCTTCAAGCGCGACGAGGAGGTCAGCGACGCCTGGGTGGCGGTCTTCCACACCATGGCGGGCAAGGGGCGTACCGCCCGGATCGGTGGGATCAACTCGGTCGAGGGGGACCGCTGGATCATGCTGGTGGCCGGCTACGACGGGGACCGGCCCAGCCGTGACGTCGCCGACTTCACCGCCCGTTGCCGGGAGCACTACCCGCAGATGTTCGGCGACATCGCCGAAAACGGGGAGATGCTCGGCGGGGTGGTCACGTACCACCAGGCGGACAGCCGACGCCGAGACTTCCACAAGCTCGACCGTCTGCCCGCCGGGTTGGTGGCCGCCGGCGACGCGGTCGCCTCCTTCAACCCGGTGTACGGCCAGGGCATGACCTCCGCGACGCTGCACGCCTCCTGCCTGTCGAAGTACCTGCGCTCCGGCCCCAGGCCGCACGACGAGCCCGCGCGGGCGTACTTCGACCAGGTCCGCGTGGTGGTCGACGCCGCCTGGCAGATCTCCACCACCGCCGACATCGAGCTGCCGCACGTCGACGGGCCGTACCCGCCCGGCTACAAGGTCACCAAGTGGTTCGGGGACCTGCTCTTCCGGGCGTCGCTGACCGACCCGGTGCTCAACGCCCGGCTGGGCCGGGTCACCACCATGCTCGACCACCCGGCCGCCCTGAGCCGCCCCGGCACCCTGTTCCGGGCCCTCCGGCTCGGCCTGCTCGGCGGCTCCCGACGGTGATTCGTCCCCAAACCCGCCGTCGGTCGCGAGGCGCGGTGAAGAATGGTGGGCCGGGGAGAGGTGCCGCGACGAACCGGGGGAGCGGTAGTGCTCGCAACCAGCCTCCTTGGCCGGCTTCGCCGCCGTGACCCGGGTGACGCCGTCCTGCGGCGGGCGGTCCGGCTGACGCTCGTCGCGTCCGTCGTCTTCTACGGCTGCCGGTACGGCGCGGGCAGCTCGACGCTCGCCACGTACGGGTTGTTCGGCACGATCGCCGCCGGGTCGTTCGCGCAGCTCCCTGGTCCGGCGCCGCAACGGGCGCGGATCCTCGTGCTGTCGCTGCCGGTGGTGTGGGCGCTGATCGCGGCGGGCTCGCTGTTGGCGTGGAGCACCTGGGCGGCCGCCGGTGGCATGCTGGTCGTCGGGTTCGTGGTGGCGTTCGCCGGGGTCGGCAACCCGCGCCTGGTGGGGTTGGCCAGCGCGTTTCAGCTCTTCTACATCCTGGCGTCGTTCCCGCCGTACCAACCGGACACCCTGCCGGAGCGACTCGGTGGGGTGACCCTCGCCGTCGTGCTGCTCGCCGTGGCCGAGGTGTTCCTCTGGCCCGACCCGGTGCCGGTCTCCTACCGGCAGCGCCTGGCCGAGGCGGCCGACGGCATCGCCGCCTTCCTCGACGCCACCGCCGAGCGGCTGACCGACCCGCACGCCGCCGTGGGCGACCGGAACCCGCGACGCGAGCGGGCGCACGACGTGGTGGCGGCGATCGCGCTGAACCGCAGCCCTCCGGCGTGGGCGCCCACCGCGGCGGGCGCTCAGGATCGGGCGTTGCGCATCTGCGGGGCAGCGTTACGGGAGGTGCTCGCCGACGCGGACCGGTTGGCGGCGGACGCCCCGCCGGAGCCGATCCCGGACCTGGCAGCGGCGCGTCTGCTGCGCTCGTGCGCGGACACCACCCGCGCGGCCGGCCGGAGCCTGTCGCCGGGTGCCCCGGCGGCGGCCCCGGCCGACCTGGACGTGGCGGTCGGACGGGCCGAGGCGGCGTACCCGGTGGGTTCCGGCCAGGTCCGCGACGCGCCGGACGTACCCCGGTTGTGCCGGGACGCGACGGCGCTGGCCCTCGCGGACCAGGTGCGGGTCTTCGTCGTCGGTTCCCGGGTGGCGACCGGGGCGCGGCCCGGCGGCGACGACGACTCCTCGGAGCTGTTCGCGTACGCCCGGCGCAGCCCGTGGACGCTGTACTGGTGGCAGTTCCGCTCACACCTGGCGCCGCGCTCGGCCCACCTGCACAGCTCGCTGCGGCTGGCCGTGGCGCTCGCCATCGCCCGGGTGGCCGCCGGGGTGTTGGAGCTGACCCACGGGTTCTGGGTGCTGCTGGCCACCCTCACGGTCCTGCGCACGTCCGCCGCCGACACCCGCACGGCGCTGCGACCGGCCGTGCTGGGGACCATCGTCGGTGCGGCCGTCAGCGGCGGGGTGATGCTCGTCGTCGACGAGCCGATCGTGTACGCCGTCGCCCTGCCGGTCACCCTGCTGCTGGCCTTCGGCGTCGGCCGGCTGCTCGGCCCGGTGTGGCAGCAGGCGCTGTTCACAGTGCTGCTGACAGTCGTCTTCGCCCAGCTCAGCCCGGAGGGTTGGCGGCTCGCCGAGGCACGCCTCGTCGACGTGCTGCTCGGCGCGGTGATCGGCGTGCTCGCCGGGGTGGCGATCTGGCCGCGCGGCGCGGGCCACGACCTGCGGCGCAACGCCACCCGCTACCTGGCGGCCAGCGCGGACGCTGTCGAACAGACGGTCCAGGCGATCCTCGGTGACGCTCCGCCGCCCGCGGGCGCCCTCGACCGGGTCCGTCGCCGGATGGTCCTCATCGACTCGTCGTACTGCCAGTACCACTCGGAGCGGCACGATCCGCACCGGCAACAGGTGAACTGGGACGCCGTGCTGAGCGCCGGGCACCACGTCGTGCCCGGGGCGGAGTCGCTGCTGCGGCGCAACCCGCCCGGCTGCCTCGCCGGTTGGCCCGGTGCGGCGACGCTCCTGCGAAACTCCGCCGGGCGCCTGCGATCGGCGTACGACGCCCTCGCCGATGACGTCGCCCACGGCCGGGCATCGGACCGGGAGCCCTTCTCGACCACCTGCGTCGACCAGTTGGACCGGATCCGTCCGCTCCTCGGCGGGGCCGACCATCAGTCGGTCCGGCACCTGGTGGAGGTCGACAGGTGGCTCGCCAGCCTCGCCGACAGTCTCGCCCGGATCCACCCGCCCGCCCGACGCCGATGAGCCGGCTCCCAGCCCGCCACCGGACGGGCCGCCGATCGCCGATTGGTAGTGCCCGTCGCGCGTCGTTCGGCCTAGCGTCGAGGGCATGGAGATCGAGCAGGCGCAGAAGCTGTGGGAGCCGGAACCGGGCTGGTTGAACACCGCCAGCTACGGGTTGCCGCCGGAGCCGGCGTGGGCGGCGTTGCAGGAGGCTCTAGCAGTCTGGCGGGTCGGTCGTACGTCGTGGGAGGGCTGGGGCGAGTCGACGAGCCGGGCTCGGGCAACCTTCGCCGGCCTTATCGGGGTGCCGGTCGCTGACGTGGCCGTCGGCGCGGCGGTGTCCCAGCTCCTCGCGCCGGTCGCGGCGGCGCTGCCGGCCGGTGCCACTGTGGTGGTCCCCGAGGTCGAGTTCACCTCGAATCTCTTCCCCTGGCTGGTGCAGGAGGAACGTGGCGTCAAGGTCCGCACGGTGCCGCTGGGGTCTCTGGTCGACGCCATCGACGCCGATACCGATCTGGTGGCGTTCAGCCTGGTGCAGTCGGCCGACGGGGCGGTCGCGCCGTACGACGAGATCGTGGCCGCGGCCCGCGCGCACGACGCGCTGGTGGCGGTGGACGCGACCCAGGCGTGCGGCTGGCTGCCGTTCGACGGCAGCCGGGCCGACGTGGTGGCGGTGGGCGGCTACAAGTGGCTGATGAATCCGCGCGGGACCGGGTACGCCTATCTGGCCCCCGGGTTGCGCGAGCGGCTGCGCCCCGACGCGGCCGGTTGGTACGCGGGCCGCGACCCGCACGCCTCCTACTACGGCCCGCCGCTGCGGCTGGCCGACGACGCCCGCCGGTTCGACATCTCACCGGCCTGGTTCAGCTGGGTCGGTGCGGCGCCCGCCCTGGAGGTGGTCGCCGAGATCGGCGTGCCGGCGATCGGGGCGCACAACGTGGCGTTGGCCAACCGGTTCCTGACCGGGCTGGGTCGGGAGCCGGGGGAGAGTGCCATCGTCAGCGTGGACGTGCCGGACGCGGAGCAGCGTCTGGCGGCGGCCGGTATCCGGGCGGCGGTGCGGGCCGGACGGGTCCGGGCCTCGTTCCACATCTACTCCACCGAGGCCGACGTGGACGCCGCGCTGACGGCGTTGACCGGCTGAACCTGGCACCGAGGACGGCCGGGCGTCAGGCCAGGTGGCCACCGATCTTCGTGTAGCCGCGCAGCAGGTCACGCGAGATGATCAGCCGCTGCATCTCGTCGGTGCCCTCGAAGATCCGGTAGAGCCGGACCTGCCGGTACCAGCGTTCGATCGGCAGCTCCCGGGTGTAGCCCATGCCGCCGTGGATCTGGAGCACCCGGTCGACCACCCGGTTGACCATGCCGGCGCCGTAGAGCTTGCCCATCGACGAGGCGTGCCGGGGGTCCAGGCCCGCGTCGACCGTCCACGCCGAGCGCAGCACCAGCCAGCGGGCCGCCTCCAGTTCCGTCTCGGAGTCGGCGATCATCCACTGGATGGCCTGGTTGGTGCCGATCTTCGTGCCGAAGGTTTCCCGGGTGTTGGCGTACTCGATGGCCATCTGCAACACCCGCTCGGCGATGCCGATGGCGTGCGACGGGATGGTGTAGCGCCCCTTGCCGATCCACTCCATGCCGAGCGTGAAGCCCTGCCCGATCTCACCGAGGATGTTGCGGTGCGGCACGCGTACGCCGTCGAAGATGAGTGACGCCGGCCCGCCCTCACCCATCGTCTGAATGAACTCCGAGCGCCAGCCCATCGACCGGTCCACCAGGAACGCGGTGGCGCCGCCGTTGCGGGCGCCCTTCTCCCGGTCGGTCACGGCGACCACGATGGCGAAGTCGGCGTCGTGACCGCCGGTGATGAAGGTCTTCTCGCCGTCGAGGATCCAGTCGTCGCCGTCCCGGCGGGCGGACAGCCGGATGTTGGCCGCGTCGGATCCGGCGCCCGGCTCGGTGATCGCGAAGCAGGAGCGTCGTTCGCCCTCGATGGTCGGGATGAGGAACTCCCGCTTCTGCTCCTCGGTGGCGTGGAACAGGATGTTGTCCGCCTCGCCGCCGAAGCGGAACGGCACGAACGTGCGGCCCAGCTCGGTCCAGATCAACGACTGGAGTACGGCTGGCAGATTCATCCCGCCGTACTCCTCCGGGGTGGCCAGGCCCCAGAAGCCGAACTTGCGCGCCTTGAGTTGCAGTTCGCGCACCTCGGAGTGGTCGAGGCCCGGTTGGTGCGCCCGTTCCCGGCGGAGCACCTCCGCTTCCAGGGGCATCACCTCACGGGTGATGAACGCGCGCACGGTGTCCCGGACGGCGCGTTCCTCGTCGGACAGTGCGAAGTCCACGGTTCCCCCTCGGTCGGCGTGGTGGTGCGCCGCCACGGGCCGTAGCGGTCCCTCATAAACTAGCGGTGTAAGTTTTCATTCGTCCAGACCCCTTCTCCGGCCGACGTGGTGACGCCCGCCCGCAGGCGGTCCCCGATAGGGTGCGTGAACAGGTGGTTCCCACGGGGAGGGACACCGCAGACCGAGGAGTTCTGACGTGCCCCGACCTCGACGGCCTCTGCTCACCCGCGACCGGATCGTCGAGACGGCGCTCGCGCTGATCGACGCCGACGGGCTCGACGCGCTCTCCACCCGCCGACTCGCCGCCGCGCTCGGCGTGCAGGGTCCCTCGCTCTACAACCACTTCGCCACCAAGGACGAGATCCTCGACGCGGTCGCCGACACGGTCACCGGTGCCGTCGACACCAGCGGCTTCGCCAGCCGGGACTGGCTCGCCGCGCTGCGGGACTGGGCGTGGTCGTACCGGCGGGCGCTCACCGCGCACCCGAACGTCGTGCCGTACCTGGCGCAGGGCCCGGGTCGTCGACCGGCGGCCCTCGCCATGGCGGACGCGGTCTACGGAGGGCTGGTCCGGGCCGGTTGGCCGCCGGCCCGGGCCACCCACATCGGCGCGGCGCTGCGGTACTTCGTGGCCGGGTCGGCGCTCGGCTCGTTCGCCCGCGGTTTCGTCGAGGACCCCGAGCTGTACGCGGCGCACTACCCGCACCTGCGACAGGCCCACCGGCTCGCCGAGCACCAGCAGAGCGTGGACGAGGGAGCCTTCGCCCTCGGCCTGGACGCCCTGCTGCACGGTCTGGCCGCCGAGTACACCCGCAGCGTCGACACGGTGGAGTCCGCCCGGCCCGACGGGTAACGTCCAAACTCCCAGCGCTAGTTTCATCGCCCGTCGCGACCCCATCGCCCACCCCCTCGAAGGGACGACATGGACCTCGCCGCCCCGCCGTCGCTGTTGCCCGACTCCCTGCGCCTGCGGCGTCACCTGCACGTCGGCGGGGAGTGGACCCCTCCCGCCGACTCCGGCCTCATCGACGTGGAGAACCCGAGCACCGGGGACCTGATCGGGCAGGTGCCGGCCGGCACCCCGGCCGACGTGGATCGCGCCGTTGCCGCGGCCCGGTCCGCGTTTCCCGGCTGGTCGGCCGCCACCCCCGCCGAGCGCTCCGCCCACCTCGACCGGCTGCACGCGGCGCTCACCGCCCGCGCCGACGACCTCGCCCGCACCATCGCCGTCGAGCTGGGCTCTCCGCTCAAGCTCGCCACCCGGGTGCAGGTCGGGCTCCCACTGACCGTGCTGCGCGACCACGTCGCGCTCGCCGCCCGTGCGCCGGTCGAGGAGAGCATCGGCAACTCCCTCGTCGTCCGGGAGCCGATCGGCGTGGTCGGCGCGATCACCCCGTGGAACTACCCACTGCACCAGGTGATGGCGAAGCTCGCACCCGCCCTGGCCGCCGGCTGCACCGTGGTGCTCAAACCCAGCGAGCTGACCCCGTTGACCGCGTACCTGCTCTTCGACGCGGTCACCGAGGCCGGCCTGCCGCCGGGCGTGCTCAACCTGGTTCCCGGCACCGGGCCGGTGGTAGGTGAGGCGCTCGCCGGGCACCCCGACGTCGACCTGGTCTCCTTCACCGGCTCCACCGCCACCGGCGCGCGAATCATGCGGCTCGCCGCCGACCGGATCGCCCGGGTCGCGCTGGAGCTGGGCGGCAAGTCCGCCAACGTGGTCCTCCCCGACGCCGACCTGGCCACCGCCGTCAAGGTGGGCGTCGGCAACGCCCTGCTCAACTCCGGGCAGACCTGTACCGCCTGGACCAGGATGCTGGTGCACCGCGACCGGTACGACGAAGCCCTCGACCTGATCGCCGCGGCGGTGGCCGGCTACCGACTCGGCGACCCGTTCGACCCGGCGACCCGGCTCGGCCCGCTGGTCTCCGCAGCCCAGGCCCAGCGGGTGCGTGGCCACATCGACCGGGCCCTCGCCGACGGCGCCCGGCTGGTCGCCGGCGGGCCCGACGCCCCGGTGCCGTCCCGGGGGCACTTCGTCGCCCCGACCGTCTTCGCCGACGTGCACCCCGACAGCGCGCTGGCCCAGGAGGAGGTCTTCGGCCCGGTGCTCGCCGTCATCCCGTTCGCCGACACCGACGAGGCGGTCGCCATCGCCAACAACTCGAAGTACGGGCTGGCCGGCGCGGTCTGGTCAGCCGACACCGACGCGGCGCTCGCGGTGGCCCGGCGGTTGCGTACCGGCGCTGTCGACATCAACGGCGCCCCGTTCAACCCGCTCGCCCCGTTCGGTGGCTACAAGCAGTCCGGCCTGGGCCGGGAGTTGGGCGTGCACGGGCTGGCCGAGTTCTGCGAACTGAAGGCGATCCAGCGATGACCGATCCCGAGCTGTCCCCGGCCGTGCCCGCAGGCCGGCCCGAGCTGTCCCCGGCCGCGCCGGGTGGCGGCGCCGGGCCGGCGTCCGCGCCGGTCATCGTTCGCGCGCTGGTCGCGCGCGGCTCCGGCGCCGAGCTGCGGGTCGAGCGGGTACGCCTGCCCGCGCCCGGCCCCGGCGAGGTGCGGGTGACGATCAGGGCGGCCGGTGTCTGCCACTCCGACCTGTCCATGGTCAACGGCACCCTCGCCGCGAGGTTCCCGCTGGTGCTCGGGCACGAGGCGACCGGTGTGGTGGCCGAGGTCGGGCCGGGCAGTCAGCTGACCGTCGGCACACCGGTGGTGCTCAACTGGGCGCCGGCGTGCCGGGCCTGCTGGTGGTGTCGGCGTGGCGAGCCGTGGCTCTGCGCCGACACCACGGCCCCGACCGTGTCGCGCGGCGAGACCGACGACGGGGTCCCGTTGCACCTGACCCTCGGCCTCGGCGCGCTCGCCGAGGCGGTGGTGGTACCCGAACGTGCCGTCATTCCGATCCCCGCCGGGTTGCCGCCCGAGCAGGCCGCACTGCTCGGCTGTGCGGTGCTCACCGGCGTCGGTGCGGTCCGGAACACCGCCCGGGTGACACCCGGCGAGTCGGTCGCGGTCGTCGGGCTCGGTGGCGTCGGGCTCGCCGTGCTCAGCGCGGCCCGCCGGGCCGGTGCCACGACGATCCTGGCCATCGACGTCGCCGAGGCGAAACGGGACCTGGCGCTCGCCGCCGGGGCGACCGACTTCCTGCTCTCCGACGACCGGCTCTCCAAGGAGGTACGGGCGCGCACCGAGAGCCGGGGCGTCGACCACGCCTTCGAGTGCGTCGGTCGGGCCGCCACCATCCGCGCCGCCTGGCGGCTGACCCGGCGTGGGGGAGCGGTGACAGTGGTCGGCATGGGCGCCAAGGACGACATGGTCAGCCTGGGCGCGCTCGACATCTTCCACTCCGCGCGCACCCTGCGCTCCTCGGTGTACGGCTCGTCCGATCCGGACCGGGAGGTGCCGGTGCTGGCCGCCGAGCTCGCCGACCGCGCACTGGATCTGGGTGTGCTGGTCAGTGGGACGATTCCGTTGGACGAGGCGCCTGCGGCGTTCGACCGGTTGGCGCGGGGTGAGGGCGCTCGCTGGGTGGTCACGCTGGACTGACGCTGGTCACCGCCGCCGCGACGCGACCATCGACATCCCAGCGATTTGTCGGGGCGACTGGCGTGTCTGGCCAGGGAGCCTGGGGTCGGCCCGGGAAGGGCCAACCCTGGGCACCCTGGCGACGAGAGCCGGGCGACCGGTCAGAAGGGTGGGGCGTCCTCGCCCATCAGCGCCAGCACGACGCCACCCTTGCCGCTCTTGAGGCCCTGGACCACGACCTTGCCGGTGCTGCCGTCGGGCAGCTCCAGGGTGAAGGTCTTTCCGACCGCGTTCTTGGGGCCGTTTCCGGCGCTGTTGGCGGGTCGGAAGTCGCCTGCCCAGGGCGGAATCCCGCCCCTACGGGCCGGCTCGGCGAAGAGCGCGGCGGTGCCGGGGGTCCTGGTGCCGTCTGCGGAAAGGAGCACTGAGGCGCTGCGAAAGGTAGCCATATGCGCAAAGGCTAACCCGGACAACGCCGTTCGCGGTACCACAGTTGCCGGTGGCGGCGATTCGCTCGACCTCTGGCCCACCCCGCCAGGGGTGGGCCAGCCTCGGCTTACTTGCCGGTGACGATGCCCGGGTTGATGCAGAGCCCCGGATTCGCGCCGTTCTTCTCCGCGATCTCCAGACAACGGGTCACCTTGTCGACCTTCGCGTTGGTCTCGGTGATCTGCTTGGAGATCTCGGCGTTCTTGCGGTCCTGCTCCAGGTTGCGGGTCTGCGCCAGCTTGTCCTGGAACGCCTTGATGTTGCCCTCGGTCTTGTCGTCGTGGTTCACCCGGGTGATGGTCACCGAAAGGATGTCCACGTCGGTGGCGAGGCGCGCCTCCGCGCTGGTCTTGATGTTCGCGGCGAACGGCTTCAGGTCGACGTTGAGGTCGCCGGTCTGGGCGTCGATCTTCTCCAGGGGGTTGTACGCGGCGAAGGCGTCGTTGACCGCGCTGTCCAGCTGCACACCCACCCGCTGACCCCGGAAGCTGCCGAAGTCGCCCTTGTAGTCCATGAACTGCTTCGGCGCGTTCTCCGGCTTGACCTGCCATTCGACAAGCACCTCGACGCAGGCGTCGGCGAGGGTGCCGGTGCGCACGCGTACGCAGTTGTTGCCGCCGATGTGGTCGTACTTCTGGCGGCCCGCGTCCCACTCGCCGACCTTCTGCCAGGGCGCCACCCACTTCAGGCCCGAGCCGGTCACCTGCCCGGTGGGCTTGCCGAAGCTGGTGACGATGCCGACCGAGCGGATGGGCACGGAATGGGCGCTCGAGGCGACGCCGACCACCAGCGTGAGGGCGAGGAAGCCGAGCGCCGCGAGGGCGGCCATCCGCTTGAGCGGCCGTGCGGGAGCGACGAGAGCGACGACGGCGCTGACCGCCAGGGCGACGGCGAAGACGATCGCCATGGTGAAGCCGACGGGCATGGGGTGGGGACCTTCCGGTGGGCTGTGTGGATCATCAACCTAGGGGGTCCGGTCAAGTCGACGGCGCGGGGGAGTGGAGTTCAGGCACGTCAACTGCGGGGCGAATATGGATCCCATCGACATGGTTCGACTCCGGAGGCCCGCCGTAGGTTTCGTCCACGCGACGGGCCTGTGACCGTGGTCACCGAGCCGACCGTCGCCGCGACGTGCGGAGGATGAGGCGATGGCCGGGCAAGCGCTCCTGTCGGCCCGTGGGCTGACCCGCGACTTCCGGGGCTTCCGGGCGGTCGACGACGTCGACCTCGACGTGGCGTCGGACAGCGTGCACGCGCTGGTCGGCCCGAACGGCGCGGGCAAGACCACCCTGTTCAACCTGCTCACCGGCTTCCTCCGCCCCAGTGGCGGCCGGATCGAGCTGGCCGGGCGGGACGTCACCGGGCTGCCCCCCGAGCAGGTGGCACGGCTCGGCGTGGCCCGTTCGTTCCAGATCACCAGTCTTTTTCCCCAACTGTCCGCGCGCGAACACGTCGCGCTGGCGTTGCAGTCGTCCAGCGGGCTGGGCTGGCGGTTCTGGCGGTCGGCGAAGCTGATGGGCCGTTACACCGAACGGGCCGACGAACTGTTGGCGATGGTGGGACTGGCCGAGTTGGCGCACGCCCCCTCGGCGTCCCTGGCGTACGGCCGGAAACGAGCCCTGGAGCTGGCCATCGCCCTGGCGCTGGACCCGAAGGTGCTGCTGCTCGACGAGCCGACCGCGGGCATGGGCCTGGAGGACGTCGACCGCACCGTCGAGCTGATCGGTCGGGTCCGGCAGGGCCGGACCGTGGTGATGGTCGAGCACAACATGAGCGTGGTCGGCCGCCTCGCCGACACCGTCACCGTGCTCCAGGCCGGCAAGGTCCTCGTCGAGGGCCCGTACGAGCAGGTCCGCGCCGACGAGCGCGTGATCACCGCCTACCTGGGAGCCGCCGATGCTGCGCATTGAGAACCTGTCCGCCTTCTATGGCGAGGCACAGGTGCTGCGCGAGGTCAGCCTCGAGGTCTCCGCCGGCGAGGTGGTCACCCTGGTCGGCCGCAACGGTGCCGGCAAGTCCACTCTGCTGCGCTGCGTGATGGGGCTGCACCCCGGTCAGCGCGGCACGGTGGAGCTGGACGGGCGGGACATCACCGGGTTGGCGGCGCACAAGCGGGCCCGCCTGGGGCTGGGCTGGGTGCCCGACGACCGGGGCAGCTACGCCACGTTGACCGTCACCGAGAACCTCACGCTGCCACCCACCGTCGGCCCCGACCCGTGGTCGCTGGAGCGGGTGTACGAGGCGTTCCCGGCCCTGTACACCCGACGGGACTCGGCGGCCACCATGCTCTCCGGCGGCGAGCAGCAGATGCTCGCGCTGGCCCGGGTACTGCGGATGGGCGCCCGGCTGCTGCTCTGCGACGAGCCCACCGAAGGGCTGTCGCCACTGCTGGTGCAGCAGGTCGGCGACCTGCTGCGCGAGGCCAAACGGCACGGGGTGACAGTGCTGCTGGTCGAGCAGAACCTGCACTTCGCCACCGGTGTCGCCGACCGGCACTACCTGCTGGCCGAGGGCCGGGTCGCCGAGGCGATGGACAACTCCGAGGTGCGTTCGCGCGAACGCGAACTGCTCGCGTACCTCGGGATCTGAATGTTCTCAACGACGACCCGCGCGACGCCGCGCGGAATGGATGGAGTGGGCATGCGTAGGACGATGGGTGTGGCCGCGGCGTCGGCCGTGGTGGTGCTGGCCGCCGGGTGCGGTGGCGGTGGCCCCCAGTCGAGTGGCGACCAGAAGCTGACCGGCGACAAGATCGTGCTGGGCGTGCTCAACGACCAGTCCGGGGCGTACTCGGAGTTGTCCGGAAAGAACTCGGTGGCGGCCGTGGAGATGGCCATCGCCGACTTCACCGCGAAGTACGGCGACAAGGCGGTGACCAAGGACATCACCGTGGAGACCGCGGACCACCAGAACAAGCCGGACGTGGCCAACTCCAAGGCCCAGGAGATGTACGACCGCAAGGGCGTCGACCTGATCCTGGACGTGCCCACCTCGTCGGCCGCGTTGAAGGTCGCCGACGTGGCGAAGGAGAAGAAGAAGCTCTACTTCAACATCGGGGCGGCGACCACCGACCTGACCGGCAAGAGCTGCAACAAGTACACCTTCCACTACGCGTACGACACGTACATGCTGGCCAACGGCACCGGAAAGACCACCACCGAGCAGATCGGCAAGAACTGGTACATCCTCTACCCGAACTACGCCTTCGGTCAGGACATGGAGAAGAGCTTCTCCACCGCGATCACGGCGGCCGGCGGCACTGTCGTCGGCAAGGACGGGGCGCCGTTCCCGAACACCAGCGGTGACTTCTCCACCTTCCTGCTCAAGGCGCCGAACCTGAACCCGAAGCCGGACGTGCTGGGCACCATGCAGGCCGGCGCGGAGCTGGTCAACGTGGTGAAGCAGTACAACGAGTTCAAGCTGCGGGACAAGGGCGTCGGCCTGGCGGTGGGGCTGATGTTCCTCACCGACATCCACTCGCTCACCCCGGCCGCGCTGGCCGGCACCACGTACACCGACGCCTGGTACTGGAACTTCGACGCGAAGAACCGGGAGTTCGCCGACCGCTTCCAGCAGAAGGCCGGCACCCGGCCGACCTTCGCGCACGCCGCCAACTACTCCGCGGCCCTTCAGTACCTGGAGGCGGTGCAGGCCGCCGGCACCGACGACGCGGACGCCGTGGTCAAGGGCCTGGAGGGCAAGACGGTCGAGGACGTCTTCCTGCGCAACGGGAAGATCCGCGCCGAGGACCACCGGGTGGTGCACGACGCGTACCTGGCCCAGGTGAAGTCGCAGTCCGAGGTCGCCGAGCCGTGGGACTACGTGAAGGTGCTCAAGACGATCCCCGCCGCGGAGGCGTTCCGCGCGCCCTCGGCGGACTGCAAGCTGTGAGTGCGAGGAGTGAGCGGGTTGTGCGAGCCCCGCAGTCACGAACGGATGTGACGCGGTGAGCGGATTCGCGCAGAACACGTTCAACGGGCTGGTGAGTGGGGCGTTCTACGCCCTGCTCGCCCTCGGGCTCGCGGTCATCTTCGGAATGCTGCGAGTCGTCAACTTCGCCCACGGCGCGTTCTACATGCTCGGCGCGTTCGGGGCGTACGTGCTGCTCAGCGAGGCGGGCGTGCCGTTCTGGGCCGCCCTGGTGATCATGCCGGTGGGGCTGGGTCTGCTCGGCATGGCGCTGGAACGCGCGGTGATCCACCGCCTGACCAAACTGGACCCGCTCTACAACTTCCTGCTCACCTTCGGTCTGACGCTGATCCTTCAGGACCTGGTGAAACTGCGCTACGGCGTGCAGTCCAGCCCGTACGAGACGCCGTCGCTGTTGAGCGGGTCGGTCGACTTCGGGCTGTTCGACTTCCCGACGTACCGGGTGTTCATCCTCGGCTTCGCGGTGCTGCTCTGCGTCGCGGTGTGGTGGGTGCTGACCCGGACCCGGATCGGCATGGTGGTCCGTGCGGCCACCGAGCGGCCGGACCTGACCCCTGCGTTCGGCATCGACGTCGGACGGTGGGTGACCCCGGTCTTCGGCTTCGGCATCGGGCTGGCCGGCCTCGCCGGTGTGCTGGCCGCGCCGATGCGCGCGGTCAACCCGCTGATGGGCGCCGACCTGATCATCGTGGTGTTCGCGGTGGTGGTGATCGGCGGGCTGGGCTCGATCTTCGGGTCGGTCGCCGCAGGCTTCGGCATCGGACTCGTGCAGGCGTGGGGTGAGGCGTACCTCTCCAGTTTCCCGCTCGTCTCGCAGACGATCGTCTTCGTCGTGATGGCCGGCGTGCTGCTCTGGCGCCCGGCCGGCCTGTTCGGTCGGGAGGAGGCCCCCGCATGACCAACACCGTGGACACTCCTACCGACGCGTCCCGTTCGACGCCACCGTCCGGGCTGATCGCCGTGGCCCGGGCCCCCGGCTGGGTCCGGTACGCGCTGCTCGCCGTCGGCCTGGCCGTCGCGGCGTGGCTGCCCAACGGCCTCTACCCGGCGGTCGCGGTGGACATCCTCTGCTGGGCGCTCTTCGCCGTGGCGGTGGACCTGCTGCTCGGCTTCACCGGGCTGATGTCCTTCGGCCACGCCGCGTTCTGGGGCACCTCCGCGTACGTCACCGGGCTGGTGGCCATCCACGTCGGCCTGCCGTTTCCCCTCGCGGTGCTGGCCGGGGCCCTCGCCGCGGCCGTGCTGGCGGTGCCGATCGGGTACCTGGCGGTCAAGCGGACCGGCATCTACTTCGCCATGGTGACCCTGGCCTTCGCGCAGATGGTCTACTACGTCGCCAACGAGTGGCGCTCGGTGACGCAGGGCGAGAACGGCCTCCAGGGGGTGCCCCGCGAGCTGTTCGGCGTCGACCTCACCGACGACTACTTCTTCTACTACGCGATCCTGCCGATCGTGCTGCTCGGGCTCGCCGCCGCCTGGCGGATCGTGCACTCACCGTTCGGTCGGGTGCTGGTCGGCATCCGGGACAACCCGGCGCGGGCGCGGGCGCTGGGCTACCCGGTGCACCGCTACAAGCTCACCGCGTTCGTGCTCTCCGGGTTCATCGCCGGCCTCGGTGGCGGGTTGTTCGCGGTCGGCCACCGGTTCGTCTCGCTGGACGTGCTGCACTGGACCACCTCCGGCAAGGCGGTCATCGTGGTGGTGCTCGGCGGGATCGGCACCCTCTGGGGTGGGGTGCTCGGCGCCGCCCTCGTGGTCCGGCTGGAGGACTGGTTGTCGTTCTCCGGGTTCGAGGCGATCGGACTGGTCACCGGCGGCATCTTCGTCCTGGTCGTGGTGCTGTTCCGGCGCGGCATCTGGGGCAGCGTCGCCGCGCTGGCCCACCGGCTGGCGGCCCGCCGCCGCTGAAATTCCGCGATCGGCGCATCCACCAGGTGCCCGCCGAGCGAACCCCCGGGTAGAGAACGTCTACCCGGGGGTACGTCTGGTGCTGACCGATCCGATGCCGGCGGAGGCCGTGGAGATCGCGCACAAGCAGGTGTCGCTGGCGGCCGAGGACCTGGACGCCAACGCCGTCGCGACGCTGGTGCTGGAGTTGGCCGAGGCCTGGGGCGTGCCGGCGCTCTGGGAGCAGGTCTGTCGTCCGTTGCTGGCCCGGCTGTCGGGGCGTACCGCCGTCGAGGTCGTCGTCGAGCACGCCCTCTGCGAGGGTGTCCGGGTCGGGTTGGACGCGTACCGCCGGGAGCCGGGCCGGTCACTGCGCACCGGCGGGGTGCTGCTGGCCGGTGCCGAGAAGGAGGCGCACAGCCTGGGTCTGCTGGCGCTCGCAGCCGCGTTGCGCGAGCAGGGTCGCGGCTGTCTGAACCTTGGCCCCGCGCTGCCCTGGTCCGCGCTCACCAGTGCGGTGTACCGGGCCCGTCCGCGCACCGTCGTGCTCTGGTCGCAGACGCCGCTGACCGGCCGCGCGTACCGCCTGGTGCGCTTCGCCCGGGACTTTCCGCGCCTTCGGGTGTACGGCGCGGGGCCGGGCTGGATCGAGCCGCTCAGCGGTCCGGCGGTGCGACTCGGCACGTTGACGGAGGCCGTCGACGCCTGCCTGTCGGTCGCGACCGGGCGTGATGCCCACCACATACGATACGGATCGGTGCCGTATCGTTAATGCGCGTCGTAGGCTGATCCGCGTTACGAGTCTGACCCGTATCGTATTGCGTCTCGGGTGACAAGCGTGGGGGGAAAGCCAGGCATGGAGCTGCACAACAACACCGGACACCCGAGGCGGTGGGCGATCCTGGGGGTGCTGGTGATCAGCCTCCTCGTGGTCGTCCTCGACAACACGATCCTCAACGTCGCCCTGCGCACCCTGGCCGACCCGGTGCACGGTCTCGGCGCCAGCCAGGGCGAGCTGGAGTGGTCCATCAACTCCTACACGCTCGTCTTCGCCGGGCTGCTGTTCACCTTCGGAGTCCTCGGCGACCGCGCCGGCCGCAAGCGCTTCCTGATGATCGGTCTGGTGCTGTTCGGCCTGGCGTCGCTGCTCTCCGCGTACGCCCAGAGCCCCGGACAGCTCATCGCGGCCCGCGCCCTGATGGGGGTCGGCGGCGCGGCCATCATGCCGGTGACACTGTCGATCATCTCCAACGTCTTCGACCCGCGCGAGCGTGGTCGGGCCATCGGTGTCTGGGCCGGCGCGGTCGGTCTCGCCGTGGCGATCGGCCCGATCCTCGGCGGCGCGCTGCTGGAGCACTTCTGGTGGGGCTCGGTCTTCCTGATCAACGTGCCGGTGGTCGCCGCCGGCGTGGTCCTGGTGGCGCTGCTGGTCCCCGAGTCGCGTGACCCGCGGCCCGGCCGGATCGACGTGCTCGGCGTGCTGCTCTCCGTGGTCGGCCTGGTCACCCTCTCCTACGGCATCATCGACGGCGGCGAGCACGGCTTCGACCGCCCGCTGGCCTGGGGCTCGATCCTGGTGGGCATCGCGGTGCTGGCCTGGTTCGTGCAGCACGAGCGGCGCAGCGACCACCCGTCGCTGGACGTCCGACTGTTCAAGGTGCCCCGGTTCGCCGCGCCGGTCGCCATCGTCGGCCTGGTCTTCTTCGCCGCGATGGGCTCGATGTTCTTCGGCTCGTTCTACCTGCAACTCGTACGCGACTACAGCCCGTTGCAGACCGGCCTGCTCTTCCTGCCGTTCGCCGGCGCCCAGCTGGTCTTCGCGCCGCGCAGCGCCGCGATGGTCCGCCGCTACGGCGGTAAGGCCGTCGCCGCCGTCGGGTTGGGGTTGACTGTGGTGTCCCTCGCCGCCTTCGTCTTCATCGGCGCCTCCACCCCGATCTGGATCGTGCTGCTGGTCTTCCTCATTCAGGGCGCCGGGATGGCCAACATCATGCCGCCGGCCACCGAGTCGATCATGTCGGCGCTGCCCCGGGAGAAGGCCGGTGTGGGCTCCGCGGTCAGCAACACCATCCGCCAGGTGGCCGGTGCGCTCGGCGTTGCCGTCCTCGGCTCGGTGCTCTCAGCGGTCTACCGCAGCGACATCGGTGACGCCCTGACCGGTCTGCCCACCCAGGCCCAGGACGCGGCCAACGAATCGATCTCCGGGGCGTACGCGGCGGCGGGCCAGCTCGGCCCAGCGGCCCCGGGGCTGATCTCGGCGGCCAATGACGCCTTCGTCACCGCCATGCACTGGGCGGCCGGGCTGTCCGCGGTGATCGCCGCACTCGGGATGATCGTGGTGCTGCGCTGGATGCCGGGCAAGGAGGACGCGAGCGTCGCCCCGGCGGCGCCGGTCGCCGAGCCCGAGTTGGCCGGCACGGCATAGGTCCGGGAAGAATGACGGAAATGACGTCCACTGCTGATGCTCCGCGGTCGCCCGGTCGACCGCGGAGCATCCGCGCCGACGAGGCCATCATCGAGGCCACCCTCGACCTGCTCGCCGAGGGCAGCACCATCGAGGCGCTCTCGATCGAGGCGATCGCCGCCCGCGCCGGGGTCGGCAAGGCCACCATCTACCGCCGCTGGGCCGGCAAGGACGCGTTGCTGCTGGACGCGTTGCGCCGCCTCAAGGGCGTCATGGCCCAGCCGGCGGGCCACTCCGTCCGCGACGACCTGGTGCTGCTGGTCGGCGCGATCGGCAAGAACGTCGACCCGCGAGCAGCCAAGATCATGCCCTGCCTGGCACCCGCGGTGAACCGCAGCGCCGACCAGTTCCAGCTCTACCAGAACATCATCTCGCCCCGACGGCAGCTGATGCGCGAGGTGCTGCGGCGCGGCATCGACGAGGGGGTGCTGCGCGCCGACATCGACGTCGAGGTGACGATGGCGCTGCTCACCGGGCCGATGCTGATCCAGCGGGTGCTCCAGTGGAACCCGGACCTGGACGAGCAGACCCTGCCCGAACGGGTCGTCGACGCCGTGCTGGAGGGCATCCGGGCCCGCTGACGCCGGGTGCTCGGTCGGCGCGTTCGTGCCCGGCTGAGGCTGCCCGCCCGCTGACACCGGCTGGTCGGTCGGCGGCTGTTGTCCGCCGACGCTGCTTGCTCGGTCGGCGGCGTTCCTGCCGCCGGCCGGCATCGGTCAGCCGGCTGGTGTGCGCAGTCGGTGCAGGCGCAGCGCGAGCTGCACCTCCAGCGCCCGCTCGGGCCGCTGCCAGTCGACACCGAGCAACTGCCCGACCCGCTCCAACCGCTGGGTCACCGTGTTGACGTGCACGTGCAGTTGCTCGGCGGCCCGGGCCAGGCTGCCGCCCACACCGAAGTACGCCTCCAGCGTCTTCACCAGAGCCGTACCGCGCCGGGCGTCGTAGTCGAGCACCGGCCCGACGGTGGCGGTGAGAAACTCGGTCACGTCCTTCTCGCCCCGGTCCCCGACAGTGCCCAGCAACAACCCGACGAAGCCCAACTCCACGGTGCTCGCGCCCTGCCCGGCGCGGCCCAGCGCGCCCAGCGCCGTCAGGCACCGGTCCGCCTCCTGAAACGTCAGGGCCAGCGCCGACGGCGCGTTCGACGGGCCACTCGCCCCGGCGGTCACCGGTCGACCGGTCACCCGGGACAGGTCCCGGGCCACCGCGCGGGCGCTGCCGCCCGCGTCCAGCCCCGGCAGCATCAGCACCACCCGGCCGTCGCGCGCCGCGGCCAGCCCGCCGCGCGCCGACGCGTACGTGGTGGCCCAGGACAGCACCCGCTGCCGAGCCGAGCCGGTCGCGGCGATCGCGTCGTCGCCCACCGCCACCAGCACGTGCGGCGCGTCCAGGTCCACCCCGAGCCGACGGGCCCGACTGCGCAGCGCGTCGGTGTCGCGCAACGGGCGGGCGATCAGGTCGTCCAGCAACTCGCCGCGCACCCGTCCCTCCGCCTCCGCGACCGTCCGGCGGAACAGCAGCAGCAGCGCGGTCACCAACGCGGCCCGCTCCAGGATGCGCTGGTCGGCGTCGACCAACTCGTCGTCCGGGCGCAGCACCAGGGCGCCCAGGTTCTCCGCGCCCGCCACCACCGCCGCGTACCAGAGCGGACCCCGACGTACGCTGCGCCCCTCGGTCCGGGACGCGGCCACCGCCTCGACGATGTCCGCGCGGTCCGGCTCCTCGATCTCACCCACCCGGGCCAGCAGGCGGCCCTCGGCGTCCAGCGCCAGCAGCGCGCCGCCCAGCACCTCGGTCACTGCGGCCGCCACGTCCTCCACGCCGCCGCCGCGCAGCACCAGCGCGGTCATCCGGTCGTGTGCCGCGGCGGCCCGCTCCACCGAGCTGCTGTGCGCCCGAATGGTGGTGTTCGCCGCTGACAACTCGGCCAAGGCCGAACGGGTCTCCGTCAGCAGCCGGGCGGTGTCGATCGCCACCGCGGCGTGCGCGGCCAGCGACACCAGCAGCGCCACCTCCTCCCGAACGAACGGCCGGGCCGAACGATTGGCCGCGTAGAGCACGCCGATGGAGGTCGAACCGAGCCGCAGCGGCACCCCCAGGATCGCCACCAGACCCTCCTCGCCCACCCCGGCGTCGATCTCGCCGGTGTGGTGGAAGCGCGCGTCCTCGCCGTAGTTGGCGGTGACGTACGGGGCACCGGACTGGGCCACCAGGCCACCGAGACCGGCACCCATCGGCAGACGCAGCCGCTGGAAACGGGCCGAGACCGACCCGTCGGTCACCCGCATGTAGGTGTCGCCACGTTCGTCGTCGTTGAGCGTCATGTACGCCACGTCCGCGCCCAGCAGATGACGGGCCCGGTGCACGATCGCCCGCAACACGTCGTCCAGATCGCGCAGCCCCGCCAGGTCGCTGACCGTGTCGTACAGGCCGGACAGCTCGCTCTCCCGGCGGCGGCGACGCTCCAGCAGCGCGCGGACCCGCAACGCCACCGACTTGGCCTGCTCCAGCTCGGCCAGCCGGTCCGGCGGTAGCCCGGCGGCCCGCGCGGCCACCAGCGGTCCCTCGAACTCGACCGCCGCGGCCTCTCGGGCGAGCAGCTCCAGGAACTCCACCGGCGAAGACATGGTCGACATTGTGCTCAGCCCCACTAGTTGGCCGTCCAGCCCCCGTCGAGGGCGATCGACGCCCCGGTGATGAACGCCGCCGGCGGCGAGCAGAGGTACGCCAGCAGCTCGGCCACCTCCTCCGGCTCGATCAACCGTTTGATCGCGGCCCGGGCCAGCATGATCTTCTCGATCACCTCGGCCTCGTCGATGCCGTGACTGGCCGCCTGGTCGGCGATCTGGCTCTCCACCAGCGCGGTACGCACGTACGCCGGGTTGATGCAGTTGGCGGTGACGCCGTGCGCGGCGCCCTCCAACGCGACCACCTTCGACAGCCCCTCCAGGGCGTGCTTGGCCGAGACGTAGGCCGCCTTGTACGGCGAGGCGCGCAACCCGTGCACCGAGGAGATGTTGACGATCCGCCCCCAGCCCCGCGCGTACATGTGCGGCAGCGCCCGGCGGATCAGCAGGAACGGCGCCTCCACCATCACCCGCTGGATGTACTCGAACCGCTCGACGGGAAAGTCCTGCAACGGTGCGACGTGCTGGAGCCCGGCGTTGTTCACCACGATGTCCACGTCCACGTCGAGCGAATCCACCGCCGCGGCGTCGGACAGGTCCACGCCCTCGGCCCGGCCACCGACCTCGGCGGCCACCGCCTTGGCCGCCTCCAGGTTGCGGTCCACCACGAGCACCTTGGCGCCGGCCGCGCCCAGCCGCAGGGCGCACGCCCGCCCGATACCGCTGCCACCCCCGGTCACCAGGGCGGTCCGACCGGAGAGGTCGAGCTGTACGACGTGGGGGACCACCACGGGTTCTGCCGTCATGGCGCAAGAAGTTACGAGCTGTGTGCTCCCCGGCACATGGGCCAGCGACACATACTCCGTACCAAAGCTGTGTGGCCCCACCCGCCCCCTACTACCCGCTCCCACCCACCGCCCCCTTCCACCCGCTCCCGCGCCGCGCCGCCCTTCTCGCCGCCCCGCCCCGTCCCGCGCGCCGCAAGATCGCGCAACATCCTGGATGTAGTGGCATCCAGGCGCGCCGTGGCCACTAAATCCTGGATCGAGCGTGACCTTGACGACGGTGGGCGCCCCGCAGACCGCCCCCGGTCAGTCGGAGCGGCGTTTGTCGTCAAGATCCGCGCAATATCAGGGATGTTGCTGTCTCTCGCGCGCCGGAGGCAGCAACATCCAGCAAGTTGCGCAGATCTTGGGGCGAGGGCGCGAGGGCGCGAGGGCGCGGGGGCGGGCGCGCGGGGCGCGCGGGGCGCGGGGGCGGGCGCGCGGGGCGCGGGGGATAGGGCGTGGGGGCGTTGGGGGTGTGGGAGGGCGTGTCCCGTGGGGCTGGTGGGAAGGGCGCCGGTTAGGGTGTCGAACACACGTACTGCTGACGGCTGGGGAGGGGGCGGCGTGCGCGTGCTCGGTGTGGACCCGGGGTTGACCCGGTGCGGGGTGGGTGTGGTCGAGGGTGTGCCCGGCCGGCCCTGCACCCTGGTCGCCTACTACGTGGTCTACACAGACCCGGCCGACGACCTGGCGTTGCGCCTGTTGCACCTGGACCGGTCGCTGAACAAGCTGGTGGCCGAGCATCAACCGGAGAGCGTCGCCGTCGAGCGCGTGTTCAGTCAGCACAACGTTCGTACCGTGATGGGCACCGCGCAGGCCAGTGGCATCGCCGTGCTGGCCGGGGCGCGGGCCGGGCTGCCGGTGCAGACGTACACCCCGAGCGAGGTGAAGGCCGCCGTGACGGGGTCCGGTCAGGCCGACAAGGCGCAGATGACCGCGATGGTGACCCGGCTGTTGCGGCTGGCCGAGCCGCCGAAGCCGGCGGACGCCGCCGACGCGCTGGCCCTGGCCATCTGCCATGTGTGGCGCGGCGGGACCCGCTCCAAGCTGGCCGCCGCGGCGGACCGGGCACGACGAGGAGGAGCACGATGATCGCCAGCGTGCGCGGCACGGTGACCGCGACGGGTCCGGACCAGGCGGTGATCGAGGTCGGCGGGGTCGGGCTCGCCGTGCACTGCGCCCCGGGGACCCTCGCGGAGCTGCGGGTCGGCCAGGTCGCCCGGCTCGCCACCAGTTTGATCGTGCGGGAAGACTCGCTGACTCTTTACGGCTTCGCCGACGATGACGCCAAGTCCCTGTTCGAGCTGCTCCAGACCGCGAGTGGCGTCGGCCCGCGACTGGCCCAGGCGGTGCTGGCGGTGCACACCCCGGACGCGGTACGCAAGGCGATCGCCAACGCGGACACGGCCGCCCTGACCCGCGTACCCGGGATCGGCAAGAAGGGCGCGGAACGTCTGGTGCTGGAGCTACGGGACCGGATCGGCCCGGTGCCGATCGGTGCCGACGGGGCGGCCGGGGTGACCCGCGGCAGCTGGCCCGACCAGGTCCGGCAGGCGCTGGTGGGGCTGGGTTGGACGGCCGGGCAGGCCGATCAGGCGGTGGCCGCGGTGGCGGAGTCGATCGAGGGTGAGACCCCGCCGGTGCCGGTCCTGCTCAAGCAGGCCATCCGACTGCTGGGCCGCACCCGATGACCGCCCGGGCGGCACGATGAGCGCGAGGAGTGAGCCGGGTTTGCGAGCCCCGCAGTCGCGAATAAAGGCGGCACGATGAGTGAGACCGAGGGGCTCGTCTCGGCGTACGTCAGCGACGCCGATCGGGACGCGGAGGCCACGGTGCGGCCGAGGCGGCTGGCCGAGTTCATCGCCCAGGACCGGGTACGCGACCAGCTCGACCTGTTGTTGCAGGGCGCGATGCGGCGGGGGTCGCCGCCGGACCACATCCTGCTGTCCGGCCCACCCGGGTTGGGCAAGACGAGTCTGGCCAACATCGTCGCCGCCGAGCTGGGCGCGGGCATCCGGGTGACCAGCGGCCCGGCGATCGAGCGTTCCGGCGATCTGGCGGCGATCCTCACCAGCCTCGCCGAGGGCGACGTGCTCTTCATCGACGAGATCCATCGGATCGCGCGGCCGGCGGAGGAGTTGCTGTACAGCGCGATGGAGGACTTCCGGGTCGACGTGGTGGTGGGCAAGGGGCCCGGTGCGACGGCGATCCCGCTGGACGTCGAGCCGTTCACCCTGGTCGGCGCGACGACCCGTTCGGGTCTGTTGACCGGGCCGATGCGGGACCGGTTCGGCTTCGTGGCGCACCTCGACTTCTACGCGCCGGCGGATCTGGAGACGCTGCTGCACCGTTCGGCGCGGATCCTGGGGGTGCCGATCACCCCGGAGGGCGCCACCGAGATCGCCGGTCGGTCCCGGGGCACGCCCCGGATCGCGAACCGGCTGCTGCGCCGGGTCCGCGACTACGCCGAGGTCCGGGCGGACGGGGTGGTCGATCTCGACACCGCGCGCGCGGCCCTGATCGTGTACGACGTGGACGCGCTCGGCCTGGACCGGCTGGACCGGGCGGTGTTGACCGCGTTGGTCGACTCGTTCCGGGGCGGCCCGGTCGGGTTGTCCACCCTCGCGGTGGCGGTGGGGGAGCAGCCGGACACGGTCGAGGAGGTCTGCGAGCCGTTCCTGGTGCGGGCTGGGTTGTTGGCCCGTACGCCCAGGGGTCGGGTGGCGACCGAGGCCGCTTGGCGGCATCTGGGGCGCACACCACCGAATGGTACATTTGGTGCGGATAGTCCACCTGTGCCCGACTTGTTCTCCTTGGACGTCGATCAGCCGTGATGTGAACGTGATCTGTGCCGCATTCGGCGTTCCCAGGTGCAGGGTTTAGACTTCGCCGCGGTCTGTACAGGACGTGAGAATCCGCCTCCGCTCCGGCACCCCGGTGCCGGGCAGGTGGCCAATGGGAAGGTCAGTAACCGTGCAATTGGCAGCAGCGGGTGGCGGGGCCGGCGGTTTCACGCCGATCCTGATGATCGCCCTGCTCTTCGGTGTCATGTACTTCATGATGATCCGGCCGCAGCAGAAGCGCCGCAAAGAGGCAGAGGCGATGCAGTCCAACCTCGGCCCCGGCGACGAGGTCGTGACCATCGGTGGGCTCTACGGCACTGTCACCGGCATCGAGGACGACACCGTCCTGATCGAGGTCGCCCCGGGCGTGCAGACCCGGTACGCCCGCCCGGCCATCGCGCGGGTCGTCACCCGCGCGGAGCTGCCGAGCGAGCCGGTCACCGAGGACGCGGACACCGTCAAGGAGTGACCCCTTCCCTCGGGGAGCGGCGATTGCGGCGTACGGCCGGTCGGCCGGCTTCCGGGGTCGTCGCGCCCGGACGGGGCAGCGGGCGAGACGTGAAAACTGGATAGTTGGGTCGACGCCGGGCGTCGGCACGTTCCCGTGACCGTCGGCGTTCCGCGCCGGGGGCGCCCGGTCCTCGTGTCGGCATTCCGTCGGCTCAAGGCAGACCCGTCGGGCGGGACCCCCGGCCCGACACCGCCGCCGCTGCGACAGCGGCGCGACCGTACAGGGAGACAGGACAGCCGTGGCACCACCTCAGGGACAGATGCGCCCCGGGCGGCAGCTCGCCGTGCTCGGGTTCATCTTCGTGGTCCTCTATCTTCTGGTGTTCTTCGCCGGCGCCAGCGGCAGCTGGAAGGACCGGCTCGAGCCCAAGCTCGGCCTGGACCTCATCGGCGGCACGCGGGTGACACTGGAGGCGACCAACAGCGTCGACGGCAAGCCCCCGACGGCGGAGAACCTCGAGGAGGCCCGCGAGATCATCGAGAGTCGGGTCAACGCGTTCGGCGTGGCCGAGGCCGAGGTGGTCACCGAGGGCAACCGCAACATCGTCATCTCCCTGCCCGGTGAGAACCGGAACCTCGACGACGTGGGCGAAGCGGCCGAGCTGCGCTTCCGTAAGGTGCTCAAGGCCGCGTCCGGCAGCGGGGTGGCCGAGGCGCCGCCCGCCGCCGCGCCGACCCCCTCCGGCAGCGCCGCCCCGACCGGCAGCGCGACCCCGTCCGGTGCCGCGACCCCGTCCGGCAGCGCCTCGCCGAAGGTCACCTCGTCGCCCAGCGGCGGTCAGGGCGGAATGGCCCCGGCGTCGCCCAGCGCCACGCCGACCCCCTCCGCGTCCGCCACGGCCTCGCCGAGCGCCGCCGCGCCCAGCGCGAGCGCCAGTGCCGAGCCGGTGCCGGCCAGCGTCGAGCAGCAGCGCAAGGCCGTCGAGCAGAAGGTCGGCGCCGCCGCGTGGCAGGCAGCCAACGGGTTGCAGGCCCCGGCCGATCTGACCGCCGACCCGTCGCTGGCCGAGAAGCTCAAGCCGTTCGGCACGCTGTCTCCGCAGGAGGTCGCGGTGCTGCCGGCGCAGATGCAGTTCAACGTGCCGACGATCGGCTGCGCACAGCTCGACCAGCGCCCCCCGGCGTCGATCTCCGACGCGAAGCAGCAGGTGGTCTCCTGCGAGGACGGCGCGTCGAAGTACCTGCTCGACCAGGCCAAGGTGCTGGGCACCGACGTGTCCGACGCCGACGCGGTGCTCGACCAGACCAACGCCTGGGTGGTCAGCCTGGACTTCACCGGCGACGGTCAGGGCAAGTGGACCTCGCTGACCCGTGAGGCGTTCAACAACGAGGGTCAGGCCTGCGACGCGACCGCCCTGGGCCAGGACGGCAAGTGCCGGGTGGCCGTCGTGCTGGACAACAAGATCGTCTCCTCCCCGGAGATCCAGGGCGTGCTGACCGGCAACTCCCAGATCACCGGCACCTTCACCCAGAAGGACGCCAGCACCCTCGCCGGTCAGCTCCGCTACGGCGCGCTGCCGGTGACCTTCGAGCAGCAGGAAGCGCAGAACGTCACCGCCACGCTGGGTGCCAGCCACCTGCGCGCCGGTCTGCTCGCTGCCGGCATCGGCATGCTGCTGGTCATCATCTACGCGTTCTTCTACTACCGGCTGCTCGGCTCGGTGATCTTCCTGAGCCTCATCCTCTCCGCGCTGCTGGTCTTCGGCGCGCTGGTGGTGCTCGGCCGGCAGATCGGCTTCACGCTCACCCTCGCCGGCATCGCCGGAATGATCGTCTCGCTCGGTGTGGCGGCGGACTCGTTCGTCATCTACTTCGAACGACTGAAAGACGAGATCCGGGAGGGGCGCAGCCCGCGTAGCGCGGTGCCCCGCGCCTGGATCCGGGCCCGTCGGACGATCATCTCGGCCAACGCGATCACCCTGCTTTCCGCTGTGGTGCTCTACGTGGTCTCGGTCGGCACCGTCAAGGGCTTCGCGTTCGCGCTCGGCCTCGCCACCGTGCTGGACCTGGTCGTGGTCTTCCTCTTCCGGCACCCGATCATGACGATGTTCGCCCGGACCCAGGCGTTCCTGTCCCCGCGGGTCAGCGGTCTGGGCCGAGCACTGCCGGCTCGCAACCAGCCGACTCAGCCCCGCAACCCGCGCGCCAAGGAGGCCTGAGATGGCTGAAAACGGTTTGGCGAGCCGCCTCTACAACGGCGAGGCCGGTCTCAACATCGTCGGTCGACGCAAGCTCTGGTTCGGCGTCGCCGGGCTCCTCATCCTGATCGCGATCCTCAGCTTCTCGATCCGTGGGTTCAGCCTGGGCATCGAGTTCGCCGGCGGCAACTCGTTCCAGGTGCCGGCCAGCGTCGGCACCCTGGACGACGCCGAGCGGGAGGTCAACTCGGCCCTCGCCGCCGAGAACACCGGCGTCACGGTGGCCACCACGCAGAAGGTCGGCGGTCCGGGCGGCGACTCCTACGAGCTCCGCACGCCGCAGCTCACCGCCGAGCAGGCCACCGCGGTCAAGGCCCAGATCGCCGAGGACCTCGGCATCAGCGCCGACCAGATCAGCGACAACCAGGTCAGTGAGGCCTGGGGCAGCCAGGTGACCGAGCGGGCCGTACTCGGTCTGGTCATCTTCATCGCGCTGGTGATGGTCTACCTGATCCTGCGCTTCGAGTGGCGGATGGCCGTGGCCGCGGTCGCCTCGCTGATCACGAACCTGATCCTCACCGCCGGCATCTACTCGCTGGTCGGCTTCGAGGTCACCCCGTCGACGATCATCGGCTTCCTCACCATCCTGGGCTTCGCGCTCTACGACGTGGTGGTGGTCTTCGACAAGGTCCAGGAGAACACCCGGGGCATCACCGCAAACAACAACCAGACGTACGCCGAGGCGTCCAACCTGGCCATCAACCAGAGCCTGATGCGGTCGTTGAACACCTCGGTGGTCGCCCTGCTGCCGGTCGGTGGTCTGCTCTTCATCGGTGCCGGCCTGCTCGGTGCCGGCACGCTGAAGGACCTGGGTCTGGTGCTGTTCGTCGGTATGGCGGTGGCGTTCCTGACCTCCATCCTGGTGGCCACCCCGCTGCTGGCGCTGTTGAAGAACTACGACCCGCGGATCCAGGCGCACAACAAGCGCGTCCTGACCCGGCGGGGCGCGATCAGCCGCGGCGAGGTCACCGGTAAGGGTGCTGCCGCGAGCCCGGTGGCCCAGGCCGACGCGACCGACGAGCCGGTCGACCAGGACGCCGCGGCGCTGGCCGGTGCCGCCCCTAAGGTGGGCGCTCGGCCGGCGGCCAAGCGGTCCACCGGTGCCCGGGGCGGTCGCCCGGGTGGTGGCGGCAACCGGCCGGGTGGCGCCAAGCGGCGCTGACCCGACAGGAAACACCCGAACGGCGTCCGGCATGCTGTTGCCGGACGCCGTTCGTCGTCGAAGGAGAGCGAAACAGCCGTGACGGAGACCCACAGCGCCGTAGCGCACGGGGACAGTGGCCCGGAGGTGGCCCGACTGGTCGCCAGTCGGGTGCTGGACGTGCCCGACTTTCCCAAGCCCGGCGTCATGTTCAAGGACCTGATGCCACTGTTCGCCGACGGCACGGTCTTCCGTGAGGTGATCGACGGGATCGTTGCCCACCATGGGCGGGACACCTTCGACGTGGTGGTCGGCATCGAGGCGCGCGGGTTCGTCGTCGCGGCGGCCATCGCGTACGCGACCGGGATGGGCGTGGTGCCGGTGCGCAAGGCCGGCAAGCTGCCGCGCCCCGCGCACTCGGTCTCCTACGAGTTGGAGTACGGCGAGGCCACCCTCGAAGTGCACGAGGACGCCTTCACCGCCGGGCACCGGGTGCTGGTGGTCGACGACGTGCTGGCCACCGGTGGCACGGCCGAGGCGACGCTGGACCTGGTCGAGCGGGCCGGTGGCACCGTCGCCGGCTTCACTGTGCTGCTGGAACTCGGCTTCCTGGGTGGGCGCGAGCGACTGGCGCCGCGTCCCGTCCACGCCCTGTTGACTGTTTGAGCCGGTCAGTACTCTGCTGACCGTTTGGTCCCGGACCGGTCGGATGGACGCGGCGCCGACCGTCCGGCGGAGCGGCAGGGGGCCGTCCGTGCGGGTAGCATTGCCCTTTGCTGACGCCGGCGGTATCCCGTCCGGCGGGCGAGACCAGGTCGGCCGATCTTCGGCCGGCGTGTTTCCGGCGAGCGGTGAGGAGGCCGGTGTCCCACGATGTCGTCCCTCCGGCGGAGGGCACGGTGCACCCGACAGGCGACGCTGACGGCTCGGTGACCGACCCGACAGGCGACGCGCCGGCCCGGGTGACGGGCAACGGCAACGGCTCCGGTCGGGCTCCCGGCGAGAGCGCGGTGAAGCCGACCAGCGGCCCGCCGAACGTCGAGGCGTCCCCTGGCGCCGATGGCGTCGTGGTGCCGTTCCCGACCGACGCGGGCATCGACCCGTCGCCCAGCGGCGGGTTCGGGCTGTCCAACGCGCCCACCGGTCGGCGGGTCCGGGCCCGGCTGGCCCGGTTCAACGCGCCCTGGCAGACCTCCCAGGTCAGCGAGGTGCTGGAGCCGCTCATCGCCAGCCACCGGGACAACCACCCCAAGGCGGACGCCCGGCTGCTCCAGCGCGCCTTCGACACGGCCGCGCGGTGGCACTCCGGGCAGTACCGCAAGTCCGGTGACCCCTACATCACCCACCCCCTTGCCGTGGCGACGATCCTCGGCAACCTGGGGATGGACACCACCACGCTGGTCGCCGCGCTGCTGCACGACACCATCGAGGACACCGAGTACACCCTCGACCAGATGCGCGCCGACTTCGGTGGCGAGGTCGCCCTGCTGGTCGACGGCGTCACCAAGCTCGACAAGGTCAAGCTGGGTGACGCGGCCAAGGCCGAGACGATCCGCAAGATGGTCGTGGCCATGGCCAAGGACCCGCGGGTGCTGGTGATCAAGCTGGCCGACCGGCTGCACAACATGCGCACCCTGACCTTCCTGCCCCGCCCCAAGCAGGAGCAGAAGGCCAAGGAGACCCTGGAGATCCTGGCGCCGCTGGCGCACCGGCTCGGTATGAACACGATCAAGTGGGAGCTGGAGGACCTGTCCTTCGGCACGCTGTTCCCGAAGCGCTACGAGGAGATCAACCGGCTGATCGGGGAGCACCAGCCGCAGCGCGAGGCGCTGCTGCGGCAGGTGACGCAGAAGGTGCAGACGGACCTGAAGGCCGCCAAGATCAAGGCGGAGACCACCGGGCGGCCGAAGCACCTCTACTCGATCTACCAGAAGATGATCGTGCGGGGTCGCGACTTCAACGACATCTACGACCTGGTCGGTGTACGGATCCTGGTCGACACGGTTCGGGACTGCTACGCGGCGCTGGGGGTCATCCACGCCAACTGGCAGCCGGTGCCGGGCCGGTTCAAGGACTACATCGCGATGCCCAAGTTCAACATGTACCAGTCGTTGCACACGACGGTCATCGGGCCCACCGGCAAGCCGGTGGAGATGCAGATCCGCACGTACGCGATGCACCGCACCGCTGAGTTCGGCATCGCCGCGCACTGGAAGTACAAGGAGCACAAGGGCACCCAGATCGTCGGCCCGCCCGCGCACATCGACGAGATGACCTGGCTGCGGCAGTTGCTCGACTGGCAGCGTGAGGCGGCCGACCCGAGCGAGTTCCTGGACGCGCTGCGCTTCGACCTGTCCAGCCAGGAGGTGTACGTCTTCACCCCGAAGGGTGACGTCATCCCGCTGCCGACCGGGTCGACGCCTGTGGACTTCGCGTACGCGGTGCACACCGAGGTGGGGCACAAGTGCATCGGCGCGCGGGTCAACGGCAAGCTGGTGCCGCTGGAATCGACGCTGTCCAACGGCGACGTGATCGAGATCTTCACGTCGAAGTCCGAGACGGCCGGCCCGACGCAGGACTGGTTGGGCTTCGTCAAGAGCCCTCGCGCCCGGACGAAGATCCGCCAGTACTTCAACAAGGAGCGGCGCGAGGAGGCGATCGAGGCCGGCAAGGACGCGATCGTCAAGGCGATGCGCAAGCAGGGCATGCCGTTGCAGCGGATGCTCACCTCCGACGCGCTCATGTCGATCGCGCGGGACCTGCACCTGGCCGATGTGGCGTCGCTCTACGCGGCGGTCGGCGACAGTCAGGTCTCCGCGCAGTCGGTGGTGCAGAAGCTGATGGCCGCGTACGGGGGCGAGGAGGGCGCGGCGGAGGACATCGCCGAGACCGCCGTCGCCACCCGGCCTCCACGCAGCCGGCAGAGCAGCAGCGACCCGGGCGTGGTGGTCCGGGGCGTCAGCGACGTCTGGATCAAGCTGGCCCGCTGCTGCACACCGGTCCCACCGGACTCGGTGTTCGGCTTCGTCACCCGCTCCGGCGGGGTGAGCGTGCACCGCGACGACTGCGCCAACGCCGAGGACCTGCGCGCGCAGAGCGAGCGGGTCGTCGAGGTGAGTTGGAAGCTCACCTCCGCGTCGACGTTCCTGGTCGCCATCCAGGTCGAGGCCCTGGACCGACACAAGCTGCTGGCCGACGTCACAAGGGTGCTCTCCGACGAACGGGTCAACATCCTCTCCGCGACCGTCACCACCACCCGTGACCGGGTGGCGGTGAGCCGGTTCAGCTTCGAGATGGCCGACCCGAAGCACCTGGGCCACCTGCTGGCCACGGTTCGCAAGGTCGACGGCGTCTTCGACGCCTACCGGGTCACCTCAGGCGCCTGAGCGCCCGTACCCCGTACCCTGGGAACACGACAGCGCCCGCCGGCTCAGCCGGCGGGCGCTTCGTCGTGCGCGTGGGGTCAGCCCTGCGGGTTGCTCATCGTGAGGTCCTTGATGATGACCTCCTTCTTCGGGTGGCCGCCGCCGGCCTGCTGGGCGAACGCCCCGTCGTCGCCGGCCTTGGCCACGTCCTTGACCAGGTCCATGCCGCCGGTGATGGTGCCCAGCACCGTGTACGCCGGGTCCAGCGGCGAGTCGCCGTAGACGATGAAGAACTGGCTGCCGGTGCTCCCCGGATCCTGCGACTTGGCCATCGCGATGACGCCCTCCGGGTACGGCGGGCGCTTGTCGGTGGGCAGGTTCTCCTCGGCCATGCGGTAGCTCGGGCCGCCCTGGCCGTCGGTGTCCCGCCAGCCGTTGCCGGTGGCGCTGGGGTCACCGCACTGCAACACCTTGATGCCCTCGCTCACGAGGCGGTGGCACTTGGTGTTGTCGAAGAAGTTCTTCTCCGCGAGGTAGGTGAAGCTGCCCGCCGTGCACGGCACCAGCGACCGGTCGACCTTGGCCGTGATCGGGCCGAGGTTGGTGTCGATCGTCATGGTCTGCACGCCCGTGGCGGACTGCTCGTTGCTCGGCACCCCCACGTCCTTGATCTGCGGGGGCCGCTGGTCGGTGGGCAGCGCGTTGTACGCGCACTCGGCCGCACCGGCCGCCGGCGCGGCGGTGTCGCTCTTGTCGTCGTCGCCGCCGAGGCTCACCGCCAGCCAGACGGTGCCGGCGACCACGAGCACCAGCGCGGCAGCCGCGCTGACGATCGCCGTCGTCTGCCGGCGCTTGCGGGCCTTGGCCGCGCGCTCGGCCATCTCCTTCTCGAGCCGGGCGCGTGCCGCCGCGCGCTGCCGCTCTCTGGTGGACGTCACGCCTGGATCCTCCTGGCTGTCTGCTGCTGGGTGCCGCTTGGGTTGTTGGTGGCGCCCGGTCAGCCGGCGCTCGGGCTGCTGGCCGGGGTGCCGGAGGCCGACGGAGCCGGTGCCGCACCGGTGACCGGCTCACCGACCGTGAGGCTCTGGATCGTCACATCGGTGCTGGGCTTGACCTTCGCCCCGGTCCCATTGTCCACGGTCGGGAGGGCGCCGATCTTCTCCACCACGTCAAGCCCGCCGGTCACCCGGCCGATGACCGGGTACTTCGGGTCGGCGGTGGTGAAGTCCTTGAAGAAGATCAGGAACTGGCTGCCGTTGCTGCCCGGCGGGTTGGAGACCATCGTCACCGTGCCCTTCGGGTACGTCGGCGGCTGGCCGGGGGCCGGACTGGCCGACGGCGACGCCGACGGCACGGTCGGCACCTCTTCGTCGTAGAACGAGTAGGTCGGCCCACCAAGACCCGTGCCGCTGGGGTCGCCGCAGCGCAGCGCGCCCTCGGCGGTGATCTCGTGGCACTTGGTGTTGTCGTAGAACGACCGGCTCGCCAGGTGGGCGATGCTCGCCGCCGCGCACGGAGAGTTGGTCAGGTTCAGTTCCGCGGTGATCGGCGCGCCCTGGTTGGTGGTCACTGTCATCGCCCGGGTGCCGTCGGTGGGCAGATCCTTGGTGGCCGGCGTGCCGACGTCCTTGAGGTTGGTGTTGGCCGTCGCGTCCTGCGGCGTCCAGAGGCAGGTGTCCTCCGCGGCCGTGTTCTGCTTCGGGTCGGAGTCGAAGGCCCCGAGCGCCCAGGCTGAGCCGGCCACGACCAGCACGAGGATCAGAGCGGCCCCGACTCCGGCCTGGATCTGCCGTCGGCGCCGCGTCGAGGCGGCCCGGCGGGCCAACTGCCGGTCGAGCTTGGCCCGCGCCAGTTTGCGCTGCCGGTCCCTGCTGGAAGCCACCGGTGCTCCCCTTTCCTCTACCTGGTCGTCGCCGGCGGCCGGTCGCCCCGGCCCGTCCGGGCGTCACGTGTGCCGCGCCACACGCCCGCCAGAGTGTACGGCTAGTGACTGGGAATGTGGTGTACGAGGTCCACCCCATCCCGAGCAGCGCTTATCGGAGGTTGTCACTGTGCCTGACGGGACGTGTGGGACGGACGCGGCAAACTCGCTCGGCCCGCCCGATAGGCTGCTGTGCAGGACGACAGCTGCTCGACGGAAAGGACAGCGCCTGTGCTCGTGGCCGGCTTTCCCGCGGACGCCTTCGGCACCAACTGCTACGTGGTTGCCATCGCGCCGGGGGAGCAGTGCGTGGTGGTCGACCCGGGCATCGGGGTGCTCGACCAGCTCGACGCGCTGCTCGCCGAGCACCGCCTGCATCCGGCCGCCGTGCTGCTCACCCACGGCCACCTCGACCACACCTTCTCGGTCGCGCCGGTCTGCGGCGCGCGCGGCATCACGGCGTACGTGCACCCCGGTGACCGGGAGATGCTGGCCGACCCGTCGAAGGGCCTCTCGACCGACCTGACGTCGCTCTTCGGCGGCCGGCTGAGCTACACCGAGCCGGAGGACGTGGCGGAGCTGACCGACGGCGCCACCCTCACACTCGCCGGCCTGGAGATCGCCGTCGACCATGCCCCGGGCCATACCGGCGGGTCGGTGCTGTTCCGGCTGCCGGGCGCCGGGTCGGGCTGGGAGGCTGACGAGCTGTGCCTCTCCGGTGACGTCCTCTTCGCCGGGTCGATCGGCCGCACCGACCTGCCGGGCGGGAGCATGCCGGCCATGCTCACCAGCCTGCGCGACAAGATTCTCCCGCTGGCCGACGACACCGTCGTGCTGCCCGGCCACGGCCCCAGCACCACCATCGGCCGCGAGCGCGCCAGCAACCCGTACCTCATCGAGGTGGCTGGCACGTCGCCGGCCGCTCCCACCCGGGGCCTCTAGATCTTCTGTCCGCGCCGCGCGCGGACCCACGACACCACCGCGCCACCGGCGCGGAACCGCAAGGAGTACGCCGATGAGCAAGCCCACGCCCATCTCCGGCTTCCCGGAGTGGACTCCCGGACAGCGGATGATCGAGCAGTTCGTGCTCGACCGGATCCGGGCCACCTTTGAGCTGTACGGCTTCGCGCCGCTGGAGACCCGCGCCGTGGAGCCGCTGGACCAGCTGCTGCGCAAGGGCGAGACCTCGAAGGAGGTCTACGTGATCCGGCGGCTGCACGCCGACGCCGAGGGTGCCGGTGGTGACGACCAGCTCGGCCTGCACTTCGACCTGACCGTGCCGTTCGCCCGGTACGTGTTGGAGAACGCCGGCAAGCTGAGCTTCCCGTTCCGCCGCTACCAGATCCAGAAGGTGTGGCGGGGAGAGCGGCCGCAGGAGGGCCGCTACCGGGAGTTCGTCCAGGCCGACATCGACATCGTCGACCGGGACACCCTGGCCGCGCACCACGAGGCGGAGATGCCGCTGGTCATCGGGGACGCGTTGCGCTCGTTGCCGATCCCACCGGTGACGATCCAGGTCAACAACCGCAAGATCTGCGAGGGTTTCTACCGGGGCATCGGGCTGACCGACCCGGAGGCGGCGCTGCGGGCCGTGGACAAACTCGACAAGATCGGCCCGGCGAAGGTGGCCGAGCTGCTGGCCCAGACCGCCGGGGCGAGCGAGGCGCAGGCCAAGGCGTGCCTGGCGCTGGCCGAGATCTCCGCCCCGGACGCCTCGTTCGCCGACGCCGTCCGGGCGCTCGGGGTGAGCGACCCGCTGCTCGACGAGGGCATCGAGGAGCTGGTCCGGGTGGTGGACACCGCCGCCGAGCACTCGCCCGGCCTCTGCGTGGCCGACCTGCGCATCGCCCGTGGGCTGGATTACTACACGGGCACCGTCTACGAGACCCAGCTGCGCGGCTACGAGCGCTTCGGCTCCATCTGCTCCGGCGGCCGGTACGACAATCTGGCCAGCGCCGGCGCTGTCTCGTACCCGGGGGTGGGGATCTCGATCGGTGTGACCCGGCTGCTCGGTCTGCTCTTCGGCGCGGGGGAGCTGTCGGTCTCGCGGGAGGTGCCGACCGCCGTGCTCGTCGCGGTGACCAGCGAGGAGCAGCGTACGGCCAGCAACCGGGTGGCCGAGGCGCTGCGGCGGCGTGGGGTGCCGACCGAGGTGTCGCCGAGCGCGGCGAAGTTCGGCAAGCAGATCCGTTACGCCGAGCGGCGCGGTATCCCGTACGTGTGGTTCCCCGGTGCCGAGGGGGCGCCGGACGAGGTGAAGGACATCCGCTCCGGTGAGCAGGTCACGGCCGGTGCGGGGGAGTGGACGCCACCCCCGGGAGACCTCAAACCCACTGTCGGGTGAGTGCCCCCACTGGCGCTGACGGCCGCGGGGACCTACGGTAGCGTAAGTTACGCCACCGTAGGGAGTTTCTCGTGACCGTCAGCACCACAGTGAGCCAGACCGCGCTGCTCGTCGAGTTGGAGCCGGTTGTCGCACGCAACCTGGACCGCCACCTCTCGCTCGCCAAGGAGTGGTTCCCGCACGAGTACGTGCCGTGGAGCGAGGGACGGACCTTCGACGGCCCGCTCGGCGGCGAGGCGTGGTCACCGACCGACTCCACCATCCCGGACGTGGCCCGCACCGCGCTGATCGTGAACCTGCTGACCGAGGACAACCTGCCCTCGTACCACCACGAGATCGCCACCCTGTTCGGTCGCGACGGCGCGTGGGGCACCTGGGTGCACCGGTGGACCGCCGAGGAGGGTCGGCACGGCGTCGCGATCCGCGACTACCTGACCGTCAGCCGGGCGGTCGACCCGGTGGCGTTGGAGCGGGCCCGGATGACGCACATGTCGGAGGGCTACACCAACGCCCACGGCGACGAGGTGCTGCACTCGCTGGCGTACGTCTCGTTCCAGGAGCTGGCCACCCGGATCTCGCACCGCAACACCGGCAAGGCCACCGGCGACCCCACCTGCGAGGCACTGCTGGCCCGGGTGGCCGCCGACGAGAACCTGCATATGGTCTTCTACCGCAACCTGCTCGCTGCGGCGTTCGAGCTGGCCCCGAGCCAGGCCATGCGGGCCGTCGCCGACGTGGTGGCCGACTTCCAGATGCCGGGCAGCGGCATCGACGGGTTCGCCCGCAAGTCGGTGGCGATCGCCCTGGCCGGCATCTACGACCTGCGCCAGCACCGCGACGAGGTGCTGCAGCCGGTCCTGCGTCAGTGGGACGTCTTCAACGTGACCGGCCTCAACGCCGACGGTGAGGCCGCCCGCGAGCAGCTCGCCGCCCAGCTGGAGAGCCTGGACCGCGCCGCGAGCCGCTTCGAGGAGAAGCGCGACGCCCGAGCCGCCCGCCTAGCCCTCCGCTGAAACCCACCCCACCCTGTCCCCCGGCACCAGCCTGTTGATCATGAAGTTGTTGCCACTCGCGTCGGCGTGTCGGGGCAATAACTTCATGATCAACTTGGGGAGGAGGTGGGGTCAGGGGAGGGGGAGTAGGAGGCAGGTGCTGGTGGCGTGGGCTACCAGGCGGTCGGTGGCGTCGGTGATGCGGGCCTCGGCCAGGGCCGTACGGCGGCCGCGTTGCAGCACGGTGCCCTCGCAGCGCAGGGTGCCGCTGTCGACGGTGACCGGGCGGAGGAACTTCACGTTGAGGTCCAGCGAGGTGTAGCCCACCCCGGCGGGCAGGGTGGTGTGCACGGCGCACGCCGCGGCGGTGTCCAGCAGGGTCGAGAGCACGCCACCGTGGACGCTGCCGAGCGGGTTGTAGTGGAACTCCTGTGGAGTCAGCTCGACGACGACCCGGCCCTCGTCGGCTTCCATCCTGGCCATGTCGAGAAGGTGCATCACCGGCGGCGCGGCCAGCTCGCCGGCGATCATCGCCCGGAGCATGTCGAGGCCGCTTCGCCGACCGACCTGGGCGGCGTTGGTCGCCGGGTCCGCCCACGTGAAGGTACGGCTGCGCGCTGGTTCCTGCGTCTGCGTCATGGACGCAGCCTGTCAGCCGGTTGCTGAGTCTGTCAACGAGATCTAGCCTGGTCGGATGCGACCCGCGGCTCTGGACTGGTCAGTGGAGAACTGCACCATCGCCCGCGCGATGGAGGTCCTCGGTGAGCGGTGGACTCTGGTGGTCCTCCGTGAGGTGTTCACCGGCGTACGCCGCTTCGACGACATGCGGGTACGCACCGGCATTCCGCGCCAGGTGCTGACCAATCGGCTCGCCACCCTGGTGGAGCAGGGCGTGCTCAGTCGCGAGCCGTACCGGGAGCCCGGCAGTCGGCTGCGCCACGAGTACCGGCTCACGGACAAGGGTCTGGACCTCTGGCCGGTGCTGGTCGCCGTCCTCGCCTGGGGCGACCGGTACCTCGCCGACGCTGAGGGCCCACCGCTGCGCGTCACGCACCGCAACTGCGGCGCCGAGGTACGCGCCGACCTGCGCTGCGCCGACGGTCACGACGTGGGGCGGCCACGTGACGTGGTACCCAGCCCGGGCCCCGGCGCCCGACGCCGTACCCCCTGACCCGACGAGGGCGCGCCCCACGCTGAGCGGCGACTCAGAGCAGGCATCGATGACCGTACGCGCCGAAAGTGCGGCGGTCGCCGATTGGGTGTGACGGTGGCTGTTCACCAGCGTGTCGGGGGTGTTGCGGCCGTGCGACCAGCCGAGGTCGACGAATTCGGGCGAATCCAAGCCTTGTTAATGATCTTAAGTATGTGAATACTTCAGTCTCAGCCGGCCGGTTTCCCCAGATCGGCCGCGTTGCCCTCGGGTCAGTCGCCCCCGGCAGACCCGCTCCCCCGCCCAGGAGGTTTGTTACATGCGACCCACGAGGTCCTCATTCCGCGTTGCGGCCACAGTCGCCGTTTCCGGAACCCTGGTCGTCGGCTCGCTCATCGGCGCGCCCGCCCAGGCCGCTCCTGCCGCGTCCCCCGACGCCGCCGCCGCGATCTCCGCGGAACTCGGCGACCGCTCCGCCGGCTCGTACATCGACGCCAGCGGCAAATCCGTCGTCACGGTGACCGACGCGGCCGCCGCCAGTAAGGCGAGCAAGGCCGGCGCCGTCGTCCGCTACGTCACCCGCGGTGCCGCCGAGCTCAACCGGGCCACCGCCGAGCTGGAGCGCTCCGCCAAGATCCCAGGCACCGCCTGGTGGAGTGACCCGGTCACCAACCAGGTCGTCGTCTCCGTCGACAGCACCGTCACCGGGGCCAAGCTGGAGCGGGTCAAGGCCGCCGCCGCGCGGGCCAACGGCGCGGTTCGGGTCGAGGCCGAGGCGGGCGTGCTGAGCACCCGGATCTCCGGCGGCCAGGCCATCTACGCCGGCGGGGGCGGGCGCTGCTCGCTCGGCTTCAACGTGCGCAGTGGCAGCACCTACTACTTCGTGACGGCTGGGCACTGCACCAACATCTCGGCCAGCTGGTACTCGAACTCCGGCCAGACCTCGCTGATCGGCACCCGTACCGGCACCAGCTTCCCGGGCAACGACTACGGCATCGTGCGGCACAGCAACTCGGCCAACGCCGCCGGCAACGTCTCCCTCTACAACGGCAGCTTCCGCGACATCACCGGCTCGGGCAACGCGTCGGTCGGCCAGTCGGTGCAGCGCTCCGGCAGCACCACCGGCCTGCGCAGCGGCTCGGTGAACGCGACCAACGCCACGGTGAACTACGCCGAGGGTTCGGTCTCCGGTCTGATCCGCACCAACGTCTGCGCCGAGCCGGGCGACAGCGGCGGCTCGCTCTTCGCCGGCGGCACCGCCCTGGGTATGACCTCCGGTGGTAGCGGCAACTGCCGCACCGGTGGGACGACCTACTTCCAGCCGGTCACCGAGGCGCTCAGCCGTTACGGCGTCAGCGTCTTCTGATCCACGCACCGCTCGCGGGCCGCCGGAACTCTCCGGCGGCCCGCGTCGCGTTGACAGCCACCGAACACGACGACGCTCAGCCGGGCCCGGACGGTCCCGGTCGGCCCCGGGAGACCAGCACGGCGGCCAGCGGTACGCCCGCCTCGGCGGCCGCCGCCAGCCGCTCGGTCAGCCCGATCCATGCTCCGTCGGTGAAGAGCTCGGCGGCGAACCAGCCCACCAGCGCGAGGAGGACCACCGCCGCCGCGAGCGCCAGCCGGCGTACGAAAGCCGGAGCGTGGTGGTGCTCGCGGTCGAGAGACGGCCTCGCGCGACGCGGCACCGCCAGGGCCGGCCAGACGGCCAACGCCCCGAACGCCACACCGGCGGCCACGGCGTGGGTCGTCGAGTCACCGGTCAGGTGCTGCGGGAACGCGCCCACGACCACTGTCGCCAGCCCGCCCAGTGCGAGTAGCGCTCGGCCCGCCGGTGCGGCGCCGACCAGGCCGAGCGCGGTCGTCAGATGGCAGAGGCCCAGGCCGACCAGCCCGACCGTCATGATCCAGCGATGGTCCGCACCCGTGGCGGCGAGCGCGCTGATGGTCTGCCGCACCGGGTCGAATCCGTCGGACTGGGCGGCCTGCGCCAGAGTCCAGCCGCCGACAAGGAACAGTGGTGCGCCGCCGGCTGACAGCAGGGCCCAACGGGGAACGGTGGACATCGGGCGATCGTAACGATGCGAGACCGAAGCCGCTTCCGGGCCGCATGCTCGGGCTGACCGGCCGCCGGTGCGGACGCTCGAACAGGCGCGGGCGACGGAAAGATCAGACGGGCCGCCGACTCACGGCAGCCGGTCGGGGCGCCCGGAAGCAGGCCCGCTCGGTGGTCCGAGGGGATCCGGGGGTACGACGCCGATGGTCGGCAGGTCCGGGCCGACGCGTACGGTGCCGCCGGTCGACCAGGCGAGGTACGCCCGCCGGGCGGAGAGAACCGCCAGCAGCGGCCAGAGGGAGACCGCCACCGCCGTCACCCGCTCGGCCAACCCCGTGCGGGAGCCACTGGTCACCTCGAACGCGCACCAGCCGAAGAGCGCGAGCAACACAAGCGTGGCGCTCAGCCCGACCGCCCGGCGGAACGCCCAGGGCGGCTCCGATCGGGTGGGGTGCTCGGTGTCGTGGCCGCGCGGCAGCCGCAGTGCCGAGCCGGCCGGCCAGAGCACCAGGGCGAGAACGGCCACCGTCGCCGCGACGCCGTGGCTGAGTGAACCGCCTACCGGCGGCCGGGGAAAGGCGACGAGCGCGATGGTGGCCACCCCACCGATCGCGAGCAGGAAACGGCTGGGCAGCCCGGCTGCGTGCAGGACGGCGGCGACCGACAGGTAGCAGCAGCCGAGCAGCACCAGGGCCACCACCATGATCCAGGCGTCGGTGGCGTCCTGTCCTGCCAACTCGCTGATGGTGTCCCGGACCGGGTCGTACCCGACGGGCTGTCGGGCCTCCGCCACCGTCCAACCGGCCACCAGCAGCACGGGTGCCGCCGCCGCCGTGGCGACGGCCCAGTTCGGTACGGGCCGCATTTCGCCACGTTAACCGGCTCGGCTGCCGGGGGAGTCGGGTTCGCGGGTCCACCCCACCAGCGAATCGTGCCGGCCTGCCGGGTGCCCGGAGGCGGGGCGGCCACCCCTGACAGAATGCGGGTGAGGACTGTTCCACGATGAGGAGTTGCCAGCCGTGATCCGTACCCACAATGCCGGAAGCCTGCGCGCCGCGGACGCCGGCTCGACGGTGACGCTCGCCGGCTGGGTGGCCCGCCGCCGCGACCACGGCGGGGTCATCTTCGTCGACCTGCGCGACGGTTCCGGTGTTGTCCAGGTGGTGTTCCGCGAGGAAGACGCGCACGCGCTGCGCAACGAGTTCTGCGTGAAGGTCGTCGGTGAGGTGACCCGCCGTCCGGCCGGCAACGAGAACCCGGAGCTGCCCACCGGCGAGGTCGAGGTGACCGTCGTCGAGCTGGAGGTGCTCTCCGAGGCGGCGCCGCTGCCGCTGCCGGTGGACGACCAGATCGAGGCCGGCGACGACATTCGACTCCGGTACCGCTACCTGGACCTGCGCCGCAGTGGCCCGGCGAACGCGCTGCGGCTGCGCTCGCGCGCCAGCCAGCTGGCCCGGGGCGTGCTGCACGAGCGGGACTTCCTGGAGATCGAGACGCCGACGCTGACCCGCTCGACGCCGGAGGGGGCCCGCGACTTCCTGGTGCCGGTGCGGCTTCAGCCCGGCAGCTGGTACGCGTTGCCGCAGTCGCCGCAGCTGTTCAAGCAGCTGCTGATGGTGGGCGGCATGGAGCGGTACTACCAGATCGCCCGCTGCTACCGCGACGAGGACTTCCGCGCCGACCGGCAGCCGGAGTTCACCCAGCTCGACATCGAGATGTCGTTCGTGACCGAGGACGACGTGATCGACCTTGGTGAGGCGATCGTCTCGGCGCTGTGGAAGGACCTGGCCGGGCACGAGATCAGCCGTCCGATCCCGCGGATCACCTGGCACGACGCGATGGCACGGTACGGCTCGGACAAGCCGGACCTGCGCTACGGCGTCGAGCTGACCGAGCTGACCGAGTACCTGCGCGGCACCGAGTTCCGGGTCTTCGCCGGGGCCATCGACGGGGGCGGGTACGTCGGCGCGGTGGTGATGCCGGGCGGCGCGGCGCAGAGCCGCAAGGAGCTGGACGGCTGGCAGGACTGGGCGAAGGCGCGTGGCGCGCGCGGTCTGGCGTATGTGGTGCTGGACGCGGAGACCGGCGAGGCACGTGGCCCGGTGGCGAAGAACCTCTCCGCCGAGCACCTGGGCGGGCTCGCCGACGCGGTCGGCGCGAAGCCGGGTGACGCGGTCTTCTTCGCCGCGAGCGCCACCACCCGGGAGGCACAGGAGCTGCTCGGGGCGGCCCGCGTCGAGATCGCCAAGCGGTCCGGCCTGATCGACGAGAGCGCCTGGGCGTTCTGCTGGGTGGTCGACGCGCCGATGTTCGAGCGCACGGACGAGGGCGGTTGGACGGCCGTGCACCACCCGTTCACCTCGCCGAACTCGGAGTGGGTCGACCGGTTCGAGGAGGCTCCGGACCGGGCCCTGGCGTACGCGTACGACATCGTCTGCAACGGCAACGAGATCGGCGGCGGGTCGATCCGTATCCACCGGGGTGACGTGCAGAAGCGGGTCTTCGACCTGCTCGGCATCACCCCCGAGGAGGCGCAGGACAAGTTCGGCTTCCTGCTGGAGGCGTTCAAGTACGGCGCTCCGCCGCACGGCGGCATCGCCTTCGGCTGGGACCGGGTCTGCATGCTGCTCGCCGGCGCGGACTCGATCCGTGAGGTCATCGCGTTCCCGAAGACCCGGGGCGGCTTCGACCCGCTGACCAGTGCTCCCACCCCGATCACCGCACAGCAGCGCACCGAGGCCGGCATCGACGCCAAGCCCAAGCCGGCCGCGGCGGCCCACACCGGCACCGCCGGCCCCGCAGCCCCGGTAGCCGACCCGGTCTGAGGCACCCCCACCCGCCCTTCGCTTGGTTGATCAAGAGGTTTGCGTCATCATCGCCCGGCGAGATGACGCAAACCTCTTGATCGTCGGTGGGGGAGTGGGTTCAGATGCGGTTGCTTGTCGTCGGGGGCAGTGGGTTTCTGGGGCGAGAGGTGTGTCGGCGGGGCCTCGACGCCGGGTTCACGGTCGTCGGTACGTTCCACGGCGGTGAGATCGCCGTGCCGGGAGTCGCAGCACGGCGGCTGGACGTGACCGATCTGGCCGCGGTGCGCGCGCTGGTCGCCGAGGTGCGCCCGGACGCCGTGGTCGGGACCCCCTACCGGTACGACGACTGGGCGGTCACCGCCGACGGGGCAGCGAACGTGGCGGTCGCCGCCGCCGAGGCGGGCGCCCGGCTGGTGCACGTGTCCAGCGACGCGCTGCATGCCGGCCGTCCCACTCCGTACGCCGACGACGATCCGCCCACCCCGGTGCACGCGTACGGTGCCGCGAAGGCCGCCGCCGAGACCGCTGTGCGGGCGATCGACCCCAGCGCGGCGGTGGTTCGCACCTCGCTGATCCTGGGGGAGGGCAGCAAACAGATCCAGCTCTGCCGGGACGCGCTCGCCGGCCGGGCCACCCTGTTCAGCGACGAGCTGCGCTGCCCGGTCGACGTGACCGACCTCGCCGACGCCGTGCTGGAGTTGGTCGTCTCGTCGTACGCCGGTGTGCTCAACGTGGCCGGTCCCGACGCGGTGAGCCGGGCCGAGCTGGGTCTGCTGGTCGCCGGCCGGGACGGCCTGGACGCGGCCGGGTTGAAGACCGCCACCAGCGCGGCCACCGGTGTGGTCCGACCGCTGGATGTCCGCCTGGACTCCTCTCGCGCGACCGGCCTGCTGCGAACCCGGCTGCGCGGGGTGCGCGAACTCCTGGCGTCTGAGAACGGCACTCCCGCCGACCCAGCACCTGTGCACACTTCTTATGCACAACTCTTGTGCATAAGAAGTGTGCAGAGATAGTGTGCACTCATGGAGAGTTCCCCACCCGCCGAGCACAGCGAGCACCGCCGCGTCGATCTGGACGCGCGGCAGGTTCGGGTGCTGGCTCACCCGCTACGGATGCGGCTGCTCGGCTCGCTGCGCATCGACGGCCCGGCCACCGCGACGGCCCTCGCCGAGAAACTGGGCACCAACACCGGCGCGACCAGCTACCACCTGCGGCAACTCGCCGAGGTGGGGCTGGTGGCCGAGGATCCGGACCGGGGCGCCGGTCGGCAGCGATGGTGGCAGGCCGCGCACGACATGAGCCACTTCGAGCCCACCGACTTCGACGACGACCCGGACGCCCGCGCCGCGGTGCAGTGGATCCAGGCCGACCAGGTGCGGCTGATGGGTGAGCTGGCCGAGCGGTGGATGGCCGTCGAGCACACTCAGTCTTCCGCCTGGCGCGACGCCGCGGGGATGGGCGACATGGTGCTGCCGCTCGACCCTGCCCGACTGCGTGCGCTCAACGACGACCTGTTGGCGGTGCTCCTTCGCTACCGCGACGAAGCCGTCCGCGACGCCCCGGACGTCAAGCCCGTGCACGTCTTCCTGGCCGGTTTCCCGCGTCTGGACCAGCGATGGTGAACGCGAGCAGCGCGCAGGTCGGGCCGGCCCAGCAGCCGCGAATCGAGGAGGCACTGTGAGCACGTTGACCGTACGTCAGGTTCGGCGTCGTTACCTCACGCTCTACGGCCTGCGCTGGCTGCCCACGGGTCTGATGATCCCGGTGATGATCCTGCTGATGCAGGAGCGCGGCCTGTCGCTGCCGCAGATCGGCCTGGTCGGCACGGCGCAGGGGCTGCTGGTGCTGGCACTGGAGCTGCCCACCGGTGGGCTGGCCGACGCGCTCGGTCGTCGACCGGTGCTGCTCGCCGCCGGCGTGCTCAATCTCGCCTCGCTGGCCCTGTTCGCGGTGGCCGACTCGTTCTGGCTGTTCTTCGTGGTCTGGGCTCTGCAGGGCATCTACCGGGCGTTGGACAGCGGCCCGTTGGAGTCCTGGTACGTCGACGCCACGCTGGCCGCCGACCCGGAGGCCGAGTACGAGCGTGGCCTGGGCTACGCCGGCACCGTCGTCGGCGGCGCCATCGGCGGAGGCGCGCTGGTCAGCGGTGGTCTCATCGCACTCGGCCCGATCGGGCCGGTCAGCGCGCTCACGGTGCCCGTGTTGGCCGCCATCGTGGCGCAGGCGGCGGCGCTCGTCGCGCTCGTGGTGCTGCTGGTCGAGGAGCGGCCAGCCACCGGGGTCGCGGCGCTGCGCGCCTCGGTGGTGCAGGCGCCCCGGATGATCAGTCAGGCCGTCGGGCTGCTGCGTCGTTCCCGGGTGCTGCTGGCGTTGGTGGCCGTCGAGCTGTTCTGGGGCTTCGGCATGGTCACCTTCGAGTCGCTGCTGCCGGTCCGACTCGCCGAGGTGATCGGTGATCCGGAACGCGCCGCGGTGCTGCTCGGGCCGGCGAACTCGGCCGCCTGGCTCGCCTCGGCCGCCGGCGCGGCACTGACCCCACTGCTGCTGCGCTGGTTCGGCGCCGCTCCGGGTGCGGCCCTGCTCCGCGTCCTGCAGGGCGTGACTGTGGTCGGGATGGGGTTGTTCGCCGGGCCGGTCGGCGTGCTGGTGGCCTACCTCGCCTGCTACGCGGTGCACGGCGCGTCCAACCCGTTGCACAGTGGGCTGCTGCACCGGCAGGTCGACGGCCCGTACCGGACCAGCGTGCTCTCGCTGAACTCGATGATGGGGCAACCGGCCGGTGCGCTCGGCGGGGTGGTGCTCACCGCGCTCGCCGCCGCCACCAGCGTCAGCACCGCGATGGTGGTCGGCGCTGTGGTGTTGGCCGTCGCCGCCCCGCTCTACCTGCCCGCCTGGCTGGCCGGCCGTCGGGCCGCCCCGGCCGGCGAGCCGACCGCGGTCCCTGTGCCCGCCACCGACCGTTGGCGATAGCCCCCTCGCCTGGCCGGACGGCGGGCCGGTCAGGCGAGGCGGATCGAGCTGAGCGGGAGGGTGTTGGTGTAGCCGAGCCGACGGTAGAGCCTCCCCGCACCGACGTTGTGCGTGTAGACGCCGAGCCCGACCAGGTCGTGACGTGCCAGCAGCGCCCGGGTCATCCCGGCGGTCAGGGACGCGCCCAGCCCCCGACCACGTTGGTCGGGGGCGACGGTCAGGCCGGCCAGGAAGCCGATGTCCCCCTGGCTGCGGTCCGCGCCGCACGCCACCAACCGGTTGTCGGCCCAAATGCCGTACCAGTCGACCACCCGTGGGTCGCCCGGCCGCGAGGTGCTGGTGGGGAACGACTCTTCGACCAGTGCCGCCAGCGCCGGCTGGTCGGCGGCGGTGAGGCGGACCACTGGTTGTTCGTCCGGCTGCGCCGGCGGCGCCGTGTCGGTCCAGTGGAAGTCCCAGTCGCTGTGTTCGGTCACCGCCAGCCGGTCGACCAGCAGACCGCGATCGTGTCGAGGCAGGTGCAGGTGCTGTCCGGACTGGAACATCCCGTCGGCGGCGAGGGCGACACAGATCTCCAGCGCCGGCTCGGCCGGGCCGATCGCGCAGCCGGCCGGCCCGTGTCCCGGCGGCACCACCCACAGCACGGCACCGCCACGCTGGTACGCGTGCACCGGCCCGGCCCGTCCGAGGGCGTGCCGGGCGAACGGGTGGTGCCCGACGGCGGCCAGGACGGCGCTCCGGTCCTGGAGCACCTGGTCGTCGGTGATCATGTGGTCCAGCCTAGGAGCCGGGGGTCGAATGCCTCCGCCGGGCCGTCGCGGCGTGGCCACCTCCACCGTGGAGATTGGCGAGTCGACCGATTGGGTACATCACGCGCCGACCTACTGGGAACCCCCACCGGAGGACCGACATGCTCGCCATTCTCGCGGCCATCGTCTTTGGCTTTGCTCTGCTGCTCGACCTGCTCGGCACCGACTTCGGAGCGCCGGACCTGTTCAACTGGAACACCCTCGTACTCATCGGGCTGCTTCTGCTCTCGCTCTACCTGGCCGGCGTGGGCAGCGGCCCGCGCGGCGGTGGCGGCGGCCGCTGGTACCGGGGCCGTCGCCCCGGGCGTGGCTGACCGGAACCGATCACCGGTGGCGGGCCCGCGGCGCGATTCCGGCGTCGTGGGCCCGGCCCGGTACTGTCTTCGTGATGGAGTCCGACGCCCTCTTCTCCCTCGGTGAACCCGCCGGGTCGCGCAGCGCGCCCGACGGTCCCGCCGGTGTCGACGGCTTCACCGCGGTGGCCGACGATTCGCCCCTGCCCGTCCGGATGCGCCCGGTGACCCTCGACGAGTTGGTCGGGCAGGAGCACCTGCTCGCTCCCGGCGCACCCCTGCGGCAACTGGTCTCCGGCGGGGCTCCGATGTCGGTGATCCTCTGGGGCCCGCCGGGCAGCGGCAAGACCACGATCGCGCACCTGGTGGCCGGGGCCACCGACCGCCGCTTCGTCGCCATGTCGGCGCTCTCCGCCGGCGTGAAGGACGTAAGGGCGGTGATCGAGGCGGCTCGCCGCCAGCGTCGTTCCGGTGGCCCGCAGACCGTGCTCTTCATCGACGAGGTGCACCGCTTCAGCAAGACCCAACAGGATTCGCTGCTCGCCGCCGTCGAGGACCGCACTGTCACCCTGCTGGCGGCGACCACCGAGAACCCGTACTTCTCGGTCATCTCACCGCTGCTGTCGCGGTGCGTGCTGCTCACCCTCCAACCGTTGGACGACGAGGCGGTGCGGGGCCTGCTGCGCCGCGCGGTCGCCGACAAGCGTGGCCTGGACGGCGCGCTGGTGCTGACCACCGAGGCCGAGGATCACCTGGTCCGGCTGGCCGCCGGTGACGTCCGTAAGGCACTCACCGCCCTGGAGGCGGCGGCCGCCTCCGCGACGGCCCTCGGCGGCGGGCGGATCGACCTCGCCACCGCCGAGCAGGCCGTCGACGTGGCGGCGGTGCGCTACGACCGCGACGGCGACGCCCACTACGACGTGGTCAGCGCCTTCATCAAGAGCATGCGCGGCTCGGACGTGGACGCTGCGGTGCACTGGCTGGCCCGCATGCTGGTCGCCGGTGAGGACGCCCGATTCATCGCCCGTCGCCTGGTCATCTTCGCCAGCGAGGACGTGGGCATGGCCGACCCCGGTGCGCTGAGCGTGGCGACGGCCGCCGCGCACGCGGTCGAGTACGTCGGGTTGCCCGAAGCACAGCTCAACCTCGCCCAAGCGGTGATCCACCTGGCCACCGCGCCGAAGTCGAACTCGGCCACCACCGCCATCGGCGCCGCCATCGCCGACGTCCGGGCCGGTCGCGGTGGCCCGGTGCCGCGAGGGCTGCGCGACGCGCACTACTCCGGCGCCCGAGGGCTGGGCCACGGAACCGGCTACCGCTACCCGCACGACGACCAGCGCGGCGTGGTCACCCAGCAGTACGTCCCGGACGACCTGGTGGGCACCGACTACTACCAGCCCAGCCCGCACGGCGCGGAGCGGGCGGTGGCCACCAGGTTGCCGCTGCTGCGCCGGATCGTGCGTGGTCTGCCGGCTCCGGCCGTGCGCCCGCAGACGCCGACATCCGAGCCGTCCGTAACGGCGCAGACCGCGCCAGCGCTATCCCCGGGGGCCGCCCGTCCGACGACGGGCACGGATGCCCCCGGCACGATGCAGGACAGCGGCACCGACGCCGCAGGAGAGGGTCAACAGTGAGATCGCGTGGTGGGGACCGCCCGGACGAGGGCCCGGACGAGCGGCGCGATCCCCGCGCCAAGACCCGCCGTTGGGGTCGCGGCCGGGCTGCTGAGCCCGAGCCGGAGGAGCCGGTCGCCGGCGAGGAGTTCGGCTGGATCGACGATCTTCGTTCGGCCAAGCAGCAACGCACCGAGCTGGGCCCGGACGGCGCTCCGGCGGAGCCGAACCGGCCCCGCGGGGGTATGCCGCCGGCAGACCCGGCCGGGCCTCCGGCACAACCCGCCGCCCCGCGTACGGCGGGAGAGCCGCCCGGTGCGCGCGGCAGTGCGCCGGAGCCCTCGGCGCCGCCGGCTCCGCGTCAGAGTGAACCGGGCGGTGCCGCCGGCCGTCGACCGGTCGACGGGCCCTGGCCCGGGGAGACGCCGCCAGCGGGTCGTCGCCCGGACAACCGGCCGCCCGCAGCCGGCCCCGCAGCCGGGCAGCCGCCACGCCGAGGCGTTCAGCCGGTGCCCGGCGCCCGCGCTGCCGTACCACAGTCCCCGCCCCCCGCTCGCCCGGGCGGGGGTGACCCGGCCGGCCCGGCGGGGCCTCGTCCGGCACCCGACGCGCCCGGCGGCCCGGCCCGTCCGCGCGGTGCGGCCGCCCCTCCCGGCCCACCCGTGGGCCCACCGACCTCGGGCCCCCCGGCCGGTCGTCGCCCGGACGCCGCCGCTTCGCCGGCCCGTCGTCCGGACGCCGTTGTTCCGCCGGGCCGTCATCAGGACCCCGCCGCACCCGGCGGTCAACCCGACTCCATGCCGCCGCTGCGCCGTCCGGACGCCGGTCCGCCGGTCCGCCGACCCGGCCCGGAGCAACCGGTCGAACCCGGCCGTGCCCGGCCTCCCGCCGGCGGCCCGCCCGCCGGTCGCCGCGCCGCCGGCTCGGCACCCGACCCGACGCAGGTCGCCGGGGCTCCCGCCGCCCCCGGGCCGGCCCGCTTCGACGGTGCGCCGGCTGACGTCGTGCCGTCGGCAGCGGACGGCCTGCGGCCCGACCCCGCCATCGACCGTGACCCGCGTACCGCCCGGCGTCGTCCGGGCCCGGCCGACCCCGGAGCACCCGAACCCGCCGGGCGCGCGTCCGAGGGCGCCCGTCCGACAGCCGGCGGGCGTCGCCGCGCCGCGGAACCCGACGAGCCGGTCGTGCCCCGCTCGGGGAACGCGCCACCCGTGCCCCGCTCGGGGAACGCGTCGTCGGTGCCCGAGGCGACCGGCGCGCACAGTGGCGCCCTGCCCACCACCGGCCCCGCCGACGGCACCGGTCGCCGCCGGGTCGTCTCCGATGAACCGGAACGCCGAACGCCGCCCAGCGGCGAACCCCGCCCGGACCGGCCGGACCGCCCGGAGCGGCCAGCGGACTGGCTGCGCCAGGCCGGCCGCCTGCCACACACCGACCCGGCCCTCCGAGTGGTCAACCGTCGAGACGGCAGTCCGCCGGCCGGGGGACGCCGTCCGGCGCCGCCCACCGGGCCGGTAGACCTCACCGACCAGGCGTCCGGTCGGCTCGCCGTGCCCGACCCGGCCGCGGAACACACCGCCGCCCGCCGGCCTGCCGGCCCGCCGGTCGACCCCGGCGCGGACGCACCGACCGGTCGTCGCGCCGTCCGGCCCGACGGGTCGGGATCCACCGGAGAGCAGGCCCTGACCTACCCCTCGCCGCCCGGTGACCGGCCCGCCCGTGGGCGGGGCGCTGCGGCGGTGCCCCCCACTCCGGACCCCACTGTTCGGCGCGGCCGTGCCGTGGCGGGGCCCGGCCCGGACGCACCGCCCGCCCCGGATCCGACCGGCCGACGACGACGTGGACCGGCCGAGCCCGGCCCTGACGGTACGGCTGTCCCCGGTCGACCGGGGACAGCGAGCGACAGTGGCGACGACCCCTACGCCGGCGGTCGACCCGGCGTCGGTCCCGCTGCTCGGGGCGCTGCCCGCTCCGTCCCACCCGGGCGGGCCCGCCCCGTTCCGGGCGACGCGCCGGCACCCGGCACCGGGCGCCGTGGCGCCGACGGCCCACCGCGTCCCGGCCCGGGTGGCGATGCGGCACCCCCGGACGCGACCCGTCCGGATGGTCCGGCTCGTGCCGCCGTGCCGCCGGGTGTGGACGGTCCGCCGCGTACCCGTCCAGATGGTCCGGCTCGTGCCGCTGTCCGCCCACCCGGCGGGCAGCCGCCAGCCGACGGCCGGCCCGGTGAGCCCGGCCCGGCCCGTGGTGCTGCGCCGGCCGGGCGACCCATGCCGGCCGACCGCGCCGCCGGCCGCGCCCTGCCGCCGAACCGGGAGCCCGGCCGTGCCGAGCCGAGCGGTGTCGCGCCCGTGCCGCCGCCCGGACGCGCCGGCGAGCCAGTCGGCGTGGCCCGCGCCGCCGCCGCGGTGCCCGCCGCGGCCGGCCCGGTGGACCGGCCGGAACCGGAGCCCTCCGACGGGCCGGCGCTGCGCTCGGCCGGTCAGGACGCGCCGGACGACGACGCCGCACCGAATGCCCGTTCCGAGGAACGCCGACAGACCCGTGAACGACGTCGCCTGCGTGCGGCGGTGTTGGTGCTGGTCAGCGTCGTGCTGCTCGGCGCGGTGCCGCTCTTCTTCGGGCTCCGGACGCTGAGCCGTGACCCGGTCTTCGACAACCTGGACCAGCTCGGCGTGCCCGCCTGGGCGGCCGCGAAGACGGTCGACGACGTCAGCGGCAGCCGCTGGTGCCTGCTCGACTGCCGGCTGCGTGAGCGCACCGTGACCTCGGAGAAGGCGCCCAAGGAGACGGCGCAGGTCTACGAGGACGCGCTGCGGCGGGACGGGTGGCAGCCGTGGAAGGTGAGCCGCTGCCCGGAGCAGGAGACGAAGGGCAGCTACACCTGCTGGCGTCGCGACGAGTTGACCCTCGACCTGTGGGTACGCGAGCCGACCTGTGTGCCGCCGCCGGTGGACGGCGAGCCGGCGACCGTGCCGTCCGGCGACCCGTCGGCCGCTGCGACTGAGTGCACCGGCTCGTTGGTGTCGGTGAAGGTGCGCAATGCGATCGACGACGAGCGGACCAGGCCGCAGCCGACCACCGACCCGTCACTGACCGGTGAGGATCCGTTCCCGACGGTCAGTGCGGATCCGCTGGGTGAGCTGACACCCTCACCGTCCTGAGCCGGTCTCCATCACGGACGGTAGGGTCTGGGGCTGGCGGGCACGCCCGCTACCGGTGAGCGCCGACGGCTCGGCGGCCGGTACGGGTGGCATGGTTGTGCGTTCCGGGGACGTCGGGTCCTGCGGAACTCTGCTTGAGGAGGACAGGCGTGGGCGACATTGGAGCGATAGCGGCGCTGATCGCGGCATCCGCGTTCGCGGTGCTGGTGCTCATCCTGACGCTGCCCATCCTGCGGCTGCGGCACACGGTTGACGCCACCACCCGCATGATCAACGACCTGAACGATCGGACCGCACCGCTGCTCGGTGACGTGAACACCACTGTGAAGAACGTCAACACCGCGCTGGAGCAGGTGCAGATCTCGCTCGACGGTGTGAATCTCCAGCTGGCGAAGGTCGACACCATGACCAGCCACGCGCAGAACGTCACCGCCAACGTCGCCAACCTGGCCACCGTGGTCTCCGCCGCGGCCGCCAACCCCCTGGTGAAGGTGGCCGCGTTCGGCTACGGCGTGCGGAAGGCCGCCGCCGGCCGCCGGCACGCCGAGACCGAGCGCGAGGTACGCGACACCATCAAGCAGCAGCGACGGGCCGCGCGACGCGGCAACAGCTGACCGGCCCGGCGCACCAGGAGGTAGCGGGACATGAGGCGCTTGTTCTGGCTCGGCATCGGGGTGGCCGTCGGTGTGATCGTGGTCCGCAAGGCGACCCGGACCGCGCAGGCGTACACGCCGGCGGGTATCGCCAGCTCGTTGACGGAATCCGCTGGCGGGCTCGTCGAGTCGCTGCGTAGTTTCGTGGAGGACGTCCGGGTCGGGATGGCCGAACGCGAGCAGGAGATCCACCACGCGTTCGCCCAGGGCGAGGCGTTCGACGACAAGTTCGCCGATCTGCGGGAAGACCCGCGAATCGGCGATCGAGAAATCTTTCCGGAGGAACACCAGCGATGAAGACGGCGGAGATCAAGCGGCGGTACCTCGCGCATTTCGAGGCGAATGGGCACGCCGTGGTGCCGTCCGCTCCGCTGCCCGCCATCAGCGATCCGAACCTGCTGTTCGTCAATGCCGGCATGGTGCAGTTCGTGCCGTACTTCCTGGGTCAGCAGACGCCCGCGTACCAGCGGGCGGTGAGTGTGCAGAAGTGCATCCGCACGCCGGACATCGACGAGGTCGGTAAGACGAGCCGGCATGGCACGTTCTTCCAGATGAATGGCAACTTCTCCTTCGGTGACTACTTCAAGGCCGGTGCGATTCCGCTGGCGTGGGAGTTGTCCACGAAGCCGATCGCCGAGGGTGGGTACGGGCTGGATCCGGAGCGGATCTGGCCGACGATCTACCTCGACGACGACGAGGCGTACGAGATCTGGCGGTCGGTGGGTGTGCCGGCGGAGCGGATCGTGCGTCGGGGCAAGGCGGACAACTTCTGGTCGATGGGCATTCCCGGGCCGTGTGGTCCGTCGTCGGAGCTGTTCTACGACCGGGGCCCGGAGTACGGGCGTGAGGGTGGCCCGGCGGTCGACGAGGACCGGTACATGGAGTACTGGAACCTCGTGTTCATGCAGTTCGAGCGCGGGCCGGGCACCAACAAGGAGGACTACCCGATCCTGGGTGACCTGCCGGCGAAGAACATCGACACGGGCATGGGCCTGGAGCGGATGGCGTCGATCCTGCAGGGTGTGGACAACCTGTACGAGATCGACGAGGTCCGGCCGATCCTGGCGCGGGCGGCCGAGCTGACCGGGAAGCGGTACGGGGCGCACTCGGGGCACGTGGCGAGTGAGTCGCACCCGGACGACGTGCGGTTGCGGGTGATCGCGGATCACGTGCGGACGGCGTTGATGCTGATCGGTGACGGGGTGACCCCGTCGAACGAGGGCCGTGGGTACGTGTTGCGGCGCATCATGCGTCGGGCGATCCGGTCGATCCGGTTGCTGGGGTGGCAGGAGCGGGCGTTGCCCGAGCTGCTGCCGGTGGCGCGGGACTGCATGGCGCCGTCGTACCCGGAGTTGGCGACTGACTTCGACCGGATCGCGGACTACGCGTACGCGGAGGAGGAGGCGTTCCTGTCCACGCTGCGGGCGGGAACGACGATCCTGGACACCGCCATCGCGGAGACCCGCACGGCGGGTGGTTCGGCGTTGTCCGGGGCGAAGGCGTTCCAGTTGCACGACACGTACGGCTTCCCGATCGACCTGACCCTGGAGATCGCGGCCGAGCAGGGTCTCACCGTCGACGACGAGGGTTTCCGCCGGTTGATGGCGGACCAGCGGACCCGGGCGAAGGCGGACGCGCAGGCGCGCAAGACCGGGCACGTGGACCTGTCGGCGTACCGGTCGGTGCTCGACTCGGGTGGCCCGGTCACGTTCACCGGCTACAGCGAGGTGTCCCGCGAGTCGACGGTGCGGGCGCTGCTCGGCGCCGACGGTCCGCGCCAGGCGGCCACCGAGGGCGACACCATCGAGCTGGTGCTGGACACCACCCCGTTCTACGCCGAGGGCGGTGGGCAGCAGCCCGACCAGGGCATGATCACGGTTGGTGGCGGGCAGGTCGAGGTGCTCGACGTGCAGCAGCCGGTGCCCGGTCTGATCGTGCACCGTGCTCGGGTGATCCGGGGCGAGGTACGCGCCGGTGAGGCCGGCTTCGCCGAGATCGACACGACTCGGCGTCGGGCGATCTCCCGGTCGCACACCGCCACGCACCTGGTGCACCAGACAATGCGCAATTTCCTCGGGGAGTCGGCCACGCAGGCCGGGTCGCTGAACGCCCCGGGTCGGCTCCGGTTCGACTTCAACACCCCCACGGGGGTGTCGCCGAGCGTCCTGCGTGACGTGGAGCAGCAGGTCAACGAGGTGCTGCTGGCCGACCTGGAGGTGCACGCCTTCATCACCTCGTTGGAGGAGGCGCGGCGCATCGGCGCGATGGCGCTCTTCGGCGAGAAGTACGGCGAGGAGGTGCGGGTCGTCGAGGTGGGTGACTACGCCCGGGAGCTGTGCGGCGGCACGCACGTGGCCCGCTCGGCCCAACTCGGCCTCGTGAAGATCCTCTCCGAGTCGTCGATCGGCTCCGGTGTCCGCCGGGTGGAGGCGCTGGTCGGCATGGACGCCTTCGGCTTCCTGGCCAAGGAGCACCTGTTGGTCTCCCGGTTGGCCGAGCTGTACCGGGTGCCCAACGATCAGGTCGCCGACCGGGTGGAGCAGACCGTCACCCAGCTTCGGGACGCCGAGAAGGAGCTGGAGAAGCTGCGCGCCCAGTTGGTGCTGGGTGGCGCGGCGGCGCTCGCGGCGCAGGCCAAGGACGTGCGCGGGGTCGCGTACGTGGGCACGGAGGCGCCGGAGGGCGCGGCCGGTAACGATGTGCGCACCCTGGCTCAGGAGATCCGCGGCAAGATCGACCCGGCGCGGCCGGCGGTCGTCGCGGTGGCGGCGCGGTCGAACGGCAAGGCGTCCCTGGTGGTCGCGGTCAACGCGGCGGCGCGCAGCCGGGGCCTGGCCGCGTCGGATCTGGTGAAGGCGGCGTTCTCCGGGCGCGGCGGTGGCAGCCCCGATCTGGCCCAGGGCGGCGGTCTGCCCGCGGCCGAGGCGCCGAACCTGCTGCTCACCGTCGAGAAGGCGATTACTGAAGCGTGACCGATCATCACTGTGAGTCAGGGCGGGCCGATTGGTCCGCCCTGGTTCGTACCCGGTCGGGGGTGACCGTCGGTGGCTGAGCTGACGCGCGGTGTGCGGATCGGTGTGGATGTTGGTCAGGTGCGGGTGGGCATCTCCCGCTCGGATCCGGACGGGATCTTGGCAACGCCGCTGGTCACGCTGGCCCGCGATCTCACGGCGGCGCCGGACGCGGTGCCGAGTGACCTCGCCGAGTTGGCCGCGTTGGTGGCCGAGCACGAGGCCGTCGGGGTTGTCGTCGGTCTTCCGGTCAATCTCGCCGGCAAGCATGGCCCTGCGGCCGTCCATGTGAAGGCGTACGCTGACCGACTGGTCGATGTGATAGCGCCTGTCCCGGTAACGCTCACTGACGAGAGGATGTCGACCGTGGTCGCTTCTCGTAGGCTTGCCGAGCGTGGCGTCCGAGGTAAACGTCAACGTGCGGTTGTCGATCAGGCGGCCGCGGTGGAGATCCTGCAGAGCTGGCTGGACGCGCAGCGGAGGCGGACGTAATGATCGACGATCTGGATCTTGGGTTCGACGATGCGGAGCGGGGGGAGAAGGGTCGGCACCGGCGCGGCTTCCGCAAGCGCAAGAGCGGGTCCGGCGGCGGCCGGGGCAAGACGTTCCTGGCTCTGCTGATGGCCCTGCTCCTGTTGGGCGGCATCGGCGGTGGCGCGTTCTACGGCTTCGACCGTATCCAGAACTACTTCGTCACCCCCGACTACGACGGTGGCGGGGCTGGTGAGATCACCGTCGAGATCAAGAGCGGCGCGCTGCTCGCCGACATGGCCGACGCCCTCGTGGCGGCCGACGTGGTCAAGAGCCAGAAGGCGTTCATCGAGGCGGCCGAGGCCAACTCGCGCAGCAAGAACATCCAGCCGGGCACGTACAAGCTGCGCAAGCAGATGAGCGGCGCGAACGCCGTGACCGCGATGCTCGACCTGAAGAACAAGATCGTCAACGGGCTCACCATCCCCGAGGGCCGCACCAGCTTCAACATCTACAAGCTGCTCTCCGAGAAGACCAAGATCCCGGTCAAGGACTTCCAGGCCGCCGCGAAGGACCCGGAGGGGCTGGGCGTCCCGGACTGGTGGTACACGCGCGGTGACGGCAAGAAGAGCGTCAAGTCCATCGAGGGTTTCCTCTTCCCGGACACCTACGAGATCCCGCCGAAGTCCACCGCCGAGAGCATCCTCAAGCTGATGGTGAACCGTTTCCTGTCGGTGACCGGTGAGATGAAGTTTGCCGACCGGGTGCAGGAGGAACGCAAGGTCAGTCCGTACGAGGCGCTGATCGTGGCCTCGCTGGCCCAGGCCGAGGCGGGCAACAAGGACGACCTCGGGAAGGTCGCCAGGGTCGCCTACAACCGCGCGTACGGCGAGTTCCCGTGCAACTGCCTGGAGATGGACGTCACCGTCAACTACTACCTGGAGTCGATCGGTAAGCCGACCAAGTCGTCCAAGCAGATGACGGCGGCCGAGCTGGACGACCCGAAGAACCCGTACAACCGCAAACTGCGGGGCATGATCCCCACCCCGATCAACAACCCGGGCAAGCAGGCCCTGGAAGGCGCGATGGACACGCCGACCGGCAAGTGGCTCTACTTCGTGGCCATCGACAAGGAAGGCCACTCGGAGTTCGCCGAGACGTACGAGCAGCACCAGCGCAATGAGAACAAGGCTCGGGAGGCCGGGATCATCTGACCGGCCGAATCGCGCCGTAACGGCTCCCTTCCCATTGCGACCGCAATCGTGGTCGTCGCCGGGAAGGGGGCCTTTACGTCTTCAGTCCTGACGCGCAATTACTGCGTCATTGTCAGTGACTCGTGCCGGTCCACGTGCCGGTGCGCGGGTTGAGGAACGTCCACACGCCATTGCTGTTCTGCTTGCGCAGACCGAACGTGCGGTTGTAGCCGTAGTAGAAGTAGCCGGTCTGGGTGCTCGTGTCGAACCCGGTGTTGCGGTTGACAGCGCCGTACGCCTTGCCCCAGGTCTGCGGCCCGACGGAGCCGTCGATGCCGATGTTCATCACGTCCTGCCAGGTCCTGGTCTTGGCGGCGGTGTTGGAGCCGAACTCCCCGTCGATGAAGCTGGTGCCGACGGTGCCGCTCAGGTCGTCGGCCCAGACGATGGCCTGCCAGAGCCGCACGATGTTGCCCGAGCGCACGCAGGAGCTGGAATTGCACAGCTCGTGGTTGTCCGACCAGCTGCCCGCTGCGGCGTCCGCCTTGGCGGGCGCGCCGATCATCAGCGAAAGGCTGAAGGCTGCGGCAATTGCGACCAGGGCACGCAGAATGCGTTTGTTCAAGGGTCCCCCCCATTTTCAGATCGGTCGTACCGTCGCCGAAATGCTTTCACTCCCATCGATGAGCGTCAAGCGCTGGCCGCCTCCGGGCGTGGTCCTCGACTGTGGGTCTCTGGTGGCTCGATCTGCCTGCTGGGTAGGGTCGATCCGAGGGTCCGTGAGGACGGAGACGTGATGCGGAACACGACAGCAGCGCTGGGTGGTGCGGGGTGACCGAGGCGAGCCGTAGGGCCGCGGTGCTGGGCAAGCCGATCGCGCACTCCCTCTCCCCGGTGATCCACACGGCGGGTTACGTCGCCGCCGGGCTGACCGGCTGGTCGTACACCCGGATCGAGTGCGCGGCGGCGGAGCTGCCGGATCTGGTCGCCGGCCTGGGCCCGGAGTGGGCCGGGTTGTCGGTGACCATGCCGGGCAAGGAGGCGGCGCTCGCCGTGGCCGACGCCGCGTCGCCGGTCGCCGCCGCCGTCGGTGCGGCCAACACGTTGGTACGCCGTCCGGACGGCTCCTGGTACGCGGACAACACCGACGTCGCCGGCATGGTGCGGGTGCTCACCGACGCCGGTGTGACAGCCGGTGCCGCCGTGACGGTGCTCGGCGCCGGCGGGACGGCCCGCGCCGCGCTCGCCGCCGCCGCGCAACTGGCCTGCTCGGCGGTGACGGTGGTGGCCCGCCGACCCGAGGCGGTCGACGAGTTGCGCCCGGTGGCGGACGCGGTGGGTGTCGCGCTGACACCCGCTTCGTGGGCCGACGCGCCCCGGCGGCTCGGCACCGCCGACGTGGTCGTCGCCACGGTGCCAAAGGGGGTGGCCGACCCGCTGGCCGGCGCGGTGGCCTGGCGGCCGGGCGCGGTGTTGTTCGACGCGCTCTACGACCCGTGGCCGACGCCGTTGGCGACGGCCGCCGACGCGGCCGGTTGCCGGATCGTCTCCGGTCTGGATCTGCTGCTGGCCCAGGCGGTCGGGCAGTTCGAACAGTTCACCGGCGTGACCGCGCCGAAGGCGGCGATGGCCGCCGCGCTGACTGCCGCTCGCGCCGGCTGACGGACCGAACAGGCAGCCGCAACGTCCTGGAGGCGGCAGCTTTCCACTGGTTCCGTTGACTGCGCGCGTGCTCCACGGGCAAGGTGTGTGGCGGGCTTCGGTCGCGCCCCTGGCCAGAGGCCCTGATTTCCCCGAGGCGGTTCCTTAGCTGACGGTTAAGACGCGCTTACGGAAAACTGTCCTACCTGCCACATGTCCTGGTCATCGATACGCTGCTCACCGTTACGGACGCAGACACAGGGAGTTTCCTTGACCAGGCACGGACTGCACCGCATCGCCCGGTTCCGCTCCGGGCCCCGGCGTAAGGCGATTGCCATCGGCGTGGTCGGCGGTTCGGTGGTGGCCGGCATCGTGGCGACGATGATGCCGCTGCTCGCCAGCGACGACCTGTCGATCCGGGCGGCGGCCGACACCACCGCCACCGCGGTGTCGCAGGACGGTGACAACGCGGCGAAGTCGACGCTGGCCACCTGCGCGACGCGGTGCGACGGCAACCCGCGCGGTGGCCGCGAGGCGGTCATCGAGTTCGCGGTGACCACGGTGCCGTCCACCGCGGTCAACATCCGGGCGACGCTGCGGGTGCACGCCTGGCAGCAGTTCCCCGCCACGGTGACGGCGCACGCCTCGCCGCTGAGCGCCCGCGAGTCGCGGCCGCCGCTGACGTCGGCCGGTGCCGCACTGGACAGCGTGACCAGCGTGTCCAAGGGCTTCAACGAGTGGGACGTCTCCAAACTGGTCACCGGCAACGGCACCTGGACGGTCTCGTTGGCGCAGAGCGGCCTGGAGAGCCGGATCTACTGGGCGTCGGTCGAGAATCGCAACCCGGACCTGCGGCCCAGCCTGCTGATCAGCTACGACCTCGGGTCCCGGCCGTCGCCGCCGTCGTCCACGCGGCCGGCACCGCCGCCGTCGCCGAGCGCGTCGCCGACCACCGCCTCGCCGAAGCCGTCGCCGACCATCGCCCCGACCCGGACGGCGACCCCGAGCGCCAGCGGCACCGTTCCGTCCGGCAAGTGTGGTTCCGTCTCGGACAAGCTCGTCCCGTCCTGTGGCGCCTGGTGGGGCATGTATTCGCCCGCCGGTGCGGCCGGCGGCTGGGACCACGGCAAGGCTGTCACCGATGTGGAGACTCAGGTCGGGCGCAAGTTCGACATCGTGCACCGCTACCACGACTTCTCGAACGCCGGCAGTAACGGCGCCTTCCCCGACATGTACGAGCAGCAGCAGATGCGCGAAGGCCGGCTGATGTTCTTCGCCTGGGAGTCCCGGGACTTCTCCGCAGGTACCACCCTGAAGTGGTCGGACGTCTACGGCGGCAAGCAGGACGGCACCATCGACGCGGTCGCGGGCCGGATCAAGGCCGCCGGTGTGCCGGTCTTCATCGGATTCGACCACGAGCCGGAGGACGAGCCGAACAAGGGCAGCGACGCCGATTTCGTCCGGGCCTGGCGCTACGTCCACGAGCGGTTCGCCAGCGCCGGCGCGACCAACGCGGTCTGGGTCTGGACGATGATGGGCTGGTCCGGGCACTACTCCCGGTACGCCGGCCTGTACCCGGGTGACCGGTACGTCGACTGGGTGGCCTACGACCCGTACAACTTCCACGTCTGCAACGGCAGCACGGTGTGGAAGAGCCCGAGCACGACGGTCGGCGGTTTCTACCGGTGGCTGGACGACAACGGCATCGGCGCGGGCAAGCCTCGGATGCTCGCCGAGTTCGGCACCAACTTCAACTCCGCCGACCTGGGCGCCAAGCAGCGCTGGTTCCAGGATTTCCCGGCGGCGCTGAAGGAGCACCCGAAGATCAAGGCGGCCATCTACTTCAACTCGGCCGGCATGACCAGCCGCACGTCGACCTGCGACATGACGATGAACCACGACGCCGCGGCGGTGGCCGGCTTCGCGAAGGCCGGCCAGGACCCCTACCTGCGGCAACCCACCGGAGGTAACCGCTGACGTTCGAAATGGGCTGACCGGACGACGTTCGCCGGGGGTCGCACAGCCGATCCTCCGGCGTTCTGTCGGCTTGCGGATTCATGCACCGCCCAATCGGCGGATTTTGTTTACCAGGCTGGACGAGGCACGCTACCTCGGGTTCTCATCCAATCTGGAGGCGCAGCGTGCCCAAACTCTCGCACTTGTGGCGTTTTGCAGGACGACGTCGTACTCGGGCGGGGATGGTCGCGTTGGCGATCATCGCCGCAGCTCTGGGCGTGCCCACGACCGCGTCGGCCGCTGTGGTACCGGTCCCGGCCACGGCGACTCTGGTGTCGGCGAACCCCGCCGACACGACCCCGCACGCCCGAGACGGTGAGACCCGTGCCTTCGCGCAGGTGGGCAACACGGTCTTCGTCGGCGGCAGCTTCACCCAGCTCCGGCAGACCGCGAGTTCCGCGTGGGTGACGCAGCGCTACCTCTTCGCGTACGACCGGACCACCGGCACCATGTCGACCACCTTCCTGCCGGTGCTCGACGGCGCGGTCAACACGCTCCTCGCCGGCCCCGGCGGCACGCTGATCGTCGGCGGCACCTTCAAGAACGTCAACGGCGTCTCCCGGAAGAACCTGGTGGCGCTCAACCCGTCGACCGGCGCGATCATCGACAGCTGGGTCGGGCGTTCCGACGGCGGCACCGTCCGTGACCTGGCGCTGCACGGCAACTGGCTGTACGTGGCCGGCGCGTTCAACTGGCTCAACGGCACCGCGCACGCCGGTCTGGGCCGGCTCAACGCGACCACCGGCGCGATCGACCCGAGCTTCAGCATCGACGCCACTGTGGGACGGCACGGCACCACGTCGTACGTCTGGACCATCGACGTCGCGCCGGACGGCGGCACCCTGGTCGTCGGCGGCAACTTCACGCTCGTCAACGACCTGCCGCGCAACCAGATGGCGTTGGTGGACGTCTCCGGGACTCCCACCCTGCTCGACTGGAGCACCGAGAAGTTCACCCCGCCGTGCGCTTCGCCGACGACCTTCGTGCACTACGTGCAGGACGTGAAGTTCGGTGAGGACGGCAGCTGGTTCGTGGTCGGCACCAACGGCGGCGCCGGCTGGCCGACCGCGTACTGCGACGCCCTGGTCCGCTTCGAGACCGCCGCGCGGGGCAGCGGCCTGCTCGCGACCTGGGTCGACTTCACCGGCAACGACACCATCACCTCGGTCGAGGTCGCGGACAACGTCATCTACCTCGGCGGGCACTTCCGTTGGCTCAACAACCCGAACGCCAGCGACAACGCGGGTTCGGGCGCGATCGACCGGCTCGGCATCGCCGCCGTCACTCCGGCGACCGGCATGCCGGTGAACTGGAACCCACGCCGTAGCGGCAGCGCCTCGATGCCGTCGGGCACCAGCAGCTGGGGTTCGTCGGTGCCGGTGCTCTGGCGCGGCTCGGACGGCCTCTACTTCGGGCACAACTCCGATGGCATGGGCGAGGAGTACCACGGCCGGCTCGGTATGTTCCCGCTCGCCGGCGGGCGCACCTTCACCGCGAAGAACCCGCCGTCGGCCACCACCGGCAACCTCTACGTCGGCACCGCCTCGGGCACCGTGGCGAAGGTGCCGTTCAACGGCACCGAGCTGGGCACCGCGACCAGCGTCAGCCAGCCCACGTACACGGCGGCCGGCGCGACGTGGCGGGTGGACGACCGGATCTACTGGTCGCACACGGTGGCCGGCACGCCCACCGGCAGTCGGATCGACATCTCGCTCTTCAACGGGGGCGCGATCGGCTCGCCGTGGGAGGCGTCCGGCTACAACGACTGGTACAACCCGGCGTTGCTGACCGGTGCCTTCTTCCTCGACGGCCGGCTCTACTACACCCGTACCGGGGCCAACAACCTCTACTACCGGTACTTCGAGATCGACGGCAACTACCTCGGTGCCACCGAGTTCGCCCTGCCGACCACGGGCGTGACCTGGTCCACGGTGCGGGGCATGGCCTGGGTGGGCGGCCGGATCGTCTACGGCTCCACCGACGGCACTCTGCGGAGCGTGCCATTCGACCCGACGGCCGCGCCGACGGCGGTGGTCAACGGCACCACGGCGACGGTCATCAGCAGCGCGACGCCCGAGTTGTCCTGGTCTACCCCATCGACATTCTTCTCCGTACAGTAAGGGTCAACCGTTCGTAACGGAGCATCGGTAGATTGTTCACGTTGGGCCGGTGGCGGGTACCCACCGCCGCCGGCCCGCGACGGTGGGGGAGGGTCGTTGCTCGGCGCCGGTGGCATCCGAACGAGACGCGCGGTGCGTCTGGTCTTCGCGGTCAAACGCGGCTGGTATCAGCTCCGTTACCGACGGTTGACGCTCGGTCGAAACGTGGAGATCCGTGGCCGGATCCGGTTGCGGCGCGGTGTGCGGGTCACCATCGGTGACCGCACCCGGTTGAACAAACTCGTCCGCTTCGCCGGTCCCGGCGAGGTACGCGTCGGCGCGGACTGTCTGCTCAACGCCACCTGGATCGGCACCTGGACGTCGGTGACGGTGGGGGACCGGTGCCTCCTGTCGGACTGCGAGCTGCTCGACAACGACTTCCACAACCTGCCCCCCGAGCAGCGGCACGCACCGCCCGGCCCGCTCACCCGTGCTCCGATCGTTCTCGAGGACAACGTCTGGGTCGGTGCGCACGCCCTGGTCCTGAAGGGCGTGCGGGTCGGCCGGGACAGCGTCGTCGGCGCGGCGACTGTGGTCCGCACGGACGTACCGCCCGGCGTCGTGGTCGTCGGCAATCCTCAACAGACGGTGAAGAAGTTCCATGACTGATGCAGCGCCCGCCCCCTGGCCCACGGACGGCCCGTCCTCCGGCACCTCACGTGCCGTGACACTGACCGACCTGCTGCGGGTGCCGATGCACCGGTTGCGGTTGGTCGCGGCGGTCGCCATGGTCGGCCTGCTCGCCGCGCTCGGCTACGTGCTGCTGGTCCCAGCGGCGCTGTCCGCGAGCGCCGTGGTCGCGGTCCGGCCGGTCGTGACAGACGCCTTCACCCCCAGCGGCGCGGGCGCCGACCGCGCGGTCAACATGAACGTGGAGAGCGGCATCGCCACCGGCACCGAGGTGGTGCAGCAGCTCGCCGAATTCGCCGGCGGCGACCCGCGCGACATCCGTGACGCGCTCGAGGTCGAGGTGCCCACCGGTGGGCAGATCCTGCGCTTCACCTACCAGGCGCGCGAGGCGCACCAGGCGGTGCAGAGCGCCAACAGGGCCGCCGAGGCGTACCTGAGCGTGCGCCGGACCATGTACGAGCAGCAGCGCGCCGAGATGCTGCGCTCCTACGACGCCAGCATCACCAAGGTCGCCGCCCAGCAGACCGCGTTGCAGAAGCGGGCGAACACCGCCAAGGACAGCGCCGCCGGTGACGCGCTGGTGGCCGAACTGGCCGGGATCAACAACCAGCTCACCCAGCTCAACGCCGCCCGTACCGAGATCGCCGCGGTCGACGTCAACCCCGGGTGGGTCACCCAGACCGCCGAAAAGGCGCTGGTCACCTCCGCCGGGCACCGGCCGCTCTACCTGGTCGCCGGCCTGCTCGGTGGCGCGCTGGTCGGCGTCGTCCTGGCGTACCTCTGGGAGTCGACCGACCGGCGGGTCCGCTCGGTCGCCGACGGCCGGGAGGCCTCCGGCCTGCCGCTGCTCGGCACGGTGCGCCGGCCGGCGTTCCGGGGCAGCCCCCGGGCGGTCGACGCGGACATCCGGTACGTGGCGATGGCGGTCGCCGAGCGGGTCCGGCAGCCGGCCCGGGTGGCCCTGGTCACCGCCCGGGAGGACGCCACCCCGCTCACCGCCGGGCTCGCCGTGGCGCTCGCCGTCGACGGCCGGGAGGTCTTCGTCGCCGACGACAGCGGACGGATCGACCGGCTACGGGCCAGCGTCCTCGCCGACCGGGGGCGACTGCCCATCGACCCGTCCCGCCCACTGGTGCCCAAGCCCCGGCCGGCCGGCAGCACACCGGCCGCCGGTGCCACCACGGAGAGCACGCCCGCCCGTCGGCCCTCCCCGCACCCGCCCGGCGCCCGCCCGTCCACCGACCCCGACGCCACCCTGACGCTGCCGAGAGTGGCGTCCGCCCGCCCGGAGAACAGTCGCGTCGTCACCCCCGACGAGGTTGTCGTGGGTGTGGGCAGTGTCCGGTTCGGCACCTGGCGGCAGGGCGCCGACCACGGCCTGGTTCTGTTCAACGCCCCGCCGGCCGAGTCCGACGAGCGTGGCGTGGCCGTGGCCCGGCAGGGCAGCGCGGTGGTGGTCGTGGAGCGCGACCGCACCCGGCAGAGCGACCTGCGACGCCTGGTGGAGCGGCTGCGCGCCGCCGGGGTCACCCCGCTGGGCTTCGTCCTTACCCGAAACGGTCGGGCCTGAGCGTGTCGGTGACCCGCGCCCCGGCGACCGAACCACCACCCGGAGGCGCTCCGCAGGAGCCCGCGCCGGTGCCGCCGTCCGCGCCGCCGCACCTGCCGCTCTGGCCGCTGTCACTGATGTTCGGCCTGGTGCCGCTCTGGTGGCTGCTCGGTGCGTTCTACCTCGGCTGGCCGCTGCTGGGCGCGCTGCTGCTCGCGTTGCTGCTGACCCGGGGGCGCGTGCCGCTGCCGCCGGCGGCCGGCATCTGGCTGCTCTTCCTCGCCATCGTGGTGGTCAGCGCCACCCAGTTGTCGTCGCCCGCCTCGCTGCTCACGTTCGCCCTGCGGCTGGCCTTCTACCTGACCGCGCTGGTGGTCGGCGTCTACGTCTACGCGGCCGCCCGGGAACGTGCCAGCCTGGTGGCGGTGCTCACCCCGCTCTGCGCGTTCTGGTTCGGGCTGGTGGCACTGGGCTGGCTCGGGGTGCTCGTGCCCCGGCTGGCCATGACGACCCCGATGGAGGTGCTGCTGCCCGGCGGGGTGGCCGGCACCCCGTTCATCCAGGACATGGTGCACCTCACCACCGCTGAATACAGCGCCCGATCGCTCAACCCGATCTATCGGCCGGCCGCGCCGTTCGCGTACACCAACAACTACGGCAGCGCCTACGCGATGACCCTGCCCTGCGTGGTGGCCTTCGCGATGCTGCGCCGGCAGGGGCTGCTGCGCTGGGCGCTGCTGGCGTCGCTGCCGCTGTCGCTGGCGCCGGCGTTCCTCACCCTCAACCGGGCGATGTTCCTCAGCCTCGGCGCCGGGCTGGCGGTGCTCGGGGTGCGGGCCAGCCTGCGCGGCAACGTCCGGGTGGCCGCCTCCATCGTCGGGGTCGTGGTGATCGGCGGGTTGGCCACCCTGTTCATCCCGATCACCGAGCTGATCAGCAAGCGGGTCGACTCCAGCGACACGAACACCGACCGGCTCTCGCTCTACACCGAGGTGATCCGCCGGGTGCAGGAGTCGCCCTGGTTGGGCTACGGGGCTCCGGTGAACGTCGACACGGTGTCGGCGGCCGCGCCGATCGGCACCCAGGGGCAGTTGTGGATGGTGCTGTTCAGCCACGGCGTACCCGCGCTGATCTGCTTCCTGGCGTGGTTCGTCGCCGCGGCGGTGATCTGCGCGCGGGCGACGTCGGCGGCCGGGCAGTGGCTGGCGGTGGTGCCGGTGGTCTGCCTCGTGCAGGTCCCGTTCTACGGCATGGCGAACCAGAACCTGGCGGTCGCGTTCTTCGCTGTGGCCTTCGCGATGGCGCTGACCGAACGTGAACGGCTGACCCGGCTGGCCGGGTCGTCGCCGACGCCCGCGCGGACCGCGCCGGTGCCCGCGTGACCGCCGCGACCCGACCGTCGGCCGGTGCCGACGAGGGCCAGCCCACGTCCACCTCCGCCGAGGATCAGGCAACGCCGTCGCCCGCCGAGGACACCGGCTCGGCCGAGACCCGCCGCAGCGCGCGCAGCGGCGTGGCCGGGCTGCTCGGCGCGGCCACCAGTGGCCTGTTCGGGTTCGTGCTGGCGGTCGTGATCACCCGCGGCTACGGCCCGGCCGGCGCGGGAGCGTTCTTCGCCGCGATCGGGGTCGTCACAGTGGCCACCGCGATCTGCACGCTCGGCGCGGAGACCGGTCTGATGTGGGCTCTGCCCCGCCGCACCGCCGGCGTGCGCGGCGACGCCGCCCGGGTGCTCCCGGTGGCGCTGATCCCGCCGCTGTTGACCGGGCTGCTGGTCGCCGGCGCGGGCGTGCTGGCCGCCGACGCCCTCGCGCCCCGGCTGCTGCGCGGCTCCGGCGCGAGCGGCGATGCTCTGCTCACCGTCACGTTCGCCGCGGTGCCGGTGGTGGTCGCCATGACCCTGTTGCTGGCCGCGCTGCGCTGCGTGCGGCCCATCCGGGCGTACGTCGGGGTGCAGTTCCTGCTGCTGCCGGTCGCCCGCCCGGTGCTGGTCGGCGCGGCCGCGTTGGCCGGTGGTGGCCTGCTCGCCGGCATGACCGGCTGGTTGGTGCCGGCGGCGTTGGCGCTGCTGGCCTGTCTCACCCTCGTCGCCGGCCCGCTCGGGCTGGGTCGGGGCGCGACGCTGCGTCCGCACCGCGCCGACTGGTCCACGTTCTGGCGCTTCGCGTTGCCCCGGGCCGCCTCGGCGGCCATCGACGCCGGCAGCATGTGGGTGGGCGTGCTGCTCACCTCGGTGCTGGCCGGGCCGGCGGACGCCGGTGTCTTCGGCGCCGTCGGCCGGTATGTGCTGGCCGGTCAGTTGGCCATGCAGGGGCTGCGGGTGGCGGTGTCGCCGCAGCTGTCCCGGCTGCTCGGGCGGGGTGAGCGGGCCGCGGCGGCGGCCGTGCACCGGCAGTTGACCACCTGGGGGCTGGTGCTGTCCTGGCCGGTGTACCTGCTGCTGGCGGTCTTCGCGCTGGCCTTCCTCCAACTGTTCGGGCCGGAGTTCACCGCCGGTGTGCCGGCGATGACGGTGCTGGCGCTGGCGATGCTCGTCAACACCGGAGTGGGCAACGTGCAGAGCCTGCTCCTGATGGGCGGGCGCAGCGGGCTGCACCTGGTCGCCACCGTTGCCGGGTTGACGGTGACCGTCTCGCTGGGTCTCTGGCTGATTCCCCGCTACGGCGCGACGGGCGCTGCGGTGGCCTGGGCGGCCGGCATCGCCACCGAGAACCTCACCGCCGCCGGGTTCGCCCGGTCGGTGGTTCGGGAGCCGCTGTTCGACGCCGCGATGGTGCGTGCCGCGGCGGCCACGATCGCCGGTGTGGGTTTGGCCGCCGGGGCCGGCGTGCTGGTGGGCGGTCGCGGCCTGCCCGGCCTCGCGGTGGCGTTGGCGGTGCTGCTGACCGGCTGCGTCGGCATGTTGACGTTGCCCCGGGTGCGCGCCGGCATCCGGGGGACCATGAGGCAGATCCGTGGAGGGGACAACGCGGCCGCGGCCGCCGAACCCACCTCGGCATCGACGAGAGGCAGGTGAGGTTCGTCGTGGTGTCCATCCGTGACCGGGTCAAGCAGTTGGTTCCGACCCAGGTGACCACCCGGGTGAGGGAGTCGCTCGTCGACTACGGCGTTCGCACCAGCGACCGCCGGCCGCTGCCGGACTTCCTGATCATCGGGACCAAACGGGGGGGCACCACCTCGCTGTGGAACTACCTCATCCAGCACCCGTTGGTGCCCCGGCTCTTTCCCGCGTGGAACACCAAGTCGGCGCACTACTTCGAGGAGCACTGGGGTCGCGGCGAAGCCTGGTACCGCTCGCACTTCCCGACCGAGCGGCAGCGCGAGGCCCTGGCCAAGCGGCACGGCGGGCCGGTCCGGGTCGGTGAGGCCGCCCCGCTGTACATGTTCCACCCGCTCGCCGCGGAGCGGGTCTCCGCGCTGATGCCGTCGGTGAAGCTCATCGTGCTGCTGCGGGACCCGGTGGAGCGGGCGTACTCGCACTGGAAGGAACGCCGCACCCACGGCATCGAACCACTGGACTTCGCCGCCGCCCTCGCCGCCGAGCCGGAACGCACGGCGGGGGAGCGGGAGCGGTTGATCGCCGAGCCGGAGTCGTTCAGCGAGCCGTACGACTGGTACACGTACCGGGCCCGGGGGCGTTACCTGGAGCACCTGGAGCCGTGGCTGGAGCGCTTCGACTCCGGGCAGATCCTCTTCCTGCCCAGCGAGGACCTGTACCGCGACTCGCGGGCGACCTACCGACGGACCCTGGACTTCCTCGGTCTGCCGGCGTACGACCTGCCCAACTTCAAGGTCTACAACGATCGGCGCTCGGCACCGTTGGAGCCGAGCGTGCGCGCCGAGCTGACCGACTACTACCGGCCGTACAACGACGCGTTGCGGCAACGGCTCGGGCTGGACCTCGACTGGGCGGACCGGGCGGCGTGACGACAGGGGTGGGCCCGGCCACCGACCCGCGTTCGCGGGTGGACGGCCTGGGTTGGGTGAGCCGCGCGGTCTTCCCGGACGATCGGGTCGGCCTGACCATGGCGGGTGCCCCGCCGGCCGGTCACCAGGCGGTGGCCCGGTACGCGGTGGTGCCGTCGGTCGCCCGGGCCCGGTTCCTGGTGCCGTTGGGCGCGCCCCGGGCCGGGGCGGCGTCCCTGTTGGCGTACAACGCCCTGCGGCCACCGAAGGTGCGCGCGCTGCGGGCGGTGCTCGGCGGGCTGGCCCGGTTCGGTCGGGCGGGGCTCGCGCCCTTTCCCACCTTGACCGTCTCGGTGCCGGCCGGGGTGCCGGCCGCGGAGCTGTTGCTGAGCGAGCGGCTCTCCGCCGACCTGGGTGACACGCCGCTGCTGGCCGCGTTCGGGGTCCGCCCACCCGACCCGAACGGCAAGCCCACTCTGCAACTCTTCAGTGCCGACGGAAGTCCGCGCGGCTACGCGAAGATCGGCTGGAACGACGCGACCCGCGCGCTGGTCAGCGCGGAGGCGGCGGCGCTGCGGGCGTTGCGCGAGGTGGTCGGCGTCGCCGATCATCCGACGCCGCCGCGGCTGCTCACCGAGACGTCGTGGGCGGGTCAGGTGGTCGCGGTGATCGAGCCGCTGCCCCCGGCGGTACGCGGGGTGCCGGTGGACGACCCGCCGCGGATCGCGGCGCTGCTCGCGGTCGCCCGGCGGGGCGGCCCGGAGGGCACACCTCGACCGCTGGTCAACTCGACCTTCCTGCGTCGGCTGGCCGATCAGGCCGGCCGGGCCGCCGCGACCGAGCCGGCCGGTGCGCGGGCGGTCGCCGCGGTCTCGGCGCTGGCCCGCATGCATGGCGACACCAGCGTCGAGTTCGGTCACTGGCATGGCGACTGGGTGCCGTGGAACCTGGGCTGGCACGCCGGCCGGTTGGTCGCCTGGGACTGGGAGCACAGCGGGCCGGACGTGCCGGTCGGCTTCGACCTGGCGCACGACGCGTTCCAGCGGGCCCTCGTGCTGCGCGGGGAGCCGGCCGACGCCGCCGCCTCGGCTGTGGACGGACACCTGAGCCGGCACGGCGAGCGGCTCGGCCTCGACGCCGCGCAGGGCCGGCTCGTCGCCGACGCGTACCTGGTGGAGATGTGGTTGCGGACGTGGCGGCTGGCCGACGCGGGCGCGGGCTGGAACGCCGCCCTGCATCCCGCACTCTTGGACGTCATCGAGAAAAGACATAGCGGCTGATCTGGAGGAATCGCGGCGACGACGGTGCGCCGCAGAGTGACGACATAATCGCAGGTGGTGATGACGATCGATGGACCTCGGACGTTCGGTGCACCGAACCGCCCGCTGTGGAGATCGTCGGCTCGGCCGGTCGCGCTATTCAACGACCGGGAATCGTGTGATCTGCTTCTGCCTGGCGTGAACTGAAATTCCAAGCGAACTTGTGGGGAGTCGCGTGGACACGAACAACGACGACAGTGGGGCACCGGTGCTGCTGCTGGTCGGCTCCAGCGGTGGCCATCTGGCCCAACTACTGGCCCTGCGGCCCTGGTACGAACAGTGGCGGCGCTGCTGGGTCACCTTCGACACCCCGGAGGCGGTGTCGCTGCTGGCCGGCGAGGACCTGGTGCCGGCGCACCACCCGACCACCCGCAACGTGCCGAACCTGCTGCGCAACGCGCTGCTGGCCTGGCGGGTGCTGCGGGCCCGGCGGGTCGCCGCCGTGGTCACCACAGGCGCCGGGGTGGCGGTGCCGTTCGTGGTGCTGGCCCGGCTGCGGCGCATCCCGACCGTCTACATCGAGGTGTACGACCGGATCGACACCCCGACGTTGACCGCTCGGCTCTGCCGGCCCTTCCTGTCCGCGATGCTCGTGCAGTGGGACGAGCAGCGCCGGCAGTACCCCGAGGCGACAGTCGTCGGGACGCTTCTGTGACCGGGGAGACGGGCACCGCCCGGCGTCCGCAACCCCGACCGGGCACCGAGGCGGCCCGCCTGCCGCGCCAGCGCGACAGCTCGGCGGTCGCCCAGCTCCGACTGCTGGTCGCGGTGGGCACCGACAAGCACCCCTTCGACCGGCTCGTCGACTGGTTGGCGCAGTGGCACGCGCAGGCTGCCGGCCCGATCGGGCTGACCATGCAGCACGGGCACACGACCGCGCCTCAGCTCAGCGGCGCGGTGCCGTTCCTCGGCCACGACGCGTTGCAACAGGCGATGATCGACGCGGATCTGGTGGTCTGCCACGGTGGCCCGGCGACCATCCTGGAAGCCCGCCGGCACGGCCACCTGCCCATCGTGGTGCCCCGCGACCCGGCTCGCGGTGAGCACGTCGACAACCACCAGCTCCTCTTCGCCCGCCGGCTCGGCGCCGCCGGGCTGGTGGCGCTCTGCGAGACCCGGGAGGCCCTGCACGACGCGTTGGCCGCCGGGCTGGCCGACCCGTCCCGGTACGCGGTGGCCGCCGACCCGGAGGCACACGAGGCACGACGGGCGGCGGTGGCCCGGGTCGGGCAGATCGTCGACGACCTGGTGGCCCGTTCGACCCCGCGCCCACCCCGGTGGCGGGCCTGGTCCCGGCCGCGCCCGGGTACGGAGGAGATTCGATGACCCAGCAGCCGACCGTCAGCGTCGTGGTGCCCACCCGGGACCGCCCCGAGCTGCTGCGGGCCGCGGTGCGCGCGATCCTGGCACAGGAGCACCCGGCCCTGATCGAGGTCGTCGTGGTGTTCGACCAGTCCGTGCCGGACGAGTCGCTGACCGAGCTGGGGAGCGGCCCGGCCCGCGTGGTGCGGGTGATCCGCAACGTCCGTACCCCCGGGTTGGCCGGTGCGCGCAACAGCGGCACCCTCGCCGCCGAGGGCGAGCTTGTCGCGTTCTGCGACGACGACGACGAGTGGCTGCCCGGCAAACTGGCCGCCCAGGTCGAGGCGCTGGCCGGCGACCCGGCCGCCGAGTTCGTCTGCTGCGGCATCCGGGTCAACTACGACGGGCACAGCGTCGACCGGGTGCTCGACAAGGACCGGATCACCCTGGACGACCTGCTCCGCGATCGGATGACGGAGCTGCACCCGTCGACCTTCCTGATCCGCGCCACCGCCTTGCGCGACGGGTTCGGGCTGGTCGACGAGGAGATCCCGGGCAGCTACGCGGAGGACTACGAGTTCCTGCTGCGGGCGGCGCGCAGCGCGCCTCTGATCAACCTGCGGACGCCGTCGGTGCTGGTCCGCTGGCACAAGCGTTCGTACTTCGCGCAGCGGTGGGACACCATCTCCGAGGCGTTGCAGTGGCTGCTCCAGCGCTACCCGGAGTTCGCCAGTCAACCGGCCGGCGAGGCCCGTGTCGCCGGGCAGATCGCGTTCGCCCAGGCCGCCTCCGGCGACCGCCGGGGCGCGCTGCGCTGGGCCCGGCGCACCCTGCGGAGCAACCCCCGCGAGCCGCGCGCCTACCTGGCCCTCGCCGTCGCGGGTCGGGTGGTCCGGGCTGACGCGGTGCTGCGCACCCTGCACAAGCGCGGTCGGGGGATCTGAGCCACCGTCGCGCCTCGCGTGTCGCGTGTCGCGTCGCAGTGGCGGGTGCAGAGCAAAGGCCGTCCGGTGGTTGCGTCGCGGGTTGTCGCGGCGGCGGGTGCAGAGCAACGGATGTCCTGTTCAGCGGGCGGCGGCGTCCGCTGGGCGGGACGCCCCGGGGAGCGCGCCGCGTCGGTGGCCCGCCGTGACAGACTGACCGCTGTGTTGCGCTGGCTGACTGCAGGTGAATCGCACGGTCCCGCCCTCGTCGCGATGTTGGAGGGGGTGCCGGCCGGCATCGAGGTGACCACCACCGAGATCGCCGACGAGCTGGCCCGTCGACGGCTGGGCTACGGGCGGGGTGCCCGGATGTCGTTCGAGCGGGACGAGGTCGAGCTGCTCGGCGGCCTGCGGCACGGCGTGACCCTCGGCAGCCCGGTGGCGATCCGGGTCGGCAACTCCGAGTGGCCGAAGTGGCAGACCGTGATGGCCGCCGACCCGGTCGACCCCGACGAGCTGGCCCGGCAGGCCCGCAACGCCCCGCTGACCCGCCCCCGGCCGGGCCACGCCGACCTGGCCGGCATGCAGAAGTACGGCCACACCGACGCCCGGCCGATCCTGGAGCGCGCCAGCGCACGGGAGACCGCCGCCCGGGTGGCTGTCGGCACGGTGGCCAAGGCGCTGATCCGTCAGGCGCTCGGCATCGAGATCGTCTCGCACGTCGTCGAGCTGGGCCCGGTGGCCGCGAAGCCCGGGCTGCGTCCCACGCCGTCCGACGCCGCGCGGATCGACGCCGACCCGCTGCGCTGCCTCGACCCGGAGGCCAGCGCCCTGATGGTCGCCGAGGTCGATGCCGCGAAGAAGGCCGCCGACACCCTCGGCGGCGTGGTCGAGGTGCTGGCGTACGGGGTGCCACCGGGGCTGGGCAGCCACGTGCAGTGGGACCGCAAGCTCGACGCCCGGCTGGCCACCGCGCTGATGTCCATTCAGGCGATCAAGGGCGTGGAGATCGGCGACGGCTGGCAGCAGGCCCGGTCCCGCGGCTCGGAGGCGCACGACGAGATCATTCCGTCGGCCACCGGTGTCCGCCGGGTCACCGACCGGGCCGGCGGGCTGGAGGGTGGCATCACCACCGGCGAGCCGCTGCGGGTCCGCGCCGCGATGAAGCCGATCTCCTCGCTGAACCGGGCCCTCTCCACCGTGGACGTCACCACCGGTGAGCCGGCCACCGCGATCAACCAGCGTTCCGACGTCTGCGCGGTGCCCGCAGCGGCGGTCGTCGCCGAGGCGATGGTGGCGCTGGTGCTGGCCGAGGCGGCCACCGAGAAGTTCGGTGGAGACTCGATCGCCGAGATCCGCCGCAACCTGGCCGGGTACCTCGACGCGCTGGTCATCCGCTGATGGCACCGGTCGTCGTGCTGGTCGGTGCCCCCGGCTGCGGCAAGACCACTGTCGGCCGGGCGCTCGCCGCCACCCTCGGCGTGGAGTTCCGCGACACCGACACCGACATCGAGCAGATGGCCGGGAAGCCGATCCCGGAGATCTTCATCGACGAGGGTGAGGCGCACTTCCGTACCTTGGAACGGGCCGCCGTGGCCGCGGCGCTGGCCGGCGCCACCGGCGTGCTCGCCCTCGGCGGCGGCGCGGTGCTGGCCGAGGAGACCCGGGCGGCCCTGATCGGGCACCGGGTGGTGCACCTCTCGGTCGAGTTGCCTGACGCGGTCAAGCGGGTCGGGCTCGGCGCCGGCCGGCCGCTGCTGGCGATCAACCCACGGGCCACCCTCAAGCATTTGCTGGACCAGCGCCGGCCGCTCTACGCCGAGGTCGCCACCGAGACGGTGGTCACCGACGGCCGGGCCCCGGCGCAGGTCGTCGCGGACGTCGCCGCACTGCTTCCGCGCTGACGTCAGGCCCCGCGCCCTCGCGCCCCCCTTTGCGCCGATCTTGCACTTGCTGCTCTGACTTAAGGGGCATTCATCGCAGCTCGGCAACAGAAAGTGCAAGATCGGCGGGGCTCGGGCGGGGGCGCGGGCGCGGGGGCAAAGGCAGCGGGGTCAGGTTTGGGCTATCAGGTCCAGGACGTCGGACAGGGCCTTCGGCTCGCTGAGCATCGGCCAGTGCCCGGTGGGCAACTCGTGCAGCTGGCCGTCGGCCAGGCCGGTGAAGAACGGATGCTCCTGTTGGATCATCTGCCGCACCACACCGAGCGGGAAGGTGCTGGCGACCAGCGCGGTCGGAACGGGGTGCCCGCCGGTGCGTCGGACCGGGTCGGTGGCGGTCCGCAGCGGCTGCGGGGTGGCCCGGGTACGCAGCAGCGCGAGCGTCGGCTCGTCCAGGCCGGCCAGGTTCGTCGGGTCGGCGGCCGGGTCCCAGGCCGGCGGCGGCAGCAGGTGCCCGGTGCCGATCGCTTCGCGTAGCCGCTGCTGCTCGTCCGGCGGCAGCGTGTCGAACTGTGCCGTGCCGTCCGGCAACGGCCCACTCTCCACGTAGACGACCCGGGCGATCCGGTCCGGGATGCGGTCCACCGCCTGGGCGACCGGCTTCCCACCGCCGGAGTGCCCGACCAGCAGTACGTCGCGCAGGTCCTCGACCTCGATCAGTCGAACGATGTCGGTGGTGTGCGTGTCCAGGCCGACCTCCGGCCCGGCGAGGTGGTCGCGTTCGGCCACCCCGGTCAGCGTCATCGGATAGACCTCGTGCCCCTGCGACCGCAGCGCGACGGTCACGTCCCGCCACGCCCAGGCACCCAACCAGAATCCCGGCACCAGCACGAATGTCGCCATCTGTGGCTCCTTCTCTCGGTTACCGACAGACCGTACGATCTATTCCGGACAGGATCCGCCCGGTTTGGAGGAATGGCCCGTGTCACATCCCGCGGGGCGGGTGCTGGCCCTGCTCGAACTGCTGCAGACCCGGCACCGGTCGACGGCCGCAGAACTCGCCGGCCACCTCGGGGTGGACGAGCGGACCGTGCGCCGGTACGCGACCACGCTCGTCGAGCTGGGCATTCCCGTCACCGCCGACCGGGGCCGCCACGGCGGCTACCGGCTGCACCCCGGTTACAAGCTGCCGCCGCTGATGCTCACCGACGACGAGGCGGTGGCCGTGCTGCTCGGCCTCGTCGTCGCCGAACGGGTCGGGCTCGCCACCGAGCAGCCCGCCACCGCCACCGCGCTGGCGAAGATCCGCCGGGTGCTGCCGGCCGCGCTCGCCGACCGGCTCGCCGCCGTCCAGGAACACCTGGGCTTCACCCTGCGCCGCCCCGAGGCGGAGCGCGGGCCAGCGTCCGGCACCCTGCTCGCGCTGGCCTCGGCCGCCCGGCACCGGCAGCGGGTGGCACTGGACTACCGCTCCTGGCGGGGCGAGCGGTCGCAGCGCGAACTCGACCCGTACGGGCTCGTCTTCCACGCCGGCCGTTGGTATGTCACCGGCCACGACCACCGACGCGGGGAGATTCGGACCTTCCGCCTGGACCGGATCGGCGCGGTGACGCCCGGCGTGGCAACGTTCACGGTGCCCGACGGCTTCGAGGCGGTGGCCTGGGTGACCCGGTCGCTGGCCGGCGTGCCGTACCGGCACGAGGTGGAGGTCGTGCTGGAGACCGACCTGGTCGCCGCCCGCCGCCGCATCCCGCCCAGCGTGGCCGAGCTGACCGCCACCACCGACGGGGTGCTGCTGCGGGCCCGAGCGGAGAGCCTGCCCGGGATGGCGGCGCTGCTCGCCGGGCTGGGCTGTCCGTTCACCGTGCGGCATCCGGACGCGCTACGCGCCGCGGTGGCCGAGCACGCCCGCCGGTTGGCGGACTGGGCCGCTCGGCCAGCAGGTGGACAGCCGCCCTCCCCGCGCCGCCCGCTGGACTAGGCTGCCGGCGATGGACGAGGTGACCCGAATTCCGGTCGGCGGCGAGCGGCCGTACGACGTCTTGGTGGGACGTGACCTGCTGGGTGCGCTGCCTGGCCTGCTGCCCGGCGCGACCCGGGTGGCGGTGTTGCACGCGCCTCCGCTCAAGGCCCTCGCGGACGCGCTCGGCGAACGCCTGCGCGCCGCCGGCGTCGAGCCACTGCCGATCGAGGTGCCCGACGCCGAGTCGGGGAAGCACGTCGAGGTGGCCGCCGCCTGTTGGGACCGGCTCGGAGCGGCCGGCTTCACCCGTACCGACGCGGTGGTCGGGGTGGGCGGCGGCGCGGTGACCGACCTGGCCGGCTTCGTCGCGGCCTGCTGGTTGCGGGGTGTGCGCTGGGTGCCGGTGGCGACCTCGCTGCTGGGCATGGTGGATGCCGCGGTGGGCGGCAAGACGGGCATCAACACGGCCGCCGGCAAGAACCTGGTGGGCGCGTTCCACCCGCCGGTCGGGGTGTTGGCGGACCTGGCCACTCTGGACAGCCTGCCCGCGGTCGACCTGGCGGCCGGGTTGGCCGAGGTCGTCAAGTGCGGTTTCATCGCCGACCCGACGATCCTGGATCTCATCGAGAACGACCCGGAGGCCGCCACCGACCCCCGTGGGCCGGTGAGCCGGGAGCTGATCGAGCGGGCCATCCGGGTCAAGGCCGACGTGGTCGCCGGCGACCTGCGCGAGTCGGGCCTGCGGGAGGTGCTCAACTACGGTCACACCCTGGCCCACGCCATCGAGCAGAACGAGGGTTACCGCTGGCGGCACGGCCACGCCGTCGCTGTCGGTCTGGTGTACGCGGCCACGCTGGCGCGGCTCGCCGGGCGGTTGGACGCGCCGACCGCCGACCGGCACCGGGTCACGCTGAGCGCGCTGGGCCTGCCGGTGAGCTACCCGGCCGATGCCTGGCCGAAGCTGCTACCCACGATGCGGGTGGACAAGAAGGCCCGGGGCAGTCGGCTGCGCTTCGTGGTGCTCGACGGGCTGGCCCGCCCGGCGATGTTGGAGGGCCCCGACGACGCGTTGCTGGAGGCTGCCTACCGGGAGGTGGCAACCCCTTGAAGGTCTACGTGTTGAACGGGCCGAACCTGGGTCGGCTGGGCACCCGCGAGCCCGACGTGTACGGCGCGACCAGCTACGCGGACCTGGTGGCGCTCTGCGAGAGGACGGGTCGGGAGCTGGGGCTGGCGGTGACGGTCCGGCAGACCGACGCGGAGCACGAGCTGCTCGGCTGGCTGCACGCGGCGGCCGACGAGGGCGCCGCGGTGGTGCTCAACCCGGCCGCCTGGTCGCACTACTCGTACGCGGTGCGCGACGCCTGCGCCATGCTGCGCGGGCCGCTGGTGGAGGTGCACATCTCCAACATCCACACCCGTGAGGAGTTCCGGCACCACTCGGTGGTCTCGGCGGTGGCGACCGGGGTGATCTGCGGTCTCGGTATCGACGGATATCGTCTCGCTCTGCACCATCTGGCCACCCGCTGAGGGCCCACCGACTGGGCGCTCCGAACGGGGGGCCGACCGATTCGACGCAGCTTGTAGACTTGCCAGGTCTGTCCGCCAATTGATGATCAAGGCAGGAAATGGCCTCCACCAACGACCTCAAAAACGGCCTGGTACTCAACCTTGACGGCGAGCTCTGGGCCGTCGTCGAGTTCCAGCACGTCAAGCCCGGTAAGGGTGGTGCCTTCGTGCGCACCACGCTGAAGAACGTGCTGTCCGGGAAGGTGGTCGACAAGACCTTCAACGCGGGCACCAAGGTCGAAACCGCGACCGTTGACAAGCGCACGATGCAGTACCTGTACGCCGACGGTGAGGACTTCGTCTTCATGGATCTGGAGACCTTCGACCAGATCACCGTGCCCGGTGGCACCGTCGGTGAGGCAGCCAACTACCTGCTGCCCGAGGCGGAGGCGACCGTCGCCCAGCACGAGGGTGTGCCGCTCTACATCGAGCTGCCCACCAGCGTCGTGCTGGAGGTCACCTACACCGAGCCGGGCCTGCAGGGCGACCGTTCGACCGGCGGCACCAAGCCGGCGACCGTGGAGACCGGCGCCACCGTGCCGGTTCCGCTGTTCATCACCACCGGCGAGAAGATCAAGGTCGACACCCGCGACGGCCGTTACCTCGGCCGCGCCTGATGGCTGAGGGTTCCAAGCAGCAGATGCCGGCGCGCCGCAAGGCGCGCAAGCGGGCGCTGGATGTCCTTTACGAGGCCGACCTGCGGGACAAGCCTCCGGTGGAGGTGCTCGCCGGCTACGTGCAGCGGATCGAGCAGCCCCGGCCGGAGCACCTCGGCTACGCGGTGGGTCTGGTCGAGGGGGTTGCCGAGCACCTCAACCGGATCGACGAGCTGATCGCCAGCTACGCCGAGGGTTGGACGCTGGAGCGGATGCCGGTCGTCGACCGTAATCTGGCCCGGATCGCCGTCTACGAGTTGCTCTACGTCGACGAGATCGACGACGCGGTGGCGATCAGCGAGGCCGTCGAGCTGGCTCGGCAGATGTCGACGGACGATTCGCCGCGCTTCCTCAACGGGGTGCTCGGCCGCATCGCCGAGTACGCCACCCGCTGAGCGTCCGCACCGGACACAGCTGATCCGAAAGGGCCCGTGCCAGCCGGCACGGGCCCTTCGGTGAAGCGGCAGATCAGGTGGAACGGCAGATCAGGAGGCGAAGAACGCCCGGGGGTCGGCCACCAGCACGCCGTGCTCGGTGAGCCGCTCGATCAGGCCCGACGGTGAGGCGTCGTAGACGATCGCGAGCGCCCGCAGGTCGTCGGCGCGGATGGAGAGCACCCGGCCGTTGTAGTCGCCGCGCTGCTGCTGGATGGCGCGGGCGTAGCGGGCGACGTAGGCCAGGTCCTCGGAGGCCTCGTCGTAGAGCCGCTCCAGGTCCAGGACAATCTTGCTGGTGGGCTCGTGACGGACGCCACTGCCGTCAGGCAGCAGCTCCGAGACGGGTACGCGGTAGAACTCGGCCAACTCGGCCAGACGGGACACCGTCACGGCCCGGTCGCCACGCTCGTAAGAGCCGACCACCACGGCCTTCCACCGCCCGTTCGACTTCTCCTCCACACCCTGCAGGGAGAGACCCTGCTGCTGGCGGATGGAGCGCAGGCGGGCGCCCAGAGACTTGGCGTATTCAGAGGGCATTCGGACACTCCCAGTGCTGCTCGGGGTTCTCCCGTCGATCGCTACGGAGCGTGACGGTACGGGGAATGCGACACGTGGTCAAGTGGTCGTGCCCCTACCGTTGCGGAGCGTCCGGGGAGTTTTCTCCTTTTCCGGTACCTGACCCGGTGGTCAGTGGCCGCCGGCCATCACCCCGGTGACCACTGGTAACGTGGCGGAAGCCCCGGTCCAGGTCCGCTGTGCGGTCCGGCCGGAGGTGCCCGACATCCTTTAACGACCCGTCCCGTGAGGCGGGGAAGGAGGTCCGCCGTGGCGTACCCACAGGCTGCCCGCTCGTCACCACCGCAACAACCCTCGGTGAAGGTGATCCTCGCCAGCGCCGACGTGCAACGCGTGGTCGACCGCATCGCCCACCAGATCCTGGAGAAGACCCAGGGCGCCGCCAACACGGTGCTGCTGGGGATTCCCACCCGGGGTACCCCCCTCGCCCGGCGGCTCGCCGACCGGATCAGCACCTTCGAGGACGTCGCCGTCCCGGTCGGTGTGCTCGACATCACCCTGTACCGCGACGACCTCCGTCGGCACGCCACCCGCGCGGTGGGTCCGACCGAGCTGCCCCCCGGCGGGATCGACGGCAAACGGGTCATCCTGGTCGACGACGTGCTCTTCTCCGGCCGCACCGTCCGGGCCGCGCTCGACGCGCTCAACGACGTGGGCCGCCCGGCCTCGGTCCAGCTCGCCGTCCTGGTCGACCGGGGCCACCGGGAGTTGCCGATCCGCGCCGACTACGTCGGCAAGAACATCCCGACCTCGCTCGCCGAGAGCGTGAAGGTGACGCTCGCCGAGATCGACGGGACGGACGAGGTCAAGCTGTACGGGGGAACTGCCTCATGATCAAGCACCTGCTCTCCGGCGGGGACCTGGACGCCGACACCGCCACCGAGATCCTGGACACCGCCGCCGAGATGGCCACCGTCGCCGGCCGGGAGATCAAGAAGCTTCCCGCGCTGCGCGGACGGACCGTGGTGAACCTCTTCTACGAGGACTCCACGCGTACCCGGATCTCCTTCGAGGCGGCGGCGAAGCGGCTCAGCGCCGACGTGATCAACTTTTCCGCGAAGGGGTCCAGCGTCACCAAGGGTGAGAGCCTGAAGGACACCGCGTTGACCCTGCAAGCCATGGGCGCGGACGCCGTCGTCGTCCGACACCCCGCCTCCGGCGCGCCGCACCGCCTGGCCAACTGGGTGGACGGGTCGGTCGTCAACGCCGGCGACGGCACCCACGAGCACCCCACCCAGGCGTTGCTGGACGCGTACACCATGCGGGCCCGGCTGGGCCGGCTCGCCGGCCTGTCGGTCGCGGTGGTCGGGGACGTGCTGCACTCCCGGGTGGCCCGCTCCAACGTGCTGCTGCTCTCCACCCTCGGCGCCAAGGTCACCCTGGTCGGCCCGCCGACCCTCATCCCGGTCGACATCGCGGGCGCCCTCGCGCCCGGCACCGACGTCTCCTACGACCTCGACTCCGTCCTGCCGAACGTGGACGTGGTGATGATGCTGCGCGTGCAGCGGGAGCGGATGAACGACTCCTACTTCCCCTCCGCGCGCGAGTACGCCCGCCGCTACGGTCTGGACGGGCCCCGGATGCGCCGGCTGCCCGAGCACGCGATCGTCATGCACCCCGGCCCGATGAACCGGGGGATGGAGATCACCCCCGAGGTCGCCGACTCACCCCGCTCCACCATCGTCGAACAGGTCACCAACGGGGTCTCCGTGCGGATGGCTGTCCTTTACCTGCTGCTCGGAGGGAACAACCGGTGACCGCGTACCTGATCTTCAGCGTGAGTGTCGTCGGCGCCGCGCCGACCGACCTGCTGATCCGCGACGGCGTGATCGCCGAGGTCGGCCCCGGCCTGACCGCGCCGGACGCCACAGTCGTCGACGGCACCGGCCTGGTCGCCCTGCCCGGCCTCGTCGACCTGCACACCCACCTGCGCGAGCCCGGCCGGGAGGACGCCGAGACCGTCGAGTCCGGTTCCCGGGCGGCCGCGCTGGGCGGCTACACGGCGGTCTGCGCGATGGCCAACACCTCCCCGGTGGCGGACACCGCCGGCGTGGTCGAGCAGGTCTGGCGGCTCGGCCGCGAGGCCGGTCTGGTCGACGTGCAGCCGATCGGCGCGGTCACCGTCGGGCTGGCCGGCGAGCGACTGGCCGAGCTGGGCGCGATGGCCGACTCGGCGGCCCGGGTGCGGATCTTCTCCGACGACGGGCACTGCGTCGCCGACCCGAAGTTGATGCGCCGAGCACTGGAGTACGTGAAGGCGTTCGACGGGATCATCGCCCAGCACGCCGAGGAGCCCCGGCTCACCGAGGGCGCCCAGATGCACGAGGGTGAGGTCTCCACCCGGCTCGGCCTGATCGGCTGGCCGGCGGTCGCCGAGGAGGCGATCATCGCCCGGGACGTGCTGCTCGCCGAGCACGTGGGCAGCCGACTGCACGTCTGCCACGTCTCCACCGCCGGCAGCGTCGAGGTGCTGCGCCAGGCGAAGGCGCGCGGGGTACGCGTGACCGCCGAGGTGACCCCGCACCACCTGCTGCTCACCGACGAACGGGCGGAAAGCTACGACCCGGTCTACAAGGTGAACCCTCCGCTGCGCACCGCCGCGGACATCGCCGCGCTGCGCGCCGCCCTCGCCGACGGGGTGATCGACGTGATCGCCACCGACCACGCGCCGCACGCCGTGGAGGACAAGGAGTGCGAGTGGGCGTACGCCCGACCGGGGATGCTCGGTCTGGAGACGGCCCTCTCCATCGCGCTGGACGTGCTCGGCCCCGAGTGGGACCTGATCGCCGAGCGGATGTCGCGCACCCCCGCACGGATCGCCGGCCTCACCGGGCACGGGGTCGACCCCGCGCCGGGTGTGCCGGCCAACCTGACCCTGATCGACCCGGCCGCCCACCGCACCATCGATCCGGCGGAGCTGGCCAGTCGCAGTCGCAACACCCCGTACGCCCGCATGACGCTGCCAGGTCGCATCGTGGCGACCTTCCTGCGTGGCGAGCCGACGGTCCTGGACGGAAAGGCTGTCAAGTAATGGTCAAGCGCAGACCCGCAATCCTGGTGCTGGAGGACGGGCGTACGTTCCCCGGCGAGGCGTACGGCAGCGTCGGAGAGACCTTCGGTGAGGCGGTCTTCAACACCGGCATGACCGGTTACCAGGAGACCCTCACCGACCCGTCGTACCACCGTCAGGTGGTGGTGCAGACCGCGCCACACATCGGCAACACCGGCGTCAACGGCGAGGACGACGAGTCCGGTCGGATCTGGGTGGCCGGCTACGTCGTACGCGACCCGGCCCGGATCGGCTCGAACTGGCGGGCCACCGGTGGTCTCGAGGACCGTCTCGCCACCGAGGGTGTGGTGGGCATCAGTGGCGTGGACACCCGGGCGCTGACCCGGCACCTGCGCGAGCGGGGCGCCATGCGGGTGGGCATCTCCAGCATCGACAACGACCCGCAGAGCCTGCTGGCCCGGGTCCGTCAGGCGCCGCAGATGGTCGGCGCGGACCTGTCCGCCGAGGTGAGCACCGCCGAGCCGTACGTCGTCGAGGCTGTCGGCGAGCACCGGTTCACGGTGGCGGCACTGGACCTGGGCATCAAGCGCAACGTGCCCCGCCGGCTCGCCGCGCGCGGGGTGACCACCCACGTCCTGCCGGCCGGATCGAGCATCGACGACCTGCTCGCCACCGGTGCGGACGCGGTCTTCTTCTCGCCCGGCCCGGGTGACCCGGCGACCGCCGACGCGCCGGTGGCGTTGGCCCGGGAGGTGCTGACCCGGCGGATCCCGTTGTTCGGCATCTGCTTCGGCAGCCAGATCCTCGGTCGGGCGCTCGGCTTCGGCACCTACAAGCTGGGCTACGGCCACCGGGGGATCAACCAGCCGGTGCTCGACCGGGTCACCGGCAAGGTCGAGGTGACCAGCCACAACCACGGCTTCGCGGTCCAGGTGCCCGGCGCCGGCGTCGGCGCCGTCGTTCCCGACCAGGTGATCGACACCGACTTCGGCGGCGTTCAGGTGTCCCATGTCTGCCTCAATGACAACGTGGTCGAGGGGCTGCGGGCGATCGACGTGCCCGCGTTCACGGTGCAGTACCACCCGGAGGCGGCGGCCGGCCCGCACGACGCCGACTACCTCTTCGACCGTTTCGCCGACTTGATCGAAGGTCGGAACCACAGCAAGGGGCGCAGCAATGCCTAAGCGGACCGATCTCCAGCACATCCTCGTGATCGGCTCCGGGCCGATCGTCATCGGGCAGGCCTGCGAGTTCGACTACTCGGGCACCCAGGCGTGCCGGGTGCTGCGCAGCGAGGGGATCCGGGTCAGCCTGGTCAACTCCAACCCGGCGACGATCATGACGGACCCGGAGTTCGCCGACGCCACGTACGTCGAGCCGATCACCCCGGAGTTCGTGGAGCTGGTCATCGCCAAGGAGCGCCCGGATGCGATCCTCGCGACCCTCGGCGGGCAGACCGCGCTGAACACGGCCGTCGCCCTGCACGAGGCCGGCGTCCTGGAGAAGTACGGCGTGGAGCTGATCGGCGCGAACATCGACGCCATCAACCGCGGCGAGGACCGGCAGCTGTTCAAGGAGATCGTCGCGAAGGCCGGCGTACGGCTCGGTGTCGAGGACCCGACCGGGCTGGTGCCCCGCTCGCGGGTCTGCCACTCGATGGACGAGGTCGAGGCGACCGTCGCCGAGCTGGGCCTGCCGGTGGTGATCCGGCCGTCGTTCACCATGGGTGGCCTGGGTTCCGGCATGGCGCACACCCCGGAGGACCTGGCCCGCATCGCCGGCGACGGCCTGTCCGCCAGCCCGGTGCACGAGGTGCTCATCGAAGAGAGCGTGCTCGGCTGGAAGGAGTACGAGCTCGAGCTGATGCGCGACCGGCACGACAACGTGGTGGTGGTCTGCTCGATCGAGAACATCGACCCGATGGGCGTGCACACCGGTGACAGCGTCACAGTGGCCCCGGCCATGACGCTCACCGACCGGGAGTACCAGCACCTGCGTGACCTGGGCATCGCCGTGCTGCGTGAGGTCGGGGTGGACACCGGCGGCTGCAACATCCAGTTCGCGGTCAACCCGGTCGACGGCCGGATCGTCGTCATCGAGATGAACCCCCGGGTGTCGCGGTCCTCGGCGCTGGCCTCCAAGGCGACCGGTTTCCCGATCGCGAAGATCGCCGCGAAGCTGGCCATCGGCTACACCCTCGACGAGATCCCCAACGACATCACCCTGAAGACCCCGGCGGCGTTCGAGCCGACCCTGGACTACGTGGTGGTGAAGATCCCCCGGTTCGCGTTCGAGAAGTTCCCCGGCGCGGACCCGGAGCTGACCACCACGATGAAGTCGGTGGGCGAGGCGATGAGCCTCGGACGCAACTTCACCGAGGCGCTGAACAAGGCGATGCGCTCGATGGAAACCAAGTCGGCCGGTTTCTGGAGTGTGCCGGACCCTGCCGGCGTCACCCTGGCCGACACCCTCGCGGCGCTGCGGATCCCGCACGACGGCCGGCTGTACACGGTGGAGCGGGCGCTGCGGCTCGGGGCGTCGATCGCCGAGGTGGCCGAGGCGTCCGGCGGGATCGACCCGTGGTTCCTGGACCAGATCGCCGCGCTGATCGAGCTGCGCGCCGAGATCGTCGACGCGCCGGTGCTCGACGCCGACCTGCTGCGTCGTGCCAAGCGGGCCGGTCTGTCCGACCGGCAGCTCGCCGCGCTGCGCCCGGAGCTGGCCGCCGAGGACGGCGTGCGGACCCTGCGCCACCGCCTGGACGTGCGCCCGGTCTACAAGACCGTGGACACCTGCGCGGCCGAGTTCGAGGCGACCACGCCGTACCACTACTCGACGTACGACCTGGAGACCGAGGTCGTGCCGTCGGACCGGCCGAAGGTGCTGATCCTGGGCTCCGGCCCGAACCGGATCGGGCAGGGCATCGAGTTCGACTACTCCTGCGTGCACGCCGTGCAGGCGCTGCGGTCGGCCGGTTACGAGACGGTCATGGTCAACTGCAACCCGGAGACGGTCTCCACCGACTACGACACCGCCGACCGGCTCTACTTCGAGCCGTTGACCTTCGAGGACGTCCTGGAGGTCTGGCACGCCGAGGATTCGTCCGGCCGGGCGGCCGGCGGGCCGGGCGTGGTCGGGGTGGTCGTCCAGCTCGGCGGGCAGACCCCGCTGGGGCTGGCGCAGCGGCTCAAGAACGCCGGTGTGCCGATCGTGGGCACCTCCCCGGAGTCGATCCACCTGGCTGAGGAGCGCGGCGCGTTCGGCGCGGTGCTGGCCCGCGCCGGCCTGCGCGCACCGGCGCACGGCATGGCCACCTCGTACGACGAGGCCAAGACGATCGCCGACGAGATCGGCTACCCGGTGCTGGTCCGGCCGTCGTACGTGCTGGGCGGGCGGGGCATGGAGATCGTCTACGACGACCCGACGCTGCGCGACTACATCGGCCGGGCCACCGACATCTCCCCGGACCACCCGGTGCTGGTGGACAGGTTCCTCGACGACGCCATCGAGATCGACGTGGACGCGCTGTGCGACGCCGACGGCGAGGTCTACATCGGTGGCGTGATGGAGCACATCGAGGAGGCGGGCATCCACTCCGGCGACTCGTCGTGCGCGCTGCCGCCGATCACCCTCGCGGGCTCGCACCTGGCCGAGGTCCGCCGCTACACCGAGGCCATCGCGCGTGGCGTCGGGGTCCGTGGCCTGCTCAACGTGCAGTACGCCCTCAAGGACGACGTGCTGTACGTGCTGGAGGCCAACCCGCGCGCGTCGCGGACCGTCCCGTTCGTCTCCAAGGCCACGGCGGTGCCGCTGGCCAAGGCGGCGGCCCGGATCGCGCTTGGTGCGAGCGTCGCCGACCTGCGCGCCGAGGGTCTGCTGCCGGCGACGGGGGACGGGGGCACGATGCCGGCCGACGCGCCGGTCGCGGTCAAGGAGGCGGTGCTGCCGTTCAAGCGTTTCCGGACCCGCGCGGGCAAGGGGATCGACTCGCTGCTCGGGCCGGAGATGAAGTCGACCGGCGAGGTGATGGGCATCGACACCAACTTCGGGCACGCCTTCGCCAAGAGCCAGTCGGCCGCGTACGGGTCGCTGCCGACCGCTGGGAAGATCTTCGTCTCGGTGGCCAACCGGGACAAGCGCGGCATGATCTTCCCGATCAAGCGGCTGGCCGATCTGGGCTTCGAGATCGTCGCCACCGCCGGCACGGCCGAGGTGCTGCGCCGGCACGGCATCGCCTGTGAGCAGATCCGGAAGCACTACCAGGCCGGTGCGGGCGACGACGCGGTGTCGCTGATCGGCGGCGGCCACGTGGCGCTGGTGATCAACACGCCGCAGGGCTCGGGTGCCAGCGCCCGTTCCGACGGCTACGAGATCCGCAGCGCGGCCGTCACGGCGGACATCCCGTGCATCACCACGGTTCCCGGAGCCGCCGCGGCGGTGATGGGCATCGAGGCGCGGATCCGCGGCGACATGCAGGTCCGCCCCCTGCAGGACCTGCACGCCACTCTGCGGGCGGCCCAGTGACACTGTTCGAGCAGGTCGTACGACCCGGTTTGTTCCGGATCGGTGGCGGTGACGCCGAGGCGGCGCACGAGTGGACGCTGCGGCGGTTGGCGGCCCTGTCGCGGCGGCCGGCCGCGCTCGCCGCGCTGCGGGCCCGCTACGCGGTCGACGCGCCGCGCACGGTGTTCGGGGTGCGGTTCCCCAACCCGGTCGGGTTGGCCGCCGGGATGGACAAGGACGGCGCGGCGCTGCCGGCCTGGCCGGCGCTCGGCTTCGGTTTCGTGGAGGTCGGCACGGTCACCGCGCACGCCCAACCGGGCAACCCCCGGCCGCGGCTGTTCCGGCTGCCGGCCAGCGAGGCGGTGGTCAACCGGATGGGCTTCAACAACGCCGGGGCCGCCGCGCTGGCCGCCCGGTTGGCGGCGCTGCCGCGCCCGCTCGGGGTGCCGTTGGGCATCTCGCTGGGCAAGTCCAAGGTGGCAGCGCTGGACGAGGCGGTCGAGGACTACCTCGCCTCGTACCGGGCGCTGCGCGGGCACGGCGACTACTTCGCGGTGAACGTGTCCTCACCGAACACCCCGGGTCTGCGGTCGTTGCAGGACCGTGCCCACCTGGACGCGCTGCTCGGCGCGTTGGTGGGGGAGAAGCCGGTGCTGGTCAAGATCGCGCCAGACCTGACCGAGGCGGCGATCGCCGAGCTGTTGGAGGTCTGCCTGGCCCGGGGCGCCGCCGGGGTGATCGCCACCAACACCACGCTGTCCCGGGACGGGCTGGCCGACGTCGACGTCGAGCGTGGCGGGCAGGCCGGCGGCCTCTCGGGTCGGCCGCTCACCGGGCGGGCCCGCGACGTGGTCGCCTTCGTCCACTCCGAGACCGGCGGCCGGCTGCCGATCGTCGGCGTCGGGGGTGTGCTGGACCCGGACGACGCGGCGCGGATGTTCGATGCGGGCGCCGACCTGGTGCAGCTCTACACCGGTTTCATCTACCGCGGACCGGCCCTGGTCCGCGCCGCCGCCCGCGCGGCGGCCGCAACGGCGGCACCGGAAGCGGTCGCCGGCCGGTGACCGCCGCCGGTGCGGTGCCGGCCCGGCGCAACCGGGTGCCGGGCCCGCTCCGCGTCGACGACACCACGCCCGTTGTTGCCCCTTTGCTCTGCACCCGTGGGTGCACCACGCGGCGCGCGACACGCGGCCGCCACCGGGTGGCGCATCCGCGGGTGCAGAGCAAAGGCGGCGGACATGGAAGCGGCGGCCACGGCGGGGGGAGAGGTCCGACCCGGCCGCGGGACGTCCGCCGTCCGGACCGTTCGAGGCGCAGAGGAGTACGCGTGACACCCGAGGAGATCCTGGCCGCTGACCGGGCGCACGTCTGGCACCCGTACGCCGCGTTGCCGCCGGCCAACCCGCCCTACGTGGTGCGCGGCGCCGAGGGGGTACGGCTCACCCTGGCCGACGGGCGGGAGCTGGTGGACGGGATGTCGTCCTGGTGGGCGGCGATCCACGGGTACCGGCACCCGGTGCTCGACGCGGCGGTGACCGACCAGCTCGGCCGGATGAGCCACGTGATGTTCGGCGGGCTCACCCACGAACCGGCGGTACGGCTGGCCCGAAGCCTGGTCGAGCTGACCCCGGACGGCCTGGAGCACGTGTTCCTGGCCGACTCCGGCTCGGTCAGCGTCGAGGTGGCGGTGAAGATGTGCCTGCAGTACCAGCGGGCCGTCGGGCGGCCCCAGCGGCGCCGGCTGGCGACCTGGCGGGGTGGCTACCACGGCGACACCTTCCATCCGATGAGCGTCTGTGACCCGGAGGGCGGGATGCACCACCTGTGGGGCGACGTGCTGCCCCGGCAGGTGTTCGCCCCGGTGCCGCCGGGCGGTTTCACCGATCCGCCCGACGACGGGTACGTGGCGGCGCTGGTGGAGACGGTCGAGCGGCATGCCGACGAGTTGGCCGCCGTGATCGTCGAGCCCGTCGTCCAGGGCGCCGGCGGGATGCGCTTCCACCACCCGGGTTACCTGCGGGTGCTGCGCGAGGTGACCCGCGCGCACGGGATTCTGCTGATCTTCGACGAGATCGCCACCGGGTTCGGCCGTACCGGCGAGATGTTCGCCGCCGGGCACGCCGGGGTGACGCCGGACGTGCTCTGTGTGGGCAAGGCACTGACCGGCGGCTACCTCACGCTCGCGGCCACCCTGTGCACCGCGGAGGTCGCCCGGGGCATCTCGGCGACCGGTGTGCTGGCGCACGGGCCCACGTTCATGGGCAACCCGTTGGCCTGCGCGGTGGCGAACGCCTCCATCGGGCTGCTGCGGGCCGGAGACTGGGCCGGGCAGGTCGCCAGGGTCGGCGCCGGCCTGCGCGCCGGTCTGGAGCCTCTGCGCGGCATGCCGGGCGTGGCCGACGTACGGGTCCTCGGCGCGATCGGCGTGGTCCAGCTCGATCACGAGGTCGACCTCGGCGCGGCGACGGCTGCCGCGGTCGCCCAGGGGGTGTGGCTGCGCCCGTTCCGCGACCTGATCTACACCATGCCGCCGTACGTCACCGACGATGCCGACGTGGCCCGGATCGCTACCGGCGTGGCGGCGGCGGTGGCGGCTGGCTGAGTCGGCCCGGCCACCGGGTCGACGGGTTACCCGGGCGGGTCAGCCGCCCGGACGAGAAGAGGGGAACACTCCGATGGAGAGCTTCGGTACCCGGCTGCACCGGGCGATCACCGAGCGGGGCCCACTCTGTGTGGGCATCGACCCGCATCCGGGTCTGCTGGCTCAGTGGGGCCTCCCGGACGACGTTGAGGGGCTCGACCGGTTCAGCCGAACCGTGGTGGAAGCCCTCGGTGACCGGGTTGCGGTAGTCAAGCCTCAGTCGGCCTTTTTCGAGCGGTTCGGGTCCCGAGGTGTGGCGATTCTTGAGTCAACTATCCGACAGTTACGGGATGCCGGCTCGCTCGTTCTGCTCGACGTCAAGCGCGGCGACATCGGCTCGACGGTGAGCGCGTACGCCGCCGCGTACCTTGATCCATCCAGCCCCGTGTATGTCGACGCGGTCACCGCGAGCCCCTACCTCGGGGTCGGTTCGCTGGCGCCGATGTTCGAACTGGCTGCCGAGCACGGCGGCGGCGTGTTCGTGCTGGCCCTCACCTCCAACCCCGAGGGTGCCGCTGTGCAGCGGGCCGTCACGGCCGACGGCCGCACCGTGGCGCAAACCGTGATCGACGAGATTTCCCAGCTCAACAGGGGTGCGTCCCCACTCGGGAGCTTCGGTCTGGTGGTCGGCGCGACCATCGGTGACACCGGTCACGACCTCTCCGGTGTGGGCGGCCCACTGCTCGCTCCGGGGCTCGGCGCACAGGGTGCCGGTGCGGCCGATCTGCGGACCGTCTTCGGTTCGAGCCTCGCCTCGGTGCTCCCGTCGTACTCCCGGGAAGTGCTCTCGGCCGGCCCTGATGTGGCCGCGTTGCGGGCCGCCGCGGACCGCGTTCTGGTCGACTGCCGGGCCGTTCTGCCTGCCCGGTGACTGACTGACGGGTCGGTCACTCTACGGTGATCATGCGGCCCCCACGTTGCCGAAAGCTCCGTTGGCCGCTAGTTTTCCCCGCGCTGGGAACCATGGACCCCTTGGTTCACAGCGACACCACGTTTCACAGATGCGGCGGTGCGCCCCGCCCGCCGCGATAGGGACCTGAGGAGAACTGGTGCCGCTCCCGTCACTGACCCCCGAACAACGCGCTGCCGCGCTCGAGAAGGCCGCGGAGATCCGCAAGGCCCGTGCTCAGCTGAAGGAGCAGCTCAAGCAGGGCAAGACCACCCTCGGTGCTGTCCTCGAGCGGGCCGAGAGCGACGACGTCGTTGGCAAGCTCAAGGTGTCGGCCGTCCTGCAGGCCATGCCGGGCATCGGCAAGATCCGGGCTACCCAGATCATGGAGAAGCTCAAGATCGCCGACAGCCGTCGCCTGCGTGGCCTCGGCGAGCAGCAGCGCAAGGCACTGCTTGGAGAGTTCGCCGCCAACTGAACCTGGCAGCGTGTAGAAACAAGCAGTGAGCACGGATGACGAGGCGCGCCCGGCGGCTCGGCTCACTGTCCTGGCTGGACCTTCGGGTTCCGGCAGGGAGAGTGTCGTCGAGCTTGTCCGGGCGCGTTCTCCGTCCGTGTGGATCCCGGTCGCGGCAACCACCAGGCCGCGCCGGGAGTCGGAGATCGACGGGGTGGACCGCGTCTTCCTCGCCCCCGCCGAGTTCGATCGACGGATCGTCGACGGCGAGCTGCTGGAGTGGTCCCGGATCGGTTCGCACCGCCGGGGCACCCCGTACCCACCGCTGCGCGCCCGGCTCGACGCCGGGCAGCCGGTGCTGCTCCCGCTCGACCTGCGCGGCGTCCCGCTGGTCCGGGCGCGCCTGCCCGATGCCCGGCTGGTGTTGCTGAGCCCACCCGGGTACGCGCCCGACGCCACGGTGGCCGCCACCGTCGCGTACGCGCTGACCCACGACCACACCGAACGGGTGGTTGAGGAGCTGGTAGGCTTACTCGGTTCTTCTTATCCGGATCCGGCCTGGTCACGCGTGCGTGGCTGACGGTCGGCCGCCGTTGAGACTCAGCACCGCGTCCGCGCGGCTCGAAAGACGCAGAGGTTAATTCGTGGGATCCATCGCCAACCCCGAAGGCATCACCAACCCGCCGATCGACGAGCTCCTCGAGAAGACGACGTCGAAGTACGCGCTGGTCATCTTCGCCGCCAAGCGCGCGCGCCAGGTCAACGCCTACTACAGCCAGCTCGGTGAGGGTCTGCTGGAGTACGTCGGCCCGCTCGTCGAGACCACCCCGCAGGAGAAGCCCCTCTCCATCGCCATGCGCGAGATCAACTCGGGCCTGCTCACCGCCGAGCCGACCGACCAGCCGTAAGCCCCCGCTGGCCGATGTCCGCCTCGATCGTCCTCGGGGTCGGTGGCGGCATCGCCGCCTACAAGGCGTGCGAGCTGCTGCGACTCTTCACCGAATCGGGTCACCGGGTTCGGGTGGTGCCAACCGCGTCGGCGCTCCGCTTCGTTGGAGCGCCGACCTGGGCCGCGCTCTCCGGTCAACCGGTCGCCGACGACGTCTGGACCGACGTCCACGAGGTGCCCCACGTCCGGCTCGGTAAGCAGGCCGACCTGGTGGTGGTCGCGCCGACCACCACCGACCTGCTCGCCAAGGCCGCCCACGGCCTCGCCGACGACCTGCTGACCAACACCCTGCTGACCGCCCGTTGCCCGGTCCTGCTGGCCCCGGCCATGCACACCGAGATGTGGGAGCACCCCGCCACAGTGGCGAACGTGGCCACGTTGCGCTCCCGTGGGGTCCGGGTCATCGAGCCCGCCGTCGGCCGGCTCACCGGCGCCGACACCGGCAAGGGCCGGCTGCCCGACCCGGCGGAGATCTTCGCCGTCGCCGGTCGGCTGCTGGCCCGTGGCGACTCCGCCCCCGCCGACCTGGCCGGTCGCCGGGTGGTGGTCACCGCCGGTGGCACCCGTGAGCCTCTCGACCCGGTGCGTTTTCTGGGCAACCGCTCGTCGGGCAAGCAGGGGTACGCGTTCGCCCGCGCGGCTGTCGCCCGGGGTGCCCGGGTCACCGTGATCTCGGCCAACGTCGGCCTCGCCGACCCGGCCGGGGTCGACCTGATCCGGGTGGGCACCACCGCCGAGTTGCGGGAGGCGACAGTCAAGGCCGCCGTCGAGGCCGACGCGGTGGTGATGGCGGCGGCGCCAGCCGATTTCCGGCCCGCGACGTACGCGACTGGCAAAATCAAGAAGTCGGACGACGGTGTCGCACCCACCATCGAGCTCGTCACGAACCCGGACATCGCGGCGGAGCTCGGCCAGCGCAAACGGCCAGGGCAGGTGCTGGTGGTGTTCGCCGCCGAGACCGGCGACGCCGAGGCCAACGGTAGGGCGAAACTCGCCCGCAAGCGGGCCGACCTGATCGTGGTCAACGAGGTCGGTCCGGACCTGGTCTTCGGTGCCGACACCAACACGGTGACGGTCATCGGCGCGGACGGCTCGGTCAGCCGGTTGCCCGAGCAGGCCAAGGAAGCTGTGGCCGACGCCGTGTGGGATCTCGTCGTCGCGCGGCTGCCTGGCCGCTCCTGACGGGTGGAACAGAGCACAACCGAACCCGACACGGACCGCAGTGGTGATTAAACTTCCGCGGAACGACTTCATACGCTTAGGGAGTGCCGTGACACGCCGTCTCTTCACGTCCGAATCGGTCACGGAAGGCCACCCGGACAAGATCGCTGACCAGATCAGCGATGGCATCCTCGATGCGCTGCTGACCGAGGACCCCCACAGCCGCGTGGCAGTGGAAACCATGATCACCACCGGTCAGGTGCACATCGCCGGTGAGGTGACCACCAAGGCGTACGCCGACATCCCGACGATCGTCCGCCGGACCATCCTCGACATCGGCTACGACTCGTCGAAGAAGGGCTTCGACGGTGCCTCCTGCGGGGTCAGCGTCTCCATCGGTGCGCAGTCCGAGGACATCGCGCAGGGTGTGGACAACGCCTTCGAGTTGCGCACCGGAGCTTCGGAGAGCGCGCTGGACGCGCAGGGCGCCGGCGACCAGGGCATGATGTTCGGCTTCGCCTGCTCGGAGACGCCCGAGCTGATGCCGCTGCCGATCGCGCTCGCGCACCGGCTGGCCCGCCGCCTCTCGGCGGTGCGCAAGGACGGCACGATCCCGTACCTGCGGCCGGACGGCAAGACCCAGGTCACCATCGAGTACGAGGGGCTGCGTCCGGTCCGGTTGAACACCGTCGTGGTGTCCAGCCAGCACGCCGCCGACATCTCGCTGGACTCGCTGCTCACCCCGGACGTGCGCGACCACGTGATCGCCCCGGAGCTGGAGAGCCTCGGCCTGGACACCGACGGCTACCGGCTGCTGGTCAACCCGACCGGCCGCTTCGAGATCGGCGGCCCGATGGGCGACGCCGGACTGACCGGCCGCAAGATCATCGTCGACACCTACGGCGGGTACGCCCGCCACGGTGGCGGCGCGTTCTCCGGCAAGGACCCGTCCAAGGTGGACCGCTCGGCCGCGTACGCGATGCGCTGGGTGGCCAAGAACGTGGTCGCCGCCGGTCTGGCCGAGCGGTGCGAGGCGCAGGTGGCCTACGCCATCGGCAAGGCGCACCCGGTGAGCCTGTTCATCGAGACGTTCGGCACCGAGACCGTGCCCGTCTCCTCGATCGAGAAGGCCGTCACCGAGGTGTTCGACCTGCGTCCGGCCGCGATCATCCGGGACCTCAACCTGCTCCGCCCGATCTACCAGCAGACCGCCGCGTACGGCCACTTCGGCCGGGAGCTGCCGGACCTGACCTGGGAGAGCACCGACCGGGCCGCCGACCTCAAGTCGGCCGCGGGAGCCTGACCGCCACCAAGCGCAGCGACCGGCGACCCGCGGACGGGTCGCCGGTCGCGCGCGTCTGCGTGGACGTCGGACTGGCGCACCTGGACCGGCCGTTCGACTACCTGGTGCCGGCGGAGCTGGACGAGGTGGCGGTGCCCGGTACGCGGGTGAAGGTGCGCTTCGCCGGGCAACTCGTCGACGGGTGGCTGCTGTCGCGCGCCGACGACTCCGGGCACACCGGCCGTCTCGCGTACCTGGAGAAGGTGGTCTCCCCGGAGCCGGTGCTGGCCCCGGAGGTCGCCCGGCTGGCCCGGGCGGTCGCCGACCGGTACGCGGGCAGCCTCGCCGACGTGCTCCGGCTCGCCGTGCCGCCCCGGCACGCGCGGGTGGAGAAGGAGCCCCACGACGAGCCGCCCACCCCGGCGGCCCCCATCGGAGCGGTCGACCCGCGCGGGTGGCGCGACTACCCGACCGGTCCGGCTCTGCTGCGGGCGCTCGCCGACGGCCGGGCGCCCCGCGCGGTCTGGTCGGCGCTGCCCGGTGAGGACTGGGCGGCCCGGTACGCCGACGCGGTGGCGGCCACCGTCGCCGGTGGGCGCGGGGCCGTGGTCGTGGTGCCCGACGCGCGTGACCTCGACCGTCTCGACGCGGCGCTCACCGGCGTCCTCGGCCCGGGGCGGCACGTCAGCCTCTCCGCCGCGCTCGGCCCGGCCCGGCGGTACCGGGCGTTCCTCGCCGCTCGCCGTGGCCAGGTGCCGGTGGTGATCGGCACCCGGGCGGCGATGTTCGCCCCGGTGGCCCGGCTCGGCCTCGTCGCCGTCTGGGACGACGGTGACGACCTGCACTCCGAGCCCCGGGCGCCCTACCCGCACGCCCGCGACGTGCTGCTCACCCGCGCCCACCTCGCCGAGGCCGGCGCGCTGGTCGGCGGGTACGCCCGGACGGCCGAGGCGCAGTTGCTGGTGGAGACCGGTTGGGCCCCGGAGGTGGTCGCCGACCGGGCCACCGTACGGGCGCGGATCCCGGCCATCGCGCCGACCGGGGACGACCCGCAACTGGCCCGCGACCCCGGGGCCGCCACCGCCCGGCTGCCCAGCCTGGCCTGGACGGCTGCCCGCGACGCGCTCCGCCAGGACCTGCCGGTGCTGGTGCAGGTGCCCCGCCGCGGCTACGTCCCGTCGATCTCCTGCGCCGAGTGCCGCACCCCGGCCCGCTGCGCGCACTGCGCCGGCCCGCTCGCGCTGCCCTCGGCCAGTGGTACCCCGGCCTGCCGGTGGTGCGCTCGGGTGGCGGCCGCGTACGCCTGCCCGGAGTGCGGTGGGCGGCGGCTGCGGGCCGCGGTGACCGGCGCCCGGCGGACCGCCGAGGAGCTGGGCCGGGCGTTCCCCGACGTGCCGGTGCGCACCTCGGGGCGCGAGGAGGTGTTGACCGACGTGCCAGGCGGCGCGGCCCTGGTGGTGGCCACCCCGGGCGCCGAGCCGGTCGCCGAGGGCGGCTACGGCGCGGTGCTGCTGCTCGACTCGTGGGCCCTGCTGACCCGGGCCGACCTGCGCGCCGGCGAGGAGTCGCTGCGCCGCTGGTTGGCGGCGGCGGCGCTGGCCCGCCCGGCGCCGGCCGGTCGGGTGGTGGTGGTCGCCGACGGCGCGCTCGCCCCCGTGCAGGCGCTGCTGCGCTGGGACGCCGGCTGGTTCGCCGGTCGGGAGCTGGCCGAGCGCCGCGAGTTGGGCTTCCCGCCGGCCGTGCGGATGGCGAGCGTCACCGGGGTGGCCGAGGCGGTGGCGGACCTGCTGGCGGCGGCTCGGCTGCCGGACGACGCCGAGGTGCTCGGGCCGGTGCCGGCCGAGGAGGGCCGGGAACGGATGTTGGTCCGGGTGCCCCGGGCCCGCGCCGCAGCGCTCGCCGAGGCGTTGCACTCGGCCGCCGGTGTCCGGGCCGCTCGCAAGGCCGCCGATCCGGTTCGTCTCCAGGTCGATCCGCTCAGCCTGTTCTGAGGTGTTTCGGCCGGTACTGACGGTCGCGGACCTCACCCGCTGACGGGGGCCCTCGCACACCGCGTCCGGCAAAGCGGTGGCGTCCGAGTGGTAGCATCGCCCGTCATGCCAAGGCGTACGACGGGCTCCAGGTTTCGAGGGGGCGTCAGCCACGCCGAGCTGGGGCCGTCGCGGGATGGCGCGACGATGGCGGGAACGCGTCAGTCGGGCGCGAGGTCGATGATGTCAATGAGCCGGTGATCAGGGGTGGACCAGTCGTGACCGTTGGACAATCGATCGTCTTCAACGGCGACCTCGGCAGCGGCAAGAGCACCGTGTCGGTCGAGATCGCGAAGCGGCTCGGCATGCGCCGGGTCAGCGTGGGGGACCTCTACCGGGAGATGGCGCAGCAGCGGCAGATGACCGCGCTGCAGCTCAACCTTCACGCCGAGCTGGATCAGGCCGTCGACGGCTACGTGGACCAGCTCCAGCGGGACATTGCCGCCTCCGGTGAGCCCCTCATCATGGACTCCCGGCTGGCGTGGCACTTCTTCACCGACGCGCTCAAGGTGCACATGATCACCGAGCCGGGCGAGGCGGCCCGCCGGGTGCTCGCCCGCCCCTCCGGGCCGGCCGAGAGCTACGCCTCGCTGGAGGAGGCCAAGGCCAAGCTCCGGGAGCGCAGCGCCAGCGAGCGCAGTCGGTTCATCATCCGGTACGGGGTGGACAAGGCCCGGCTGCGTAACTATGACCTGATCTGCGACACCACCCGGGCGTCCGCCGCCGAGGTGATCGAACACATCGTGGCCGCGTACGAGGGCACGCTCGGCGCCGAGGTGCTGCGCGACGGCCCTCCGCTACTGCTGCTGGACCCGGCCCGGGTCTACCCGACCGAGGACATCGCCACCCTGCGTGGTCTGTGGGACACCGACTTCGTCGGTGGGGTGGCCGAGGCCGGCGACGAGGCCCTCGAACCGCTGAAGATCGGGTTCACCGGCGAGTACTTCTTCGTCGTCGACGGCCATCGCCGCCTCAGTGCCGCTCTGCAGAACGGGTTCTCCCTGGTCCCCGCCCAGCTGGTCGCCGAGGTCGACGAGCCGGTGGTGGGCGGGATGACGGCGATCGACTACTTCGCCGCCCAGGTGCGCCCCGGCCTGATCTACGACTGGGAGGCGGCTCACAAGATCCAACTGCCGCTGCCCGAGCCGGCGTTGCTCCGCGGCGACGCGGTGCTCGCGGGGGACCCGGCCGCCGGCGTCTGAGCGAGGCCGGGCCGACGCGCGGGGTACGCGCGCCGGCCCGGCCACCGAGTCGTACGGCGGATAGCTGGTACGGCTCAGCCGAGGACGACACCCGAGGCGCCGACGCCGGCCATGCCGGAGAAGATGTCCTCGTAGTAGAACCGCCAGGCGCAGACCCGGCCGGCGGGGCGGTAGCCGGTACAGCCCGTCGACGTGAAGGTGTCGTCGATGGCGGTGTTGGTGCCGGTGGCCCAGACCTGGAGGGTGTTCGCCGCGTTCACGATCTCCACCGGGCCGCCGCTGTCACCCTGGCCGACGGCGTTGGCGCCGGTGGTGTTCTCCGCCTGGACCTGACCGCAGACCTGGCCGAAGTCGCGCACGTTGATGCACAGATTGCGGGCCTTCACCTGGATCGAGCAGCGGGTGCCGGAGTACGCGCCGGAGGTGCACACCCAGTTGCCGACCTGGCTGGCCGACGCGCCGATCACCTGGTTGCTGAACTCACTGACCACCCTGCCCTGCGCGTCGGTGCTGTTGTTGAAGACCCGGCCGCCCGAGGCGCCGGACAGCAGCAGGGTGTCGGTGCCGGCGTTGCGGGTGCCGACGATGCCCATCGACTGCCCGGTCGGGTCGGTCGCGGCGTTGTTGATGTTGCCGCAGTGCGCGGCGGAGAGGATCCGCGCGGACCCGCCCTGGAAGACCCCGAAGCCGGTCGAGCAGCCGCCGCCGGTGGTGGCGTTGCGCCAGGCGGCACCGCCCCACCACGGCGCCGTGTCGTCCCATCGGGTCGCCGGCGCGGCGGCGACCTTGGTCTGCACGGTCACCGGCACACCGGCCAGCGCGGTAGCACCGAGCAGCCCGTCCTGCGTGCCGACGAGCAGGCCGGCGCCGTCGGCGCGCGGCCCCACCGTGGTGATCTTGTCACCGGCGGAGGCCCGCAGCCGGTCGGCCGCGGCCATGAGTTCCCGCTGCGAGTACGCGGCGGGCAGCACCTGGGTGGCGACGGTGGCCCGGGCGTTGGCCACCAGGTTGGCCGGCGGCTCACCCTTCCAGTAGACCTGGAGGTGGCGGGTGGTGGGGTCGGCGACGATGCCGGCGAAGCCGGAGTTGACGCTGCGCTGCGCCGCGTTCGTGATCTGGGCGGCGGCGTTGTTCATGCGCTGCTGCACCCGGAGCAGCTCGGACCAGGAGGCGAAGCCGCCGGGCACCGGCGTGCTGTCGATGAACGATCCGGTGGCGGGGGCCTTGCCCCCGGGTGCGGCGGTGGCCGGTGTGGCGGTCAGGCCGGCGGCGAGCAGCGTGAGACTGATCGCGGTGACGGCGACGCGACGCAGCATCGCCACGGGGCGCCGGGTGGTCGGGTGTGGACGGATCATCGGGTACCTCTTCCCCCAGGGGTCGTGGAGCGGGCCGTGCCCGCACCAGGACGGTGGCAGGGGCGTCGACGCCATGGGGCGGATCCTGGACGGGACTGGACACCGCTGGACACTGTTGGACGGGGCGACTGTCCGTAGTGGAACTGTCATACATTGGCAGCCGTCTATCGATCGGCGTAGGGCCGGAATTACCCTGCCCGTGCGCATCCGGGGGGCCGGATGACCGGGGTGGGGGTCGCATGTCTGAGCAGTGGATACCGTCCGGCACTCATCAGACGTCACACGGGTCAGCCGAGCTGGTCCGCGTCTGCACCGAGACGCAGACACTGCCCGAGCTGGCCGGGTTGCTGCGCCAGCTGCGCCGCCGCGAAGCCCGGCAACAGGGCGAGACCCTGCTGACGTACCGACAGTTGGCCGCGAAGACCGGCTGGTCACGCGGGATCATCGGCGAGTATTTCGCCGGCAACATCCTGCCGCCACCGGAGCGGTTCGACGTCCTCATCCGACTGCTCGGGGCCAGCCCCGCCGAACAGGGGGTGCTGGCCACCGCGCGGGACCGGGTCGAAGAGCGACGCCGACGCCCGAACCGGGAGCACGCGACCAGCGGGCGGGCGGTCGCGCGGGCCGGGGTCGGCGGCCCGCGCGCCGGCACCACGTCCCCCCGGTTCCCGATACCCCGCCAGTTGCCCCCGGCGCTGCCCGGGTTCGTCGGGCGGGCGACCCAACTCGCCCAGCTCGAGGCCGAATGCGCTCGCGCCGTGGCACCCGGGAACGAGGGCATGGCGTCGGTCACCGTCATGACGTTGTCCGGTACGGCCGGGGTCGGCAAGACGACCCTCGCTGTCAACTTCGCGCACCGGGTCGCCGACCGCTTCCCGGACGGCCAGCTCTACGTCGACCTGCGCGGGTTCGACGCCACCGGATCGGTGGTGACGGCCGTCGAGGCGGTCCGAGGTTTCCTGGAGGCCCTCGAGGTACCGCCCGAACGCATCCCCACCCACCTGCCCGCGCAGGTGGGCCTCTACCGCAGCCTGCTCGCCGGCCGCCGGATGCTGGTGCTGCTGGACAACGCCCGCGACGCCGACCAGATCCGACCCCTGCTGGTCGGCAGCCCGAACTGCCTGGTCCTGGTGACAAGCCGCAACCGGCTCGTCGGGCTGATCGCGGCCGAGGGCGCCCGGCCGATCGGCGTCGACCTGCTCAGCACCGCCGAGGCCTGGCAACTGTTGGCCCGGAGGCTCGGCACGGACCGGTTGGCGGCCGAGCCACAGGCGGTGGACGAGATCATCGAGCGGTGTGCGCGGCTGCCGCTGGCGCTGGCCGTGCTCGCCGCGAGAGGTGCGGAGAAGCCGACGTTCCCGCTGGCCACCCTCGCCGCCGAACTGCGGGCGGCGCCGCGACCACTCGACTCGTTCGACGGAGGGGACGCCGGCACCGACGTGCAGGCCGTCTTCTCCTGGTCGTACCGGAGCCTGACCCCGGCGGCGGCCCGCCTGTTCCGGCTCTTCGGCTGCCATCCCGGACCGGACATCGGGTTCGCCGCGGCGGCCAGTCTGGCCGGGCTGCCCCGGGCCCAGGTGCCCCGACTGCTGGCCGAGCTGGCCCACGCGCACCTCGTCACCGAGCACGCCCCCGGTCGGTTCGGCGCGCACGACCTGCTCCGGGCGTACGCGGCCGAGCAGGTCGAACGTCTCGAACCGGGGCAGGCCAGGCGGGCCGCGATCCGGCGTGGGCTGGACCACTACCTGCACACCGCCCACGCGGCGGCACTGCTGCTGCAACCGGGTCGGGACCCGGTCACCCTCACCGCCGCTGCGCCGGGTGTGCTGCCCGAGGAGATCACCGACCTCGGTCAGGCGCTCGCCTGGTTCAGCGTCGAGTATCCGGTGCTGCTCGCGGCCGTCGCCCACGCGAGGCGGGCCGGGTTCGACGGTCACGCGTGGCAACTGGCCTGGACCCTGGTGGACTTCCTGCAACGCCGGGGGCGGTGGCCGGACCTGGCCGTGGCCCAGCGCAACGCCCTGGCCGGGGCGCAGCGGGCCGGCGACCGACCCGGGCAGGCGAACGCCCACCGCGACCTCGCCAGGGTGCTGTCCCGGCTGGGCCGGGTGAACGAGGCGGCGAGAAACTACCGGCAGGCCCTGGCGATCTTCGCGGAGCTGAACGACCACACCGGGCAGGCGCGCACCCACCGGGCGTTCGGCGCGATGCTCGACGGGCTCGGCCGGCACGCCGAGTCCCTGGAGCAGAGCGAGCGGGCCCTGGCGCTGTACCGGGCCGCCGGGCACGTCGCCGGGGAGGCCAGCGCCCGCAACGCGGTCGGGTGGGCGTACGCCCAGCTCGGCCGGTACGAGCCGGCGCTCGGGCACTGCCGGGAGGCGTTGGCGCTGCTGCGGACGACAGGGGACCGGCACGGCGAGGCGAACACCTGGGACAGCCTCGGCTTCATCCACGCCCGACTGGCTGACCACCCGGCGGCGATCCGCTGTTTCCAGCGGGCCCTCGGGCTGTATCGGCGGGTCAGCGACCGCTACGACGAGGCGGACACCCTGTCCCGGCTCGGCGAGAGCCGGCAGGCGGTGGGGGACGCGGCCGGCGCCGCGCGTACCTGGCGGCGGGCCCTGGTCATCCTCGACGATCTCGGCCACCCGGACGCCGAGCGGGTGCGGGAGTTGTTGGCCGGGCAGTCCGGGCAGTCCGCCGGTGACGCTGGGCACACCGGCGGTGGTTGAGCGAGGTGCGCCGCCCGGCGTCCGGCCGGGCACTCCGTAGACTGGTACGGCACCGCTCGTCCATTCGAAGAAGGAGCCGTCCCGCGTGACCGTCCAGCCCATCCGTCTGTTTGGGGATCCGGTGCTGCGCACGCCGGCCGATCCGGTGGTCGATTTCGACGCCGAGCTACGTCGGCTCGTCGCCGACCTCACCGACACGATGCGTGAGCAGAACGGCGCCGGCCTGGCCGCGCCGCAGCTCGGTGTGAGCCTGCGGGTGTTCACCTTCGACGTCGACGACGTCCTCGGGCACCTGATCAACCCGGTGCTGGAGTTCCCCGACGAGGAGGAGCAGGACGGCCCGGAGGGCTGCCTGTCCATCCCCGGGCTCTACTTCGACACCAAGCGTCGGCAGAACGTCATCGCCAAGGGCTTCAGCTCGTTCGGCGACCCGATGCAGATCGTCGGCACCGGCCTGATGGCGCGCTGCGTGCAGCACGAGACCGACCACCTCGACGGGGTGCTCTTCCTGGACCGACTGGACCCGGAGGGGCGCAAGGAAGCCATGAAGGCGATTCGCCAGGCCGAGTGGTACGACGCGGCGGCCCCGCCCACGGTCAAGCTCAGCCCGCACATCAGCGACCCGTTCGGTCTGGGGCGCTGACCCGGATGCGCGTGATCTTCGCCGGTACGCCGGCCGTCGCCGTTCCCGCCCTGGCCGCCGTCGCCGCCTCCCGACACGAGCTGGTGGCCGTTGTCACCCGGCCCGACGCGCCCGCCGGGCGTGGACGGGGCCTGTCCCGCTCACCGGTCGGCGAGTGGGCCGACGAGCACGGCGTCGAGGTGCTCACCCCGGCCCGTCCCCGCGACCCGGAGTTCCTCGACCGGCTTCGCGAGCTGGAGCCGGCCTGCGTGCCGGTGGTCGCCTACGGCGCGCTGGTGCCGCCGGCGGCCCTGGAGATCCCCCGGCACGGCTGGATCAACCTGCACTTCTCCCTGCTGCCCGCCTGGCGTGGCGCCGCGCCCGTGCAGCACGCCGTGCTGCACGGTGACGAGCTGACCGGGGCCAGCGTCTTCCAGCTGGAGGAGGGCCTGGACACCGGCCCGGTCTACGGCACGCTGACCGACGAGATCCGCGCCACCGACACCTCCGGGGACCTGCTGGGAAGGCTCGCCGACTCCGGCGCCGGGCTGCTGGTGGCGGTGCTCGACGCGATCGACGAGGGCACCGCCCGGGCCGAGCCGCAGCCGGCCGACGGGGTGTCGCTGGCGCCGAAGCTGACAGTGGACGACGCGCGGGTGCGCTGGAGCGACCCGGCCTTCGCCGTGGACCGGCGGATCCGGGCCTGCACGCCCGCGCCGGGCGGCTGGACGACGTTCCGCGACGAGCGGGTGAAGCTCGGCCCGGTCGTCCCGGTGCCCGACGGCCCCGAGCTCAAGCCGGGGGAGTTGCTGGTGGAGAAGTCACGGGTGCTGGCCGGCACGGCCACAGTGCCGGTACGTCTCGGCGAGGTCCGGGCCGCGGGCAAGCGGGCGATGAACGCGACCGACTGGGCGCGCGGCGTCCGGGTCGGCACTGGAGAGGACTTCGCGTGACGGCACCGGAGGGAACCCGACCGACGCGCTCCGGCCCGTCGACCAGCCGTGGCGGGGACCGCCGCCCGGTCCGGCCACCGATGGACCGGCCGCGCCGCGCCGCGTACGAGGCGGTGGCGGCGGTGCACCGGGACGACGCGTTCGCCAACCTGGTGCTGCCCATCATCCTGCGGGAGGAGGGGCTGTTCGGTCGGGACGCGGCCTTCGCCACCGAGCTGACCTACGGCACCCTGCGCCACCTGGGCACGTTGGACGCGATCCTGACCGACGCGGCCGGCCGGGACGTGGCCCGGATCGACCCGCCGGTACGCGACGCGCTGCGGCTCGGGGCGTACCAGCTCCTGCACACCCGGGTGCCGCCGCACGCCGCGGTCTCGTCGACTGTGGACCTGGTCCGTTCGGTCGCACCGGGCGCTACCGGTTTCGCCAACGCGGTGCTGCGCGAGGTGTCCACCCGTGACGCGGACGCCTGGGTGGCGAAGCTCGCACCGCCGAGGGAGACCGACCCGGTCGGGCACCTCGCGTTGGCGTACAGCCACCCGCAGTGGATCGTGCGGGCCTTCTCCGAGGCGCTCGGTGGCGATCTGGGTGAGACGGAGCGCCTCCTGATCGAGGACAATGAGCGCCCGCCGGTGCACCTGGCCGCCCGGCCCGGCCTGATCGACCCGGTCGAGCTGGCCGACCAGGTCGGCGGCGCGCCCGGTGCTTTCTCGCCGTACGCCGTCTATCTTCCCGGCGGCTCGCCGGGCGACATCCCGGCGGTGGTCGACGGCCGGGCCCACGTCCAGGACGAGGGCTCCCAGTTGGTGGCCGCCGCGCTCGCCGACGCGCCGCTGGACGGCCCGGACGGACGTTGGCTGGACCTGTGCGCCGGCCCGGGTGGCAAGGCCGGGTTGCTCGGCGCGCTGGCCGCGCAGCGCGGTGCCCGGGTGACGGCTGTGGAGGTGGCCGAGCACCGCGCTCGGCTGGTCTCCCTGGCGACCCGGGACCTGCCGGTGGCTGTGCTGACCATGGACGGCCGTGAGGTCGGTGGCGACCCGAAACTGCCGGAGCAGCACTTCGACCGGGTGTTGGTCGACGCGCCGTGTACCGGACTGGGGTCGCTGCGTCGTCGGCCGGAGTCACGCTGGCGTCGCCAGCCGTCCGATCTGCCGCCGCTGACCCGGCTGCAACGGGAACTGCTCGGCGCGGCGCTGCGGGCGGTCCGCCCGGGTGGCCTGGTCGCCTATGTGACCTGTTCGCCGCACACCGTCGAGACCCACGTGACGGTGACCGAGGCGGCCCGCCGTAGCGGGGTTCCGGTGGACTTCGTGGACGCCCGCCCGCTGCCGCCGGCCGGCATGCCCGGTCTCGGTGACGGGCCGACAGTGCAGCTCTGGCCACACCGCCACGGCACCGACGCGATGTTCCTCGCCGTCCTGCGCCGAGGCTGACCCGTTCCACGCGTCCGGCCGGTCAGCCGACCGGCCGGACGCGTGCGCTCACCCTCTGCGCGACCGGGCTTCCGCAGGCCTAGGTGACCGGGAGGCCTAGGTGACCGGGAGGCCCTTGGTGCCGGCGTTCTTCATCGAGCGGGTCAGGTTCCGGTCGGAGATCCAGAGGAAGCACTGCACGCCCCGGTTCCCGTTGCGCCATTCTTCCTCGTACGGCTGGTAGTAGATCGTGCCGGCGCGGAAGTCGAGCTGGGAGTTGTCCGGGACCTTGGCGTACTTGGCGATCATCGTCTGGCAGGCCCGGTGGGTCCGCTTGGTGCCGCGGGTGAACTCGGCGTAGCTGGTGTCCGGCGCCTGCCAGACCCCGACGAACTCGGCGTGGTGCTTGGCCGTGCAGGAAACCGGCACCATCTCGTCGATGTCGTCCTTGACCAGCTTCGGGTTGAAGCAGCGGTACGCCAGCGGGGCCGGCCCGGACAGCGCGCCCCGGAGGCTGCCGGTGCGCAGGTCGACAGCGGTGTCGTCGATGCTGGCGATCTCGGTGACGTCGCAGCGGTACCAGCGGGCGCCGCCCGACCAGGCCTGCGGCGACGGCAGGACGACGGTCAGGCCGAGCCGCCCGGAACGCCAGTCGGCCCCCACCGCCTTGTTGACCGCCGTGTCGCACCCGGTCTGCGCGGCCCGCATGCCGGCCGAGCCGGGCTGCGGGGGCGTGCCGGCCTCGGCGCCCGGACCGGTGAGGGTGCCCACGTGCATGGTCTCCACCCGGTGCGCCTCGGTGCACGCCGTCGGGTTGTAGCCGGTCAGGAAGCCGACCTGCTGGGAGCTCTGGTGGCAGATGTCGGCGGAGGGGACGAACTGCTGCGCCGCGACAGGCGCCGGCCAGTCGTCGGTGAGGTCACTGTCGACTCCGGCGGGTGCGCCGCACCCGGCCAGCGCCAAGGCCAGCGCCCCACCCCCGGCGAACGCCGCCAACCACCGTCGCATCCCGACCTCCCGCCGCTGCTGGCCTCCGACCGGACCCAGCCGGTCGATTGCGCCACGGCGCAGCAGCATACGGCACCGATGCTCAGATCGCGGGCAGTCCCTCCGGGCCGACGTCGCGCATCGAGCGGGTGAGTTTGCGGTCGTCGCTCCACAGGAAACAGCGCACCCCACGGTCGCCCTCCTCCCACTCCCGCTGCGACGGCGGGTAGTAGATGGACCCGGCCCGGTACGGCAGCTCGCTGTTGTTGGGTACCGCCGCGTACTCGGCGATCAGCGCCATGCAGCGCCGGTGCGCCTGCTCGGCGGACTTGGCGAACTCCGCCCAGCTGATGTCCCGCTCGTCGTAGACGCCCACGAACTCGGCGCGGTGCGGCTCGGTGCAGAGCACCGGCGCCATGTAGTTGAGGTTGTCGCCGATCAGTTTGGGGTCGAAGCAGCGGTGCGTCAGGGGCGTGTCGCCGATCAACGCGCCGCGCAGGCTGCCGGTGCGGTTGACCGGGCGGGTGTTGTCGATGCTGCCGGTCTCGCTGAGGTCGCAGCGGTACCAGCGGGCGCCGCCGGCCCAGGCGGGCGCGGACGGCAAGGCGAGGGACAGCGCGAGTCGGGCCGTGTGCCAGTCGCCGCCGAGCACCTCCCGGGCCCGCTGGTCGCATTCGGCGCGAGCTGTGCGCAGCGCCTGCGATCCGGGTTCCGGTCGGGCCTCGGTCAGCGCGTCGGGCCCGACGAAGGTGCCGACGTGGATGGCCTCGGCCAGGTGGTTGCGCGCGCAGTCCACCGTCTCGTACGTGCTGGCCTGCACGACAGTGGCGATCCGTGGCAGGCAGGTGTCGGTGGCGGGGGTGAACGGTTTGGGAACCCGCAGCGTCGGCCAGTCGTCGGTGAGATCACCGTCCGCGCCTCGCGCCGGCGCGCAGCCGGCCAGCAGCATCGTCGTGACGCTGGCCAGCGCCAGCGCTGGAAGCCACCGTCGCATCGTCCGCCCTCCCGGGAGCTGGCGGCCGGTCGCCGCGCCCCGCGGCGAGACCCCGGCGGGCGTGCAGCTTACGGCACCGTCCCGGTTGGAGTGTCGTCGCGTTTCCGTCGATCGGCCAGTGGCTGATATCTGTTCGTCCGGATTCGGGGGCCCGGAGCGTCCAATTCTGCACCAATGGTCACTGCTGGGTCACAGGGCGTCCCCAAAGGTGCCGCGATGCGGGTGGCGGGTGGCCACGTTCGTACACTGGCCCCGTGACCGTACCGCCGCCGATCGTCGCGCCGAGCATCCTGGCCGCCGATTTCTCCCGCCTCGCCGAAGAGGTCCGTGCCGTCGAGGACGCCGCGGACTGGTTGCACGTCGACGTGATGGACAACCATTTCGTGCCGAACCTGACCATTGGGCTGCCCGTGGTGCAGAGCCTGCGGGCTGTCACGGCGATGCCCTTCGACGTGCACCTGATGATCGAGGACCCGCGCCGGTGGGCCCCCGGGTACGCCGACGCCGGGGCGTACAACGTCACCTTCCACGCGGAGGCGTCCGACGACCCGGTGGCGCTCGCCAAGGACCTGCGCTCGGCAGGCGCGAAGGCGGGCCTGGCCATCGACCGGGACACTCCGATCGAGCCCTACCTGGACCTGCTGCCCAGCTTCGACACCCTGCTGATCATGACGATCAAGGCGGGCTTCGGTGGGCAGCGGTTCATTCCGCAGCTCCTGGAGAAGGTGCGGACGGCCCGGCGGCACGCGTCGGCCGGGCACCTGGAGCTGCGCATCGAGGTGGACGGCGGGATCGCCGCCGACACCATCGAGCAGGCGGCGGCGGCCGGCGCCGACGCGTTCGTGGCCGGCACCGCCGTGTACGGGGCCGCCGATCCGGCGGAGGCGGTACGGCACCTGCGGGCACTGGCGGAACGCGCGGCGCCCGGGGCCTGAGGTGGAGCCCGAGGCCGACCGCAAGGACATCATTCTCGTCGTGGACGACGACGAGGACATCGCCCGGTTCGTCGAGTTCAACCTGCGGCTGCACGGCTTCGAGGTGATTCACGCCAGCGACGGCCAGGAGGCCCTGGAGGTCATCGAGCGCCAACGGCCGGACCTGGCGGTGGTCGACCTCATGATGCCCCGGATCGACGGGTTGGAGCTGACCCGCCGGTTGCGCGCCGACCCGATGACGTCCGCCCTTCCGGTGATCATGCTGACCGCCAAGGGGATGACCGTCGACAAGGTGCACGGGCTCAGCGCCGGCGCCGACGACTACCTGGTCAAGCCGTTCGACACCGCCGAGCTGGTGGCCCGGGTCTCATCCACGCTGCGCCGGAACAAGGAGTTCCGGGAGGTTTCCCCGCTGACCGGGCTGCCCGGCAACAGCCGGATCCGTCGGGAGATCAGCGATCGGGTCCGCAACGGCGTGGACTACGCCGTCGGCTACGTCGACATCGACCGGTTCAAGAGCGTGAACGACAGGTACGGCTTCGTGCGCGGCGACGACTTCATCTCCGCGCTGGCCCGCAGCCTGCACCGGGCGGTGGTGGGCGTCGGGCTGCCACCGGCCTTCCTCGGTCACGTCGGCGGCGACGACTTCGTCATCGTCTGCGCCCCGGACCAGGTGCGCCCACTGACGTCCCGGGCGGTCGTCGACTTCGAGAACGCCGCCGACACGCTCTACGACCAGACCGACCGGGAGCGTGGCTTCGTCGAGTTGAAGGATCGACGCGGCAATATCCGGCGGGCGGCCCTGGTCACGCTCTCCATCGGGGTGTCCCTCTCCGACGCCGGCAAGCGGTTCACCGACCCGCTCGAAGCGATCGCGGTGGCCTCGGAGATGAAGACGGTGGCCAAGAGTCAACCGGGCTCGTACGTGGCGGTGGACCGGCGTCGAGGCGTCACCTGAGCGTGATAACGCTGTGAAGTAGCTCGCCTAGGTGGCGACGGAGGCGGATCGGCGTGTAAGACTTCCCGTGTACCCACCACGCGCTGGCGGGACTCGGTGAAATTCCGAACCGGCGGTGATCCACGGTTTGACCGTGGTCAGCCCGCGACCCGGACGGCTCTGCCGTCCGGTGGACCTGGTGAAAATCCGGGGCCGACGGTTGGGGGCGGTTCGTCCGCGCCCAGAAAGTCCGGATGGGAGACAGCGCGCGGGACGGACGGGTCCGAGCCGGCCGCTGGCTTCAGCGTGCCGTGCCGACCCCCCGGGGCGGCTGTGCCGTTCCCGGAATCCGCCACCGCCTGCCCGTGGCCCCATGGCCACCGCCTCCCTGACCGCCAGCGCGCGGACGGCGAGTGAGAGGGCAGGGGCAGCGCGATGGCCAGCGTCTCCGTTGATGAGGCGATGCGGCGTGCGATCGAGTTGGCGGCGCGCGGGCTCGGCACCACCAGCCCCAACCCCGTGGTCGGGTGCGTGCTCCTCGACGAGAACGGCGAGGTCGTGGGCGAGGGATTCCACGCGTACGCCGGGGGGCCGCACGCCGAGATCGTCGCCCTGGCGCAGGCCGGGCGGCGGGCCAAGGGCGGCACCGCGATCGTCACTCTGGAACCCTGCGACCACACCGGCCGCACCGGCCCCTGCAGTTCCGCGCTCGTCCAGGCCGGGGTGGGCCGGGTGGTCATCGCCGTACCCGACCCGAACCCGGTCGCTTCCGGGGGTGCCGCCACGTTGCGCGCCGCCGGGGTCCGGGTCGATCTGGGGGTACGCGGCGAGGAGGCCGAGGCCGGCAACGTCGCGTGGTTGACCTCGATGCGCCGAGGCTGGCCGTACGTGATCTGGAAGTACGCCGCCACGCTCGACGGTCGCTCCGCCGCGGCGGACGGCACCAGCATGTGGATCACCTCGGAGGCGGCCCGGATCGACGTGCACGCGCTGCGCGGCACCGTCGACGCGGTCATCGCCGGGGTGGGCACCGTGCTCGCCGACGACCCCCGGTTGACCGCCCGCAACCTGCGCGACGGCAGCCTGGCCATCCGGCAGCCGCTGCGGGTGGTGGTGGACAGCTCGGGGCGTACCCCGGCTGACGCCAAGGTCCGCGACGGCGCCGCACGCACCTGGATCGCGACCGCCGACGAGGTCGGCGCCGACCCGGACGGCCGGGTCGACCTGTCGGCGCTGCTCGCGGCGCTGCACCAGCGCGGGGTCCGCGCGGTGCTCCTGGAGGGCGGCCCCCGGCTGGCTGGCGCGTTCCTGGAGGCCGGCCTGGTCGACAAGATCGTCGGGTACGTCGCGCCGCGGTTGCTCGGCGCCGGCCCGACGGCTCTGGTCGACGCGGGAGTGACCACCATCGCTGAGGCCATCGATCTGGAGTTCGTCGACGTTACGCAGATCGGTCCGGATCTCCGGATCACTGCTTTGCCCCGGAAAAGGGAGGGCTGAGATGTTCACCGGCATTATTGAGGAATTGGGCGAGATCGTCCGGGTGGCGCCGACGGCAGGCGATTCGGCGCTGCTGGGCGTACGCGGCCCGCTGGTCACGTCCGACGCCCGCCACGGCGACTCGATCGCCGTCAACGGTGTCTGCCTGACCGTCGTGGACGTGGCCGATGGTGTCTTCACCGCCGACGTGATGGGGGAGACGCTGCGCCGCTCCGCGCTGGGCGCGCTGCGCCCCGGCGACCCGGTCAACCTGGAGCGGGCCGCCGCGCTCGGTAGCCGGCTCGGTGGGCACCTGGTGCAGGGCCACGTCGACGGCGTCGGTGAACTGATCTCCCGGGAGCCGGCCGAGCAGTGGGAGACGGTCCGGTTCCGGCTGCCCGCCGCCCTGTCCCGGTACGTGGTGGAGAAGGGCTCGATCACCATCGACGGTGTCTCGTTGACAGTCGCCGCGGTCGGCGCGGACGAGTTCGCCGTCGGGCTGATCCCGACCACGCTCAAGCTGACCACGCTCGGCGCGAGAGGCGTCGGCGACCCGGTCAACCTGGAGGTCGACGTGTTGGCCAAGTACGTCGAGCGGCTGCTCGGCGACCGGCTCACCCACGCCGACGCCCGCGGGCTGGCCTCGGACCAGGGCGGGGTGGCCTGATGGGTCCGCTCAGCTGGCTGCTGGACGCCCAGGTGCACGTCGCCGGGTCGCCGGTGCTGGCCAGGGAGATCGTCGGCAACGCGTTCGGGCTGGTCTCGGCGTTGCTCGGGTTGCGCCGGCTGGTCTGGGCGTGGCCGGTCGGCATGGTCGGTAACGCGCTCCTGCTCACCGTCTTCCTCGGCGGGGTGTTCGCCACCCCGCAGGAGCACGACCTGTACGGGCAGGCCGGCCGGCAGGTGTTCTTCTTCGCGGTCAGCGTCTACGGCTGGTGGCGTTGGCAGCGCAACCGTCGCGGCGATTCCGGGCAGGCCGCTGTCGTCCCGCGCTGGGCCACCGGGCGGGAGCGGCTGATGCTGCTGCTGGCCGCCGTGGTCGGCACCGCCGCGGCGTACCCGCTGCTCAAGGCCCTCGGTTCGTGGGGCCCGCTGCCCGACGCCTGGATCCTCACCGGCAGCCTGCTGGCCACGTACGGCATGGCCCGCGGCTGGGTGGAGTTCTGGCTGCTCTGGATCGCTGTGGACGCGGTCGGGGTGCCGTTGCTGCTGCGCGGCGGGTTCTACCCCTCGGCCGTCATGTACCTGATCTACGGCGCCCTCTGCGTCTGGGGCTTCGCCGCCTGGTGGCGCACCTCCCGCGCCACGGCCACCGTTCGTAAGCCCATCTACCGGGAGGCCGTCGCATGACCAGCTTTGGGGATATCGAGCAGGCGATCGCGGACATCGCGGCTGGCCGGCCGGTCGTCGTGGTCGATGACGCGGACCGGGAGAACGAGGGCGACCTGATCTTCGCGGCCGAGTTGGCCACGCCGGAGCTGATGGCGTTCATGGTTCGCTACACCTCCGGCTACGTCTGCGTGGCGCTCACCGAGAGCGAAGCCGACCGGCTCGACCTGCCGCCGATGCACCACACCAACCAGGACCGGCGCGGCACCGCGTACACGGTGACGGTGGACGCCCGCGAGGGCGTCAGCACCGGCATCTCGGCGGCCGACCGCGCGCACACCAGCCGGCTGCTCGCCGCCGCGGCGACCGAGCCGACCGATCTGGCCCGCCCCGGCCACGTGGTGCCGCTGCGCGCTCGCGAGGGCGGGGTGCTGCGCCGGCCGGGGCACACCGAGGCGGGGATCGACCTGACCCGGCTGGCCGGGCTGCGTCCGGCCGGCGTGCTCTGCGAGCTGGTCAACGACGACGGCACCATGATGCGCCTGCCCGACCTGGAGAAGTTCTCCGCCGAGCACGGCCTCACGCTCGTCACCATCGCCGACCTGATCGCCTACCGCCGGCGTACCGAGAAGCAGGTCGAGCTGGTCGCCGACGCCCGGATGCCGACGAAGCACGGGGTGTTCCGGGCGCTCGGCTACCGCGCCGAGCACGACCCGGCCGAACATGTCGCGATGGTGCTGGGTGACATCGGTGACGGCCAGGACGTGCTGGTCCGGGTGCACTCCGAGTGCCTGACCGGGGACGTGTTCGGCTCGCTGCGCTGCGACTGTGGACCGCAGCTGGACGCCGCACTGGCTCGGGTCGGGCAGGAGGGCCGGGGCGTGGTGCTCTACGTCCGTGGGCACGAGGGGCGCGGCATCGGCCTGCTGCACAAGCTGCAGGCGTACCAGTTGCAGGACCTGGGCCGCGACACCGTCGACGCCAACCTCGACCTGGGCCTGCCGGCCGACGCCCGCGACTACGGCACCGGCGCGCAGATCCTCTACGACCTGGGCGTGCGGTCGATGCGGCTGCTGACCAACAATCCGGCCAAGCGGGCCGGCCTGGAGGGGTACGGGTTGACCATCACCGGCCGCGAGGGGCTGCCGGCCGGCGCGCACCCGGAGAACATGCGCTACCTGCGCACCAAGCGGGACCGGATGGGTCACCTGCTGGACGAGTTGGACGAGGTCTCCGAGGCGCCGCTGGGGCGTCCGGTCGCCAACGACGAGATCGGAGCATGACGATGGCGGGTTTCGGTGAGCCGGGAGTCGAGGCGGTCGACGCCGCGGGGCTGACCGTCGGGGTCGTTGCCGCCCGCTGGCACGGCGAACTGACCGATCACATGCTGGAGCGTGCGGTGGCCGCCGCCGAGGCGTGCGGCGCGCGTTCCGTTGTCGCCCGGGTCGCCGGCTCGGTCGAGCTGCCGGTGGTCGCGCAGGCCCTCGCCCGCCGCTGCGACGTGGTGGTCGCCCTCGGCGTGGTGGTCCGTGGGGCCACCGCCCACTTCGACTACGTCTGCCGTTCGGTCACCGACGGGCTGACCCGGGTGGCGCTGGACGAGGGCAAGCCGGTGGCGCACGGCGTGTTGACAGTGGAGACCATCGAGCAGGCCCGCGACCGCGCCGGTCTGCCCGGCTCGGCGGAGGACAAGGGCTGGGCCGCCACGGTGGCGGCGCTCGACGCGGCGCTGGCCGTACGGACGGTGGCGGCGGGCAACGCCCAACGGGTCGGCTTCGGCGGCTGACGCCTCGGCCGCCTCTGACGCCTCTGAAGGCCCGCCTTCAGAGGCGGCCGGCCTCGATGATCCGGCGCAGGAACTGTCGGGTACGAGGTTGCGTCGGCTCGCCGAGCACCTGCTCGGGCGGGCCGCTCTCGACCACCCGGCCGGCGTCGAGGAAGCACACCTCGTCGGCGACGTCCCGGGCGAAGCCCATCTCGTGGGTGGCCAGCACCATGGTCATGCCGTCGGCCTTCAGGTCGCGGATCATCGCCAGCACCTCGCCGACCAGCTCCGGGTCGAGCGCGGAGGTGACCTCGTCGAGCAGCATCAGTCGAGGTGAGTTGGCCAGCGCCCGGACGATCGCCACCCGCTGTTGCTGCCCGCCGGAGAGCCGGTCCGGGTAGGCGTCCGCCCTGGCGGCGAGCCCCACCCGGTCGAGCAGCTCCCGGGCCTGCGCCTCGGCCTCCGCCCGGCCCCGCCCGTGTACGCGACGCGGCGCGAGGGTGATGTTGTCCAACACGCTCAGGTGCGGAAAGAGGTTGTACGCCTGGAACACCATGCCGATCCGCCGCCGGACCCGGTCCGGGTCCACCCGGGGATCGGAGATGTCCTCCCCGTCCAACTCGATGGTCCCGTCGTCGAGTTCGTCGAGCAGGTTGACGCAGCGCAGCAGGGTCGACTTGCCCGACCCGGACGCGCCGATCAGGGCCACCACCTGATGCTCGGCGACGGTCAGGTCGAGTTGGTCGAGCACGGCGTGCCCGCCGAACTCCTTGCGCAGGCCCCGGCAGCGCAGCAACGCCATGGATCAGCCTCCCGACTGTCGGCGGGCCGCGCGCAGCGTCACCCAGTCGGTGACGGCGATCAGTGGGATCGCCAGCAGCACGAAGAGCACCCCCGCCACGATGTACGGCGTGTAGTTGAAGGTCTGGGCGGTGGCGATCTGCGCGGCGCGGACCGCGTCGATCGGCCCGGCCAGCGAAACCAGCCCGACGTCCTTCTGCAACGCCACCACGTCGTTGAGCAGGGGTGGCGCCACCCGGCGGACGGCCTGCGGCAGGACCACGTGCCGCATCGTCTGCCGGTGGGTCAGGCCCAACGAGCGGGCCGCGGCGAGTTGGCTGGAGTGCACCGACTCGATGCCGGCCCGGAACACCTCGGCGAGGTAGCCGCCGTAGGTGAGGACCAGCGCGATCCCACCCAGCACCAGCACCGGCGGCATGCCCTGCAACCGCAGCCCCGGCACACCGAGGGTGAGCAGGTACAGCACGATGATCAGCGGTAGGCCGCGGAAGGTGTAGGTGTAGCCGGCGGCCAGCGCGCGGACCGGGAAGAAGACCGGCCCGCGCAGCGTCCGCAGCACGGCGAGCACCAGCCCGAGCAGCAGCGCGCCGACCGCACAGCAGACCAGCAGCCGTACGTTGAGCCAGAGCCCGCTCAGCACCGTCGGCAGCGCGTCGCGGGCGATCTCCGGATCCAGGAACGAGCGCCGGACCCGGTCCCAGCCCGGTGCCCCGGTCACCGCGAGCACCAGCAGCGTGCCGAGCGCCGCCGTCGAGGACGCCGCGACGAGCACGCTGAGGACGGTCTGCCGACGCCGGTACGCCGACCGCCGCAGCTGCGCCTCCGAGGGCACCCGATCCAGAAGCGTCACCGCAGCTCGGCCGCCCCCGCCACCTGGGCGAGCCACTTCTGTTCCAGCTCCTTCAACGTCCCCGCGGTGGTGAGCTGACCGACCGCCCCGCTCACGCAGGAGGTCAGTGGGGAGTTCTTGTCCAGCAGCAACCCGAACGCCTCGGGCGTACCGACCTGCGGCACCTGCCCGACGATCACGGCGTCGGTGATCTCCGCACCGGTGATGTAGAAGGCGGTCGGAAGATCGACCACGAGACCGTCCAGCTGCCCGTTCTGAAGGGCCTTCTTGGCATCGTCGTTGCTGTTGTAGACCTGCGGCTTGGCGGCCGGCTTGATCACGTCGGTGATCGCCTGGTAGCTGGTGGTGCCCACCTGCGCGCCGAGCCGAGCGTCCCGCAGCTCGGCCAGCGACTTCCGGCCGGCGATCTTCGAGGACTTCAACGCGATGACGGTCTGCCGCACCAGGTAGTACGGCGCGGAGAAGTCGACAGCCTGCTTACGTTCGTCGGTGATGGAGAACTGGTTGATGTCGAAGTCGAAGTCCTTCGGCCCCGGCGCGATGGCGGTGTCGAACTTGACCCGGGTCCAGGTGACGTCGGCGCGGGTGTAGCCGAGCTTCTCGGCCACCGCGTACGCGACAGCGGATTCGAAGCCCTCACCGCTGTCTGGCTTGTCCTTGGCGAACCACGGCTCGTACGCGGGCTGGTCGGTGGCGATGGTCAACTTGCCCGGCGTACGCGTGGGCAGGCTGTCCTTGGCGCAGGACGGTGCTGCGGTGACAGTGGGGGTCGGGTTTTCGTCCTGTGGCGCGCATCCGGCGGTGGCTACGACGACGGCACCGGCGAAGGTGAGCGTGAGGAGACGTGAGCGGCTGGCCATGGCGGACAGCGTAGAGCTCCATGGGCATCGATCGACAATTGTCCCACCATGTTGGTAGGGAATTGTCCGCTTACTGGATTCCGGCAGACCCGGACGTGGGGTGCCGCCGGGGTGGCTGGAAGAATCGTTCCCTGTGAAGACGTTCGAGGAGTTGTTCGCCGAGCTGCAGGCCAAGGCCGCCGCCGGCACCCCGGGCTCGGGCACCGTCGCCGCGCTGGACAAGGGCGTGCACTTCATCGGCAAGAAGGTCGTCGAGGAGGCGGCCGAGTCGTGGATGGCCGCCGAGCACGAGGGGCCGGAGCGCACCGCCGAGGAGATCTCCCAGCTGCTCTACCAGGTCCAGGTGCTGATGCTTGCCAGCGGTCTCGAGCTCAAGGACGTCTACCGACATCTGTGAGTGCCCCCACCCCTGTTGATCGCCAACCGGATCGAAGGAGCACTCCGTCATGCTGCGTGTCGCCATTCCCAACAAGGGCACCCTGGCCGAACCGGCCGCCCAGATGCTGCGCGAGGCGGGCTACCGCCAGCGCACCGACCCCAAGGACCTCGTCTGCCGGGACGAGGCCAACGACGTCGAATTCTTCTACCTGCGTCCGAAGGACATCGCCACCTACGTCGGCTCCGGTGACCTCGACCTCGGGATCACCGGCCGGGACCTGCTGATCGACTCGGCCGCGCCGGCCGAGGAGGTCGTCGACCTCGCCTTCGGCCGGGCCACCTTCCGCTTCGCCGCCCGCCCCGACGACATCGCCTCGGTGCAGGAGCTGGGCGGCCACCGCATCGCCACCGCGTACCCGGGGCTGGTCGAACGGCACCTCGGCGAGGTGGGCGTCAAGGCCGACGTGATCCGCCTCGACGGCGCGGTGGAGAACGCCGTACGCCTCGGCGTCGCCGACGTGATCGCGGACGTGGTGGAGACCGGCGCGACCCTGCGCCAGGCGGGCCTGGTGGTCTTCGGCGAGCCGCTGCTGCGCTCGTCGGCGGTGCTGGTCCGGCGTGCCGGCGCACCCGCGCAACCGCAGGCCGAGCAGTTGCTGCGCCGTCTGCACGGTGTGCTGGTGGCCCGCCGCTACGTGATGCTCGCCTACGACGTGCCGGCCGGTCTGCTGGACCGGGCCAGCGGGCTCACCCCGGGCATCGAGTCGCCCACCGTGTCGCCGCTGCACCGCGAGGGCTGGGTGGCGGTGCAGGCAATGGTGCTCCGCGACGACGTGCACCGCATCATGGACGAGCTGTACGAACTGGGCGCCCGCGCCATCCTCGTCACCAACATCCACGCCTGCCGCCTCTAACCCCCCCCACCCCCCACCCCCCGCCCCCCGCCGCCCCCACCCAGCTGGCGTCGATCATGGAGTTATGGTGGCCGTTTCAGCCGCCTTCGCTCCTTACGTCCACCACCACAACTCCATGATCGACGCGGCGGCGGGTGCCCTGGGGCTGACTGGACGCGGAAGATCGTGCTCGATCATTGACGTAGTGGCCTCGATCTCGACGGAGGCCACTGGATCCTGGATCGAGCACGATCTTGTTGCTGGCCTTCGCTGGGCTCGGGGTGGTGGCTCGGCGGGTGGTGCGTTCGATGACCGGGCGCGGATGGCAGACTGGTGGGGTGAGTGAAACCGAACTGGTCCGCCTGAAGCCCCGCCGCATCCGGGTGGTCTGCTGGTCGGCGGCGGCCGCTCTGGTGGTGGTGTTCGCTCTGGTCGCTACCTCGCTGAGTGGCCCGACCGGCGATGGTTACGGCAGCTTCCAGCGCGGCGACCAGATCGCCATGATCGGCCTGGGCATCTTCGGTGCGCTCGGCTTCCTGCTGTTCACCCGTCCCCGGGTGGAGGCCGACGCCCGGAGCATTCGGGTCCGCAACGTCATCAGCTCCTACGAGCTGCCCTGGGAGGTTGTCCGGGGCGTCCGCTTCGACCGGGGCGCGCCGTGGGCCAGCCTGGAGCTGCACGATGACGACCTGCTGCCGATGGTCGCGTTGCAGGCCGCCGACAAGGAGCTGGCCGTCGACGGAGTCCGCGCGCTGCGCCGGCTGCACGAGGCCCACCAGGTCCGCCTCGCCGAACGCGCCGTCGGCCGCTGACCCTCGCGACACCGCCCACGCCGGTTGGCGGCCTAACCGCCACTGCCGGTTCGCGGCCCACCGCCCCCGCCGGTTCGCGGCTTAACCGCCACTGCCGGTTGGCGGCCTAACCGCCCACGCCGGTTGGCGGCCGACTGCCACTGCCGGTTCGCGGCTGGGACCGCCCGCCGTTGGCCTCGCGTCGCCGCCCAGCGGCCAGGCCTGCCGCGCACCCCTCGCCAAGATCTGGACAACTTCCCTGAAATTGCTGCCTCCCGGCGCCCTGACGCAGCAGTTTCAGGGAAAGTGCGCGGATCTTGAAGCGGACGCCAAGCACGCCAGGGCGGCGCCAGCCGCGCAAGGCGGGACAGGGCAGCGCCAAGGCGGTGCCGGGAGCGCGCCGGGGCGGCGCGACGGCGCGACGGCGCGACGGCGCGGCGCAATGGTCGGCCGCGCTCGTGACTCGCCGCAGGTCGTGCCCGGTTTGGGGGTCGCCGGGGCGCCGGTGTAGTGTTGTCTAGTCGACCAGGCTGTCTCCGCGTGCGAGCAGGCAGCCTTGAAAGCGGAGCGCCTGCTCCCACCCGAGTCGCCGCTACGGTGGCCGGGTCCGGTCACCGGTTCCGGGCATGTCCCGGTGCCGGATGCGCGATCCTTGTGATCGTGCTGACCGGTCGAGCGGGCCCTGGCATGCGCCGGGGCCTTCTGCTTTTCGGGTCGGTTCCCTCCCGGGAGCCGCAGGGGTCGGCGACAGAGCAGAAACGACTCGAGGAGGCCCCATCAGCGTCGAACCACGCGTGAACGAGCAGATCCGGGCACGTGAGGTCCGACTGGTCGGCCCAGAGGGTGAGCAGGTGGGCATCGTCCCGCTGGAGCGCGCTCTTCAGCTGGCCGCGGACGTCGATCTGGACCTGGTCGAGGTTGCGCCGATGGCGCGCCCGCCGGTGTGCAAGCTCATGGACTTCGGCAAGTTCAAGTACGAGAGCGCACTCAAGGCGCGCGAAGCGCGGCGTAATCAGCAGCAGACCGTCATCAAGGAAATGAAGCTTCGGCCGAAGATCGACCCGCACGACTACGAGACCAAGAAGGGTCACGTGGTGCGGTTCCTCAAGGCGGGCGACAAGGTCAAGGTGACGATCATGTTCCGCGGTCGCGAGCAGAGTCGTCCGGAGCTGGGTTACCGGCTTCTGCGTCGACTCGAATCCGAGATCACGGAACTGGGATACGTCGAGGCCGCTCCGAAGCAGGACGGCCGAAACATGATCATGGTTCTCGCTCCGCATCGGGCCGTCAAGGCCTCCGCGGTCGCCGCTACGGCGTCTCGCGGTGGACCTCGGGACCGGGCAGGGGACGAGTCCGCCGCTCCGGAAGCCGATGAGACCGCGGCGGTCAGCGAGACCGCAGCAGCCGGTGACACCGGCCTCGCCGCCGACACCAGCGGCGAGTAACAGGGGAGAGACGTTCCACATGCCGAAGATGAAGAGCCACACGGGTATGGGTAAGCGGGTCAAGGTGACCGGCAAGGGCAAGATCGTTGCCCAGCAGGCCGGCCTTCGCCACAACCTGGAGAAGAAGCCCTCCACCCAGACCCGCCGGCTGACCGGCACGGTCGTGCTGGCCAAGGCCGACGTCAAGCGCATCAAGAAGCTGCTCGGCCGCTGACGCGCGCCACCTTACGTAATTAGGAGTTGAGATGGCACGCGTCAAGCGGGCTGTAAACGCCCAGAAGAAGCGTCGTACCCTGCTGGAGTCCGCGAGTGGTTACCGCGGTCAGCGCTCCCGCCTGTACCGCAAGGCCAAGGAGCAGGTGCTGCACTCGATGCAGTACGCCTACCGGGACCGTCGCGACCGCAAGGGCGACTTCCGGCAGCTGTGGATTCAGCGGATCAACGCGGGCGCCCGGGCCAACGGGATGACCTACAACCGTCTGATCCAGGGCCTGCGTCTGGCCGGCATCGAGGTCGACCGCAAGATCCTGGCCGACATGGCTGTCAACGACGCCGCCTCTTTCGCGGCGATCGTCGAGCTGGCCCGGGCTGCGGTCACGGCCGAGGGCACCGGCGGCGCGGCGGCTCAGGCCGCCTGATCCCCACGCACCAGAGCGAGGCGTCTCCCGTGTCGGCACCGCCGTTCGGGGGGCGCCTCAATCGTGCCGGAGGAGCGCACACCATGGCTTTCACCCCGCGTACCCCAAGGGTTGTCGCCGCCCGCCGGCTGCAACGCCGCCGGGACCGCGACGCCACCGGCCGTTTCCTGGCCGAGGGCCCGCAGGCGGTCCGCGAGGCCCTCGCGCGGCCGGAGGTGGTCACCGAACTGTTCGGTACGACCACCGCGCTCGACCGGTACCCGGAGTTGGCCGCCACGGCGGCCCGCGCCGACGTGCCGGTCTCCGAGGTGACCGACGACGCCCTCGCGGCGCTGACCGAGACCGTCGCCCCACAGGGGCTGGTGGCCGTCTGCCGGCACCTGGACGTCTCACTGGAACAGGCCCTCGCGGGTGCGCCCCGGCTGGTGGCGGTGCTCGCCGAGATCCGCGACCCGGGTAACGCCGGCACGGTGCTGCGTACCGCCGACGCGGCCGGAGCGGGTGCGGTGATCTTCGCCGGGGACGCCGTCGACCCGTACAACGGCAAGTGTGTGCGGGCCTCGGCCGGCAGCCTCTTCCACGTCGACGTGGTGCGCGCCCCGGACCCGGTCGCGGTGGTCGGCGCGCTGCGCGCCGCCGGGCTGTCGATCTTCGCCACCACCGGGTACGGCGACAACGACCTGGACGACCTGACCGATTACGGTCGGCTCGTCGGGCCCACCGCCTGGCTGTTCGGTTCCGAGGCGCACGGGCTGCCCGAGGAGTTGACCACCGCCGCCGACACCATGGTGCGGGTGCCGCTGTACGGGCGCGCGGAGAGCCTCAACCTGGCTGCCGCCGCAGCGGTCTGCCTGTACGCTTCAGCCAGAGCACAGCGCTGAGGGTGAACGCCTGCGGCGCGCTGACAGCAGGGGAGAGCGTCCGTCCATGAACGCGACACGGCGTTCGTTTAGCCAGCCCGCCGGTGTCGGCGGGCGGCGGGCCTGACCTGCTCCCTGCGCAACTCCTACCGGCGGGCTGCGGCGCAGCCGCGCGTCCGTAGACTCGCTTCGCCGCCCCGACGAGGGCAGGCGCCGCCGTGAGGGAGTGCCCGTACGCCATGAGCTACCGCAACGATCCGTACGACCCGAAGCAGGTCGCCCTGCTCGACCCCGCCGCCTTGGACGAGGCTGTCGCGGACGCCACGAAGGCGTTCACGGCGGCGGCCGACCCGGACGCGCTCACCGCGCTGCGCCCGGTGCACCTCGGTGACCGGTCTCCGGTCTCCCTCGCGCGCCGGGAGATCGGCGCGTTGCCGCCGGCCGCGAAGTCGGACGCGGGCAAGCGGGTGAACGAGGCCCGCCGGGCGATCGAGACCGCCTACGCCGACCGCGCCGAGGTGCTGGAGCGCGAGCAGGCCGAGCGGGTGCTGGTCGAGGAGCGGGTGGACGTCACAGTGCCCTACGACAGGCGTCCGCGTGGCGCCCGGCACCCGTTGAGCACCCTGATGGAGTCGATCAGCGATCTCTTCGTCGGGATGGGCTACGAGGTGGCCGAGGGGCCCGAGGTCGACCTGGAGTGGGTCAACTTCGACGCGTTGAACATCCCCGCCGACCATCCGGCGCGCGGGTTGATGGACACCTTCCACATCGCACCGGAGGGCTCCGGCCTGGTGCTGCGTACGCACACGTCGACGGTGCAGACCCGCACGATGCTCAGCCGCAAGCCGCCGATCTACGTGATCGTGCCGGGTCGCGTCTACCGCACGGACGAGATCGACGCCACCCACAGCCCGGTGTTCCACCAGGCCGAGGGCCTGGTGGTCGACAAGGGCATCACGATGGCCCACCTGCGGGGCACGCTGGACCACTTCGCCCGGGCGATGTTCGGCCCGGAGGCGAAGACCCGGTGGCGGCCGCACTACTTCCCGTTCACGGAGCCGTCGGCGGAGTTCGACGTGTGGTTCCCGGAGCACCGTGACGGCCCGCAGTGGGTCGAGTGGGGTGGCTGCGGCATGGTCAATCCGCGGGTGCTGCGGGCCTGCGGCGTCGACCCGGAGGTCTATTCCGGATTCGCCTTCGGCATGGGCATCGACCGGACCCTGATGGTCCGGCACGGGGTCAGCGACATCCGCCATCTCTTCGAGGGCGACGTGCGGTTCAGCCGCGCGCTCGGGACCGGGGCGTAGGCGATGCGGGTACGAGACACGGGAACGGTGGTCTGAAGTCATGCGAGTTTCTGTCAGTTGGCTGCGGGAGTACGTCGATCTCCCCGCCGACCTGCCCACCGGTGACCTGGAGCAGGCCCTGGTCGACCTCGGTATCGAGGTCGAGTCCGTGGTGGACCTTCGCGAGAGCGTCACCGGGCAGCTCGTCGTCGGCGAGGTGCGCGAGATCGAGGAGCTGACCGGCTTCAAGAAGCCGATCCGGTTCTGCCGGGTGGACGTGGGCGCCGCCAACGGCACCGGCGAGCCGCAGGAGATCGTCTGCGGGGCGCGTAACTTCGCCGTCGGTGACCGGGTGGTGGTGATCCTGCCCGGTGGTGTGCTGCCCGGCGGGTTCGCGATCGGCGCCCGTAAGACGTACGGGCACAACTCGGCCGGCATGATCTGCTCCGCCAAGGAGCTGGGCCTGGGCGACGACCACTCGGGCATCATCGTGCTGCCGCCGGACGGCGCGGCCAAGCCGGGCGACGACGCGCGGCCCGTCGTCGGCCTCGACGACGTCGTGTTCGAGCTGGAGATCACCCCGGACCGGGGGTACGCGCTGAGCCTGCGCGGCCTGGCCCGAGAGCTGTCCCACGCGTTCGACGTGCCGCTGCGTGATCCCGCCCTGGTGCCCGCCCCGGCCGGCACCGAGACGCCGGCGTACCCGGTGGAGGTCCGCGACACGGTCGGCTGTGACCGGTTCACCGCCCGCCTGGTGCGGGGCGTCGACCCGGGCGCGCCCACCCCGTCGTGGATGGCCCAGCGGCTCGTCACGGCCGGCATTCGCAGCATCTCGCTGCCGGTCGACATCACCAACTACGTGATGTTGGAGCTGGGCCAGCCGATGCACGCCTTCGACGCCGACCGGATCGCCGGGCCGCTGGTGGTCCGTCGCGCCGAGGCGGGGGAGAAGCTGACCACCCTGGACGGGGTCAGCCGGGTGCTCACCGCCGACGACATGGTGATTTGCGACGACACGGGGCCGATCTCCCTCGCGGCGGTGATGGGCGGTGAGACCAGCGAGGTCGTCACGGGGGTCACCACCACTGTGCTCTTCGAGGCGGCGCACTGGGACCCGGCGATGGTCGGGCGCACCGCCCGTCGACACAAGCTGTTCAGCGAGGCCGCGAAGCGCTGGGAGCGGGGCGTCGACCCGGCCGTGCCGCTGGTCGCGCTGGAGCGTGCCGTGCGGCTGCTCACCGAGCACGGTGGTGGCACCCCGAGCGTGGAGATCCTGGACATCGACCACGTCCGGCCGCGTACCCCGATCAGTCTTCCGGCGGACCTGCCGACCCGGCGGGTCGGTGTCGAGTACCCGCCGGCGCGGGTGGTCGCCCTGCTGGAGCAGGTGGGCTGCACTGTCGCGCAGGGCGCGGACCGGTTGACCGAGGACCCGGGCGCGGTCGGCGTGGCCAGCGGCGTCGGGACGGTGCTGAGCGTCACCCCGCCGACCTGGCGGCCCGACCTGACCGACCCGGCCGACCTGGTCGAGGAGGTGGTCCGCCTCGACGGGTACGACCGGGTGCCGTCGGTGTTGCCGACCGCGCCTGCGGGGCGCGGTCTGACCCCGCGGCAGCGTCGCCGCCGGGCCGTCGCGACGTCGCTCGCCGAGCGGGGGTACGTGGAGGTGCTCGCGCACCCGTTCGTGTCGCCGGAGCTGGCCGACCAACTCGGCCTGCCGGCTGACGACCCGCGTCGGCCCGCGGTGCGGTTGGCCAACCCACTGTCCGAGGAGGAGCCGCTGCTGCGCACCACGCTGCTCGGCCCGCTGCTCGGCATCCTCAAGCGCAACCTCGGCCGGGGTCACCGCGACCTCGCCCTCTACGAGATCGGTGCGGTCTTCCACCCGCGCGTCGGCGCCGGCAGCCCGCCGGCGATGGGCGTGGACCGTCGCCCCACCGACGAGGAGTTCGCAGCCGCCGACGCCGTGGTGCCGGCGCAACCGGTGCACGTCGCGGTGGTGCTCTCCGGTGACCTGGACCCGGCCGGCTGGTGGGGTGCGGGCCGACCGGCCGGCTGGGCGGACGCGATCGAGGCGGCCCGTGACGTGCTGGCCGCCGCCGGGATCCCCGACGAGCGTGTCGAGGTGCGTGCCGCCGAGTACGCCCCGTGGCACCCGGGTCGCTGCGCCGAGCTGCGGGTCGACGGCTCGGTCGTCGGACACGCCGGGGAGTTGCACCCGGTGGTGGTAGCGGCGTTGGAGCTGCCTCGCCGTACCAGCGCGATGGAGCTGAACCTCGACGCGCTGCCGCCGACCCCGGTGACGCCGGCGCCGACGGTTTCCGGCTTCCCGCCGGCGTTGATCGACGTGGCTCTGGTGGTGGACGAGTCGGTGCCGGCGGAGCAGGTGCGCCGGGCGCTGGAGGCGGGCGCCGGTGAGCTGCTGGAGGACGTGCGGCTGTTCGACGTGTACTCCGGCGCGCAGCTCGGCGCCGGCCGCCGGTCGCTGGCGTACAAGCTGACCTTCCGGGCACCGGACCGGACGCTCACCGTCGAGGAGGCGGTCGCGGCACGGGACGCGGCGGTCGCCGTCGCGGCGGAGCGCCTCGGCGCCACCCTTCGCGGCGCCTGACGCGATTCACGACGGCCCCGGTACCCGGCAGCGGGTAGCGGGGCCGTCGTTGTGTCGCCGCCAGCTCGGCCGTGTCGGGCTTCCGACAGGCCGCGCCAGCCTTCGCCGCCGGCGATGGCGTCCCCTGGCAGGTCGCGGTGGCTGGGCACCAGGCATCCGTCGCCAATGGCATGTGTCGACATCGATACGAGACGGCGTTCGGGTGGCCGGCCGAGGGCTCCGCGTCGACGTTGCCGACCGTCTCACGAGCCTTTCCGAGGTCGACACGAATCGGTAGCCTTGCCTGGCGAAGGGGTGAGCGCCGACGCCTGTCGCAGGCCTTCAGGTCAAGGAGCAGCGCATGATCGAGGCAATTGTCGCCGGGGCGCTCGTCAAGATTGCCGAGGGGTCCGGGGCGGCTCTCGTCGACATGATCCGGCGGCGATTCGTCCGCGGGGACGAGCCGGCGGGGATGCTCGAATCCCTGGACCGAGTCACGCGGGGCGACGCCTCGGCAGACGACGTGGCTCAGCTCCGTGCGCTTCTGGCCCGTCTCGCGGCCGAGGATCCGCAGTTCCTGCGGGAGCTTCGGCAGGGGGCGACGCCGGCTGGCAGCACGAACGTGGTGGCCTCCAGCAACGTGGGCAAGCTGGTGCAGGCCCAGCGCGTCGGCGACATCACGATGTAGCCGGAAGGTGACCGACATGGAGCCCGCCTCCGGAAGCTCGTCGCACAACGTGGCCGAGGGCCTGTTGGCGCACCAGGTCCTCCAGGTGGGCACCTCCGGCGCGATCTACGTCGAGCAGCCGCGCACTGCCGCGCGCGTGCCCGAGCCACCGCACATGCTCCCGGGTGGAATCGGTCGGATCGTCGGCAGGCACCACCTGCTGCACGAGATGGACGAGGCGACGACAACGCCGGGCTCGCGCTGCTGCATGCTCTGGGGGTTGGCCGGCTCGGGAAAGACCACCCTCGCGGTCGCCTGGGCCAACTCGCGCATCGCCGAATATCCCGACGGGCAGTTCTTCGTCGACATGCGCGCGTACTCCGGCACACCGCGCATCGAAGCCCGGGACGCCCTGCGTAGCTTCCTGGCCACGCTGGGGATCAACCGGTCCGACCTTCCTGACGACGAGGCGGAGTGGGGCGGCGTCTTCCGCGCCGTCACCGCAGGCCGGCGGTGCCTCGTCATCGTGGACAACGTCGGTTCCTACGAGCAGGTTCGGGACCTGGTGCCGGGCTTCGGGTCGGTGTTGGTGGTGACCAGCCGCCGGGCGATCCCCGAGATGAGCGTTCGTCACGACGCCCGGGTCATCAAACTTCCGTTGCTGACCCTCGACGAGGGGGTGGAGCTCATCGCCGAACGTGTGGGGTTCGTCCGCGTCGAACGGGAGCAGGCCGCCGCCCGGCGCATCGTGCAGCTTCTGGAGGGGCACCCGTTGGCGCTGGCGATCGTCTCGGCGAAGCTCGCCATCCAGACCACGTGGACGATCGACGACGCGGCGAGGGGAATCGAGGAGGAGCAGAGCCCACTTCGCTTCCTCGACGACGCCGGTCTGGGCATCGAGGTCGGACGCGTCATCTCCTGGTCACTGGACGACCTCGACGCGGCGACGGCGAAGGTCCTCTACGTCGCGTCCATGCTGCCCAGCAACGAATGCTCGGTCGCGGTGCTGTGCCTCGTCCTCGGCCAGCCCAGGCGGGTGTGTGACCGCACTCTTCAAGCGCTGTGCCTGGCATCCCTCATCGACGAGATCAGCCCTGGCCGTTACCGCTTCCACGACCTGATGAAGGCCTATCTCGCGGAGACGCTCGGGCAGGTGCTGGACCCCGCCGAGCGGGAGCTGACCGCGCGCCGCATCCGCACCGTGTACCTGGCGTTGAGCTACGCCGCCGATCGCGCCATCGATCCGCACCGGGACTCCCTGCCGGTGGACCAGGAGCTGCTGGCGGTCGTCGGATCGGTCAGCCTCACGGTGGCGCAGGCCCTCTCCTGGTTCGAGTCGATCACCGCGTCCATGACCTACCTCATCGAGGAGGCCCGGGCCGACGACGACTTCGCCTTCATCACCCGGTTCGCGCGGGCGGTCAACACGTTCCTCTACTGGCGACAGGACGTCACGCGAACGCTGTCCGTCCAGCGGGAGGCTGTCGCTGCGGCGGCCGCCGGTGACCCGGCGATGGAGGCGCTGTCCCGACGCGCACTGGGACGGGCCCTCGCGGACATCGGCCAGCTTGAGCCGGCGAAGGAGCAGTTGCGCGCCTCCATCGCGCTGGACGCGGCGTCCGGCGACGATTCGGGTCGGGCGTCGTCACATCACGCCATGGCCGAGCTCTGCCTCCGGTCGGGTGACCACCGGGAGGCGCTCCGCTGGGGGTTGCGCGCGGCCCGGGAATCGAGAAGCGGCAACAACGTCGTCCGCGAGGCCCGGGGTCTGTACGACGCGGCGCGAGCCCTGAACGAAACGGGCCACCATTCGTGGGCCCGGGGGCTCGGCCTGCGCAGCCTCGCCATGTGCGAGGAGCGCGGCAACGACTACGGCAGGGCTCTGGCCCTGCGTCTGCTCGGCGCGACCGGCCTGCGGTCGGGCGAGGTGGAGGAGGGCTGCACCTGGCTGGAGCGGGCCTGGCGGGTGGAGGAGTCCCTCGGCAACTTCCGTTCCGTCCGGACGATCCTGGGTCAGCTCGAGCAGGCGTACGGTCAGTGCGGGAACGTGAGCGCCGTGGAAGAGGTCCAACGGGCACTGGCCCGCCTGGAGCACTACCCGGATCTCACCCAGTCGACGTTGGTGGTCGGGAGTCCGGCGACATGAGTCCTCGGTACGCGCCGCTCGTCCCGGCTGACGAGCTGGCCAGCCCCGCGTCCTATCGGCAACTGCGACGGGAGCGGGAAGCCACGAGGTTCCGCCGCGAGATCGAAGCGATGGTCGACAGAGCCTGCCGGGCGGGGGCGGACGGCCCGCTCCTGCGGAACACCTTCACGTCGCTGAGCGGGAACCTCGCGGCCGAGGGTGCCCTCAGCTTCGCCGGGCTCGTCCCACCCGAGCGTTTCGACAGCGCGCGGCGGGTGTACGACTCGGCGATCGACACCAGGGGCAGCCGTGGCTCGCTGCACAACTACCTGAACGTCGCCGACGCGGGCTCCCTGGTCGAGCACCCGGACTTCCGGGAGGCGTTCTCCCATCCGCTGCTGGTCGCTCTCGTCGCGCACGCCCTCGGCGGGCCCGTGAAGATCATCGACTTGCGCGCCAAGGACACGCAGCCCCTCGACGTCGTGGCGCGGGACAACACCCTGCACGTCGACAACAGCCCCTTCATGGACGAGTTCAAGGTGATCGTCACCTGGACGATGGGCACCGGTCGAGGGCCCTCGGGGCAGGGGCTCACCTACCTGCCCCGCACGAATCGGCTCCTGCGCCAGTGCTACGTGGACGACGACGGCACCGTGTGGAGCGACGAGGACAGCTGCATCTTCCCCTCGCAGGCCCGGGTGGACGAGGCGCTCGCCGCCCAGGCCCGTTTCTTCGACGACGGCCTCCCGCGAGTCGTCCACCTTGAGGACATCCCGGCACCGTGTCACACGATCTTCGCCGCGAGTCGGCTGGTCCATCACCGGTACCGTACGTCCGCCGGCGGGCCACGCAGCGCGATCATGGCGGCGTTCCACCGGACCGACGAGGGCACCGGCTTCCTCGGTGCCAATGACCTTCCGGGGTCGGCTCTCGACCGGTTCCTGTTGGCGACCGGGGACGGGCGTTCCTTCCTGGAGCTTCTCGCCGACGAGATGCCACGGGTCGTCGCGGCGCTCGCGGCCGCCGCGTCCCGGCCCGGTTTCGTCGTCGACCCGGACCGGCATCTCCTGCGCGACGAGGGTTTCCGCGCCTGGTACGAGCGGCAGAGCGCGGGCGTCTCCCTCGACCGACTGCGCCGCGCCACGCTGGCCTCGGCCGTCGACGACGACACGCCCATCGCGCAGCGCCTCGTCCTGCGCATGCAGTACGACCTGCAGGGCGCCCTCAACATGCCGCTCTACACCGACCTGCGGGAGGAGGTGCGCAAGCGGGCGCGGATCGTGATCCGGGAGATGACGCCGGAGCACATCCAGGACATCGTCACGCGGCACGACCTCGGTGCGGTCCTGCTCGCGGAGTCCGCGGCGCCACGCCGGCCGGTCAGCGAACTCGCCGATGAGCTGCACGACGCGCTGGTAGCTCTGCGGCAGCTCCTGTCGACGGCGGTCGCGTCCCGGCCCGCCGGCCCGGTCTGGGGTTCGACCGACGGGAACGCGGCCGCGCTGTCCCTGCGACGCTTCATCGTCGATCTGTGCGTCGCGGCCGCTGACATCGCCGACGACGCGTCCCTGGCCACCGGGTGTGTGTTCGGTGCCCTCGGCTCCGTGCTGGCCGACGACCTTTTCGACCTGGGCGCCCCGGGCCGCGAAATCACCGGCGAGTTGTTCGGGATGTACATCCGGTTGGCGGCTCCCTCGCTGGGCGAACGATGCCCGGCGCATCCGGAGAAGGAGAAGCTGGACACCTATCTCGAATCCGTGAACGAGGAGAGGCAGACCGCCAAGCTGGCATCCGAGGTCTGGTTTCAGGCCGCTTCAGCCGAGGTGACCGCGCGCAACGACGATTTCGTTCGCATGCTGCTGCGGGGTGTGTTGCCGCCGGGGCGACCCTCGCCGGAGTCCGGCGACCTCGGCGCGCTGCTGGCGGATCCCGCCGCGCTCAGCGCGTACTACTGGGAGCGGGTCGTGGCCGGGAAGTCGGTGGCGGTGCGCTTCGGCGCTGCGGATCTCGACACCCTCGACGGTTACTTCGGGCTGACGGCCGGCCGGAGCCTGCCGGACGCTGTCGCTCGGCTACGCGAGGAGACCACCCCGGGCTCGCCGGCCGCGCACCTGCTCCGCGGCATCGAGCGGCTCGCGTCACGACGGGGCCAGTCTCACGCCGAGGCGTGCCGGGATGTCATGACCCGCTTGTCGACGCACTGGCCGGACCTTGCCCGACGGTGTCGGGGCGGCCCGGACGCCGTACCGCTGCCGGCCGAGCGCATCCTCTCGACGCTTGACGACGCGATCGGCGTCGCGGGCGAGGAGGGCCGGCGCTCGCGCCGGCCGTCGCCGGGCGGTCCCGCGCAGGGGGCGGGGTCGGCCGAGGTGTTGTTGACGACCGCCGAGGCGCGGGAGTTGGCCCGCGTGTACATGCTCGCCCGGCTCTGTTTCAGCGCTGAGGAGTTCCGGATCGCGCAGTTGCTGGCCGCTGATCCGCGGGTCCGGTACGCCGTCCTCGCCACCCACCTGTACCTGGTCTCCGAGGTGTCGCGGTCGGCGGCGGAACTGGTCGACGGTTGGGGCACGGCGAAGGTCCTGCTGCCCTTCACCGAGGCCTTCGTCAACGTCTCGGGCTACTCGTCGTCAGTCGTCGATCTCGCGCCGAACCCGAAACTGATCACGGTCATCAGCAACAACCTGTTGCCGGCCGTGGCCGGCGAGTTGCTGAGGCGGGACGCCACCGTCGACGAGGTGGATGCGGATATTCTGGCCGCAGGTGTCCAGGCAGCCGTGCAACGAGGGGTCTTCGACGTCACCATCGGCCTGTTCAACCAGGCCGACCGGCGGGACGTGGTGTCCCTGTCCGGCCTCAACCGGCGGGTCTGTCCGGCGGTCCGGCCGTTCGGCGCGTTCTGTCGGCGTTGGCTGCCGTACTTCTTCGACCGTCATCCCAGCGCACCCACCGGCTGCACTTTCATGCAGTGCTTCACATAAAATTGCAGTCATCGCGTCCTGCTGCTAGCCTTCGCTGCATAGTCATGCGGAGGTGAGTATGGGGATCCGAGTCGCGGTCGCCGGTGCGAGCGGGTACGCCGGGGGCGAGCTGCTGCGCCTGATCGCCGGGCACCCGGAGTTCGACCTGGTCGCCGCCACCGCGCACAGCCAGGCCGGGCACCGCGTCGACGTGGTGCACCCGCAGCTCACCGGGCTCGACCTGGTGCTCGGCGAGACCGATCCGGCGATCCTGGCCGATGCGGACCTGGTGTTCCTCGCCCTGCCGCACGGCCAGTCGGCGGCTCTCGCGGCCCAGCTCCCGGCCGAGGTGCGGATCGTCGACCTGGGTGCCGACCACCGGCTGGCCGACCCGTACGCCTGGGCGCAGTACTACGGCGGCACGCACGCCGGGCAGTGGACCTACGGCCTGCCCGAGTTGCCCGGTCAGCGGGAGCTGATCGCCGGCTCCACCCGGGTGGCGAACACCGGTTGCTACGCCGCAGCGATCACCCTGGCGCTCGCGCCGCTGATCGCCGACGGCGCGGCCAACCCCGCCGACGTGGTGGTGGTCGCCGCCTCCGGCACCTCCGGCGCCGGCCGGGCGGCCAAGGCGCACCTGTTGGCCAGCGAGGTGATGGGCGACCTGTCGCCGTACCGGGTGGGCACCCACCAGCACGTCCCGGAGATCAAGCAGGCCACCGGCGCGACCGGGCTGTCGTTCACCCCGGTTCTGGCGCCGATGCCGCGCGGCATCCTGGCCACCGTCACAGCGGTGCCGGCGCGTGGCGCCGACCCGCAGGAGGTGCTGGCCCGGGCGTACGCGGACGCGTCGTTCGTGCACGTGCTGCCTGAGGGTCGCTGGCCGCACACGGCCGCGACCCTCGGCTCCAACTCGTGTCACCTCCAGGCCACCGTCGACGTCGACTCGGGTCGTCTGATCGTGGTCAGCGCGTTGGACAACCTGGGCAAGGGCGCGGCCGGTCAGGCCGTGCAGAACGCCAACCTGATGCTCGGCCTGCCGGAGACGACGGGCCTGTCGATCTGGGGGGTCACCCCTTGAGTGTCACCGCCCCTCGGGGATTCCGGGCGGCCGGTGTGGCCGCCGGCCTCAAGGCCGGCGGCGGCGCGGACGTGGCCCTGGTGGTCAACGACGGCCCGGACGCCGGTGTCGCCGGTGTCTTCACCACCAACCGGGTCAGGGCCGCGCCGGTGCTCTGGACCCAGCAGGTCGTGCAGGGCGGTGTGGTCCGCGCCGTGGTGCTCAACTCCGGTGGCGCCAACGCCTGCACCGGTCCGGCCGGCTTCCAGGACACGCACGCCACCGCCGAGCACACCGCCGCCGTGCTGACCTCGGTCAGCCCCCGGTTGATCCTCGGCGCCGGTGATGTGGCGGTCTGCTCGACCGGCCTCATCGGCGAGCGGCTGCCGATGCCGAAGCTGCTGCCGGGCGTCCGCTCGGCGATCCGACGGCTGTCCCGCGACGGTGGCCCGGCCGCCGCCGAGGCGATCATGACCACGGACACCCGGCCGAAGACCACTGTGACCCGGGGGAGCGGCTGGACGGTCGGCGGCATGGCCAAGGGCGCGGGGATGCTCGCGCCCGGGATGGCCACCATGCTCTGCGTGTTGACCACCGACGCGGTGGCCGGGCCGGCGACGTTGGACGAGGCGTTGCGGGCGGCCACCCGGGTCAGTTTCGACCGGGTCGACTCCGACGGCTGCATGTCAACGAACGACACGGTGTTGCTGCTGGCCAGCGGCGCGAGCGGCATCGAGCCGACGCCGGCCGAGCTGGCCGCCGCCGTCACCGCGGCCTGTCACGACCTGGCCCAGCAGTTGGTGGCCGACGCCGAGGGCGCCACCAAGCAGATCACCATCGACGTGGTCGGCGCGGCGGACGAGGACGAGGCGGTCGAGGTGGGCCGTGCGGTGGCCCGTAACAACCTGGTCAAGACGGCGCTGTTCGGCAACGACCCGAACTGGGGTCGGATCCTCGCCGCCGTCGGCACCACCGCTGCCGCGTTCGAGCCGGACGAGGTGGACGTGGCGGTCAACGGGGTGTGGGTGTGCCGGGGCGGCGCCGCCGCCGAGGACCGCTCGAAGGTCGACCTGACCGGGCGGGACGTGGCCATCCGGATCGACCTGCACGCGGGTACGTCGGCCGCCACGATCTGGACCAACGACCTGTCCCACGCGTACGTGCACGAGAACTCGGCGTACTCCACATGAGCGCGAGGAACGCAGCGCAGCGGAGTCCCGCAGTCGCGAACGAAAGGCCGGTGCGGTGAGCCTGAGCAGCGATCTGGCTCGTGCCCAGGTCAAGGCGGAGACGTTGATCGAGGCGTTGCCCTGGTTGGCGCGCTTCACCGGCTCGACGGTCGTGGTCAAGTACGGCGGCAACGCGATGACCGAGCCGGAGTTGCAACGGGCGTTCGCGGCCGACATGGTCTTCCTGCGTTACGCCGGCCTGAAGCCGGTGGTGGTGCACGGCGGCGGTCCGCAGATCTCCGCCATGCTGGGTCGCCTCGGCATCGCCAGCGAGTTCCGGGGTGGTCTGCGGGTGACCACCGCCGAGGCGATGGACGTGGTCCGGATGGTGCTGGTCGGTCAGGTGGGCCGGGAGTTGGTGGGTCTGATCAACTCGCACGGCCCGTACGCCGTCGGCCTCTCCGGCGAGGACGCCCGGCTGTTCACCGCGGTGCGGCGTCCGGCGTACGTGGACGGGGTGCCGGTCGACGTGGGTCAGGTCGGGGACGTCGAGTCGGTCGACGTGTCCGCGGTGACCGACCTGATCGAGGCGGGTCGGATTCCGGTGATCTCCACGGTGGCGCCGGACGTGGAGGGGGTGCTGCACAACCTCAACGCGGACACCGCCGCCGCCGCGCTGGCCATCGCGTTGCAGGCCCGCAAGCTGGTCGTGCTCACCGACGTGGCCGGCCTGTACGCGGACTGGCCGGACACCAGCAGCCTGGTCTCCGAGATCGTCGCGGACGATCTGGCGAAGCTGCTGCCCAGCCTGGAGTCGGGCATGGTGCCGAAGATGGAGGCGTGCCTGCGAGCGGTGCGTGGGGGAGTGCCCGCCGCGCACGTCGTCGACGGCCGGGTGGCGCACTCCACGTTGCTTGAGGTGTTCACCTCGGAAGGGTTCGGAACGATGGTGGTGCCGGGAGACGGGACGGACGCGACATGAGCACGTTGGCGCAGCGGTGGAAGCAGTCCATGATGGACAACTACGGCACGCCGCCGATGGCGTTGGTCTCCGGTCAGGGCGCCGTCGTGGTCGACGACGCCGGCCGGGAGTACCTGGACCTGGTGGGTGGCATTGCGGTCAACGCCCTCGGTCACGCCCACCCGGCGGTGGTGGCGGCGGTGTCGAAGCAGGTCGCGACCCTTGGGCACGTCTCCAACCTCTACGTGGCCGAGCCGCCGGTGGCCCTCGCCGAACTGCTGTTGGCGCTCGCCGGCCGACCGGGCCGGGTGTTCTTCGCCAACTCGGGCGCGGAGGCTAACGAGGCGGCGTTCAAGCTCTCCCGGCGCACCGGCCGCACCCAGGTGGTGGCCACCAGGGGCGGCTTCCACGGCCGCACCATGGGCGCCCTGGCGCTGACCGGTCAACCGGCCAAGGCCGACCCGTTCCGGCCGCTGCCCGGCGAGGTGACCCACGTCGACTACGGCGATGTCGCCGCCCTTGAAGCGGCCGTCTCCGAGGCGACCGCCATGGTGATCCTGGAACCGGTCCAGGGGGAGAACGGCGTGCTGGTCCCGCCGGCCGGCTACCTCGCCGAGGCCCGGCGGATCACCGCCCGGCACGGCGCGCTGCTGGTCCTCGACGAGGTGCAGACCGGTGTCGGGCGTACCGGGCACTGGTTCGCGCACCAGGCCGAGGGTGTGGAACCGGACGTGGTCACCCTGGCCAAGGGGCTGGGGGGCGGTCTGCCCATCGGTGCGACGCTGGCCTTCGGCCCCGCCGCGGACCTGCTCACGCCCGGCTCGCACGGCACCACGTTCGGCGGCAACCCGGTCAGTTGCGCGGCGGCGCTCGCCGTGGTGGCGACCATCGCCAACGAGGGCCTGCTCGACAACGTCAAGCGGGTCGGCGAGCGGTTGCGGCGCGGCATCGAGGCGCTGGGCCACCCGCTGATCGGCGAGGTACGCGGGTCCGGGCTGCTGCTCGGTGTGGCGCTCACCGCGCCGGTGTCGTCGGTGCTGGCCGAGGCGCTGAGGGAAGCCGGCTTCCTGGTCAACCCGGTGCAGCCGGGTGTGATCCGGCTGGCCCCACCGCTGATCCTCACCGCCGCCCAGGCGGACACCTTCCTCGCGGCGTTGCCCGCAGCACTGGACGCGACCGCCCCGGCCGCTGCCGGCGCGCAGACCGCACCAGCCACACTGACCACCACGACGGGGACGACTCGATGACCCGGCACTTCCTGCGCGACGACGACCTCTCGCCGGCTGAACAGTCCGCTGTCCTTGACCTGGCGGCGGGCATGAAGGCGGACCGGTTCGGCCACCGGCCGCTGGTCGGCCCCCGCTCGGTCGCGGTGCTCTTCGACAAGCAGAGCCTGCGGACCAGGATCTCGTTCGACGCCGGGATCGCCGAGCTGGGCGGGCACCCCCTGGTGGTGGACACGCAGGTCACCCACTTCGGTCGCGGGGAGTCGCTCGCCGACGCGGGGCGGGTGCTGTCCCGCTACGTCGCGGCGATCGTGCTGCGGACACACGGTGACGAGCGGATCGCCGAGGTGGCTGCGGGCGCGACCGTGCCGGTGGTCAACGCGCTCACCGACGGTTTCCACCCGTGCCAGCTGCTGGCCGACCTGCTCACCATCCGGGAGCGGTGCGGTGGCACGGCCGGGCGCACCCTGGCGTACGTGGGGGACGGCGCGAACAACATGGCGCAGTCGTACCTGCTGGCCGGGGCGACGGCGGGGATGCACGTGCGGATCGCCGGCCCGGCCGGGTTCGCGCCGGACGAGGCGGTGGTGCGACGGGCCGCTGAGATCGCCGCGGAGACCGGCGGGTCGGTGCGGGTGCTGACCGACCCGGCCCAGGCGGTACGCGACGCCGACGTGCTGGCCACCGACACCTGGACGTCGATGGGGCAGGAGTCCGACGGGTTGGACCGGATCACCCCGTTCCTGCCGTACCAGGTCAACAAGGAGCTGCTCGGTCAGGCCGCACCGGACGCGATAGTGCTGCACTGCCTGCCCGCACACCGCGGTGAGGAGATCACCGACGAGGTGCTCGACGGCCCGCAGAGCGCTGTCTTCGACCAGGCGGAGAACCGGCTGCACGCCCAGAAGGCGCTGCTGACGTTCCTGCTGGAACCCGCGAACGGCGATGCCGCCACCGGAGGGCCACGATGACCGCGCCGCTGACTCGCGCGGCCCGGCACGCCCGGATCGTGGAGCTGATCCGCGACCGGCCGATCCGGTCGCAGACCGAGCTGGCGGATCTGCTCGCCGCCGACGGCGTCGGCGTCACCCAGGCCACCCTCTCGCGGGACCTGGAGGAGTTGGGCGCGGTCAAGGTGCGCGGCGGCGACGGTCCGGCCGTCTACCTGATCCCCGAGGACGGGCAGCGGCCGTTGCGCGACGCCGAGGCCGCGCCGGCCCGGTTGGTACGGCTGCTGCGCGAACTGCTCAACGGGGTCGACTCCAGCGGCAACATCGCCGTGCTGCGGACACCGCCGGGCGCAGCCCAGTACCTGGCCAGCGCGTTGGACCGGGCAGGCCTGCCCGAGATCGTCGGCACCATCGCCGGCGACGACACCATCCTCGTCGTGGCCCGTGAGGCCGTCGGCGGGGCCGCGCTCGGAGACAAGCTCGCCGGTTGGGCCCGCCGGGACGACACCGCTGAAGGGAACACCACGTCATGACCGAGCGGGTCGTGCTCGCGTACTCCGGCGGGTTGGACACCTCCGTCGCCATTCCGTACCTGTCGGAGCAGACCGGCGCCGAGGTGATCGCGGTCGCGGTCGACGTCGGGCAGGGCGGTGAGGATCTCGACGCCATCCGGCAGCGTGCCCTGGACTGCGGCGCCGCCGAGTCCGAGGTGGTGGACGCGCGCGACGAGTTCGCCGCCGACTACTGCCTGCCGGCGATCCGGGCCAACGCGCTCTACATGGACCGCTACCCACTGGTGTCGGCGCTGTCCCGGCCGCTGATCGTCAAGCACCTGGTGGCGGCGGCGCGCACGCACGGCGGCACGATCGTGTCGCACGGCTGCACCGGCAAGGGCAACGACCAGGTCCGGTTCGAGGTGGGCCTGAACGCGCTCGCCCCCGACCTGAAGATCATCGCGCCGGCCCGGGACTTCGCCTGGACCCGGGACAAGGCGATCGCCTTCGCCGAGGAGAAGGGGCTGCCGATCGACGTGTCGGCCAGGTCGCCGTACTCCATCGACCAGAACCTGTGGGGCCGCGCGGTGGAGACCGGCTTCCTGGAGGACATCTGGAACGCCCCCGTCGAGGACCTCTACTCGTACACCTCCGACCCGACCCCGGAGCGCGACCCCGACGAGGTCGTGATCACCTTCGACGGCGGTGTGCCGGTGGCGATCGACGGTGAGACGGTCACCCCGTACCAGGCGATCCTGGAGCTCAACCGGCGCGCCGGCGCTCAGGGCGTGGGTCGGCTCGACATGGTCGAGGACCGCCTGGTCGGCATCAAGAGCCGCGAGGTGTACGAGGCGCCCGGCGCGATCGCCCTGATCACCGCCCATCAGGAGCTGGAGGCGGTGACCGTCGAGCGGGACCTGGCCCGGTTCAAGAAGGGCGTCGATCAGCGCTGGGGCGAACTCGTCTACGACGGGCTGTGGTTCTCGCCGCTGAAGGCGTCGCTGGACGCGTTCATCGACGACGCGCAGCGGCACGTGAGCGGCGAGGTGCGGATGATCCTGCACGGCGGCCGGGCCACGGTGACCGGCCGGCGCTCCGAGGCGAGCCTCTACGACTTCCAGATGGCCACCTACGACACCGGCGACACCTTCGACCAGTCCCTGGCGAAGGGCTTCGTGCAGCTGTGGGGGCTGCCGAGCCGGATGGCCGCGGCTCGGGACGCCCGGTTGGGTGGTGGCGGACAGTGACACGTGTGAGCGCGGAGACTGATCAAACGCGGCAAGCGGGCCCCGCAGTCGCGAGCGGAAGGCAACCAACGCAATGATGGGCGACGTGGACGACAAGAGCCTGACCGAGAACAGCGCCGCCACCAACCGGACGAGCCTCTGGGGTGGCCGGTTCGCGGGTGGCCCCGCCGAGGCGCTCGCCCGACTGTCGGTGAGCGTGCAGTTCGACTGGCGCCTGGCCCCGTACGACATCGCCGGTTCCCGGGCGCACGCCCGGGTCCTGGCCGGCGCCGGCCTGCTCGATCCGGAGGAACTGGGCCGGATGCTGGCCGCGTTGGACGACCTGGAGGCCGCCTGCGCCTCCGGAACGTTCCGCCCCACCATCGACGACGAGGACGTGCACACCGCGCTGGAGCGCGGTCTGCTGGAGCGTCTCGGCAGCCTCGGCGGCAAGCTGCGCGCCGGCCGGTCCCGCAACGACCAGGTCGCCACCGACCTGCGGCTCTACCTGCGCGACCACGCCCGGGGCGTGGCCAGCCGCCTGGTCGAGTTGGCGGAGGCGCTGGTCGAGCAGGCCGAGCGGCACATCGACACCGCCGCGCCGGGCATGACCCACCTCCAGCACGCCCAGCCGGTCACCTTCGGGCACTGGCTGCTCGCCCACGTGCAGCCGCTGCTGCGCGACCTCGAACGGCTGCGCGACTGGGACCACCGGGCAGCGATCAGCCCGCTCGGCGCGGGCGCCCTGGCCGGTTCGGGGCTCCCGCTGGACCCGGTGGCGGTGGCCAAGGAGTTGGGCTTCCGTACGTCGTTCGCCAACTCGATGGACGCCGTCGCCGACCGGGACTTCGTGGCCGAGTTCCTCTTCACCACCGCCCTGATCGGGGTGCACCTGTCCCGGCTCGGCGAGGAGGTGGTGCTCTGGACCTCGCACGAGTTCGGCTGGGTGGAGCTGGACGACTCCTTCGCCACCGGCTCGTCGATCATGCCGCAGAAGAAGAACGCGGACATCGCCGAGCTGGCCCGGGGCAAGTCCGGGCGTCTGGTCGGCGGCCTGATGACAGTGCTCACCATGCTCAAGGGCCTGCCGATGACCTATGACCGGGACATGCAGGAGGACAAGGAGCCGGCCTTCGACGCGGTCGACACCCTGGAGCTGCTGCTTCCGGCCCTGGCGGGAATGATCTCCACGATGACGGTCCGGGTGGACCGCCTCGTCGCCGCCGCCCCGGTCGGCTTCTCCCTCGCCACCGAGGTCGCCGACTGGCTGGTCCGACGTAATGTGCCGTTCCGCGACGCGCACGAGATCACCGGCCAGTTGGTGGCGCTCTGCGCTGCTCGGGAGTGCGAGCTCAACGACGTCTCCGACGAGGACCTGGCCACGATCAGCGGGCACCTCGACCCGTCGGTGCGCGACGTGCTCTCGGTCCGTTCGGCTCTCGCGGCCCGGACCACCCCCGGTTCCACCGGCCCCGGCCCGGTCGCCGACCAGCTCGCCGCCGCGGCGGACCGGCTGGCCGGCTGGCGGGAGTGGGCCACCGAGCGGGTCGTTCCGCGCTGAGCCGTGCCGTGGCGTCGGCGCCTGCCGCCGGCGCCGCGGCGGTTCAGGCCGTCGGGCGCTCCCGCTTGGGGAGCTTGGCCACCACCATGTCGTACGACGAGTCGACAGCCTCGGTCAGCTCGTCGTCGTCGATCCCGCCGTTGAGGCGCAGAGTGTTCCATCCGGATCGGCCGATGTAGGCCATCACGCTGGCGTCGTCGGGGTGCCGGTGCAGCCACTCGTCGGCCACCTCCCGGGTCGCCCCGCACTTGATGCCGACCGTCGGCTTGCCGCTGTCACTGCCGAGGAACGCGAAGATGCGGCTGCCCACCTTCACCACCTCGTCGCCCTCCCACGGCTGGTCCAGCCACGCTCCCGGCTTGGCCAGGCAGTACGCCAGCATCTCCGCGCGCTCCATGGGTGCCTCCTCGTCGTGCGCACAGTGTGCCCGCCCGACTGCTGGCGCACACGCGCCGTGCCGGTCCGACGGGCGCGGTCGTCAGGAGGTCTGCTCGGCCGAGCGGGCGGCGACCCGCTCGTAGCGCTGCCGGGCCGCCTGCGCGCTGCCCAACCCCAGCCCGTACGCGATCGCCTGCCAGGTCAGCCCTCGGTCGCGGGCCAGCGTCAGCAGGCCGGCCTCCAGGGCGTCCAGTTCGGCGCGGACGTGGGGCAGCAGGGTCAGCGCAGCGGTCAGGTCGGCGGCGTCGATCGGCTCCTCAGCGGGTTCGCGCTCGGCCCCGCCGGCGGCCAGCGCGGTGACCAGGGCGACCGCCTCCCACGGGTCGAGCACGTACGGGTGGGCCCACCGGCCCCGCCGCGTGTCGGTGCCGGCGTGCCGTTCGCTGATCCGCTGCAATGCCTCGTGGGTGCGGTGGGCGCGGGCCCGGCCCGGGTCCGGCGCGGTGAAGATGTCCTCGGTCGTCATACCCCGAGCACATCGCATGAACGCCTGGTTGTCAACAGAATGTTGAAGCCTGGCGGCACGGGCATGCCGTGCCGCCAGGCGACGCCTCAGCGCACCAGGTTGAACTGGCGCTCGCCGAAGATGGGTGTGCAGTACGGGTCACAGGGGCTCGCGGTCACCACACCGAACGCGACGCCCGCTGCGAACGGACGCTCGACCGGGATCACCGCGACCCGCACCTCCTGGGTGCCCTCCGCGCAGGTGACCCTCCGAACCGTCGTGCCCGCGCGCATCGTCTGGCCGACCGCCTGCGCGACCTTGACAGTGACGTCGAACTCGAGGGCCTTCGAGCAGGTCACGCTGACCGGCACGATCGCCGCCGCGCCGTTCGCCTCGATCTTGCCCGTTGCGCCGACAGCGATCGTGGGCAGCGCCGCGTTGTCGGCCTGCGCCGCGGCCCGCAGCGGGACGCTCGCGCTGGCCGACGGGGTGAAGGCCAGGGTCGCGGCTGCCGCGATCAGGCCGGTGGCGATCAGTGGTAGCCGGATGCTCCGTACGGTCATGGTGAATTCCTCCCGTGATGTCGTCGCCCCGTGCGACGACATCGGGAACACTCCCGAGCCGAGGGTCCGGTTTCACTGTTCGGCCGACTGTCTGGTGTGCGACGTGAGCCTTGTTCGGGCCGGCGCTCAGTGGTCGGCGCGCCCGGCCGGGTGCCGGGAAACCGGGATGGGTACCGTCGGAGACATGGCCCTGTCGTCCGGTGACCGCAGCACCGACACCGACCTGGCGGCGCTGGCGGACCTGCTCGCCGGTCCGGTGCTGCCGGCGGCGCGTGGGCTGCTGGGCTGCCGGCTGTCCGCCGGCGGGGTCACCGTCCGGATCACCGAGGTCGAGGCGTACGCGGGCAGTGGTGGCGATCCCGCCTCGCACGCCCATCGGGGCCGCACCCCGCGCAACGCCGTGATGTTCGGCCCCGCCGGGCACGCCTACGTCTACTTCACCTACGGCATGCACTGGTGCGTGAACGTGGTCACCGGGGTCGAGGGGGAGGCTTCCGCCGTGCTGCTGCGCGCCGGCGCGGTGGTCGACGGGCTGGCCACGGCACGGGAGCGCCGGCCGGCCGTCCGGCGGGAGGTGGATCTGGCCCGCGGGCCCGCCCGGCTCTGCTCCGCGCTCGGCATCGACCGTGAGGCGTACGGGGCGGACCTGCTCGGCGACGGCCCGGTCCGCCTGCGGCCGCCGGCCGATCCGGTGCCGCCGGAGACGGTGGTGGCGGGTCCCCGGGTCGGGGTGACCGGCGCGCACGATCTGCCCTGGCGGTTCTGGCTGGACGGCGACCCGACGGTCAGCGCGTACCGCCGGCACGTGCCGCGCGTCCGAAGCTGACCGACCCGCGGCGTGGGCGGCGGGGGTTGTCGGAGGGTGTGGCCATAATCACCGGACCTGCTCACCGACGGTTCGGAGGACGTCATGGCGACACTGCTCGCGATCGGCACAGCCAAGGGATTGTTTCTCGCCACCAGCACCGACGAGCGGCGCAGTTGGGAGATCACCGGTCCGCACTTTCCGATGACGGGTGTCTACGCGGTCGCCGTCGACACCCGTCGGTCCACCCCGCGGCTGCTCGCGGGCATGACCAGCTCCCACTTCGGCCCCAGCGTCGCCACCAGCGACGACCTCGGCGCTTCCTGGGACGAGCCCGACCAGGCGCCGGTCGCGTTTCCGGCCGACACCGGCGTCTCCCTCGGCCGGGTGTGGCAGTTGACGCCGGCCGGCCCCGACGAGCCGGACGTGGTCTGGGCCGGCACCGAGCCCTCCGCGTTGTTCAGGTCCACCGACGGTGGCCGCAGCTTCGAGCTGGTCCGTTCCCTCTGGGACCATCCGCACCGCCCGCAGTGGGAGGGCGGCTTCGGTGGTCAGGCCGTGCACACGGTGCTGCCTCACCCGCGTGACCCGGCTCGGCTGCTGGTCGCCATGTCCACCGGCGGGGTCTACCGCTCGGAGGACGCGGGCGCGAGCTGGGCGCCGGGCAACACCGGCATCCGCGCCTACTTCATGCCCGACGAGTGGCCGGAGTTCGGCCAGTGCGTGCACAAGGTCGCCCGGGACGCGGCCAACCCCGAGCGGCTGTACGCGCAGAACCACCACGGCGTCTACCGTTCCGACGACGACGGGCGCACCTGGTCCTCGATCGCCGACGGGCTGCCCAGCGACTTCGGCTTCCCGATGGTGGCCCACCCGGGGCGCGGCGGCACTGTGTGGACCTTCCCGTTGGTGGCCGACGGCGAGCGGTTCCCGACCGACCACCGCTGCCGGGTGTTCCGTTCCGTCGACGCCGGCGGCAAGTGGGAGCCGCTGTCGGTGGGGCTGCCCGAGGGCCCGTTCTATCCGGCGGTGCTGCGCGACGCGATGTGCACCGACGACGCCAGCCCCGGTGGGGTCTACTTCGGCACCCGCTCCGGCTCGGTCTTCGCCAGCCGCGACGAGGGTGACTCCTGGTCCCTGATTGCGGCGCACCTGCCCGACGTGCTCTGCGTCCGCGCCGCGGAGGTCTGAGCGTGGTCACCGTGCTGCTGCCCGGCCCGCTGCGCGGCGAGGCCGGGGGCGCGAGTCGGCTGACCGTCACCGCCGCCGGGACGCTGCGGGCGGTCCTCGACGAGATGGCCGTCGCGCACCCCCGGCTGGGCCGGCGCATCCGCGACGAGCGTGGTGAGCTGCGCCGCTACGTCAACGTCTTCGTCGACGGGGAAGACTGCCGGCACTCCGGTGGCCTGGCCACCCCCGTGGAGGACGGCGCGGAGGTGCAGGTGCTGCCGTCGGTGGCGGGCGGCTGAGAGGGCCGACACCGAGGGGAGGCCATCGACCTGATGTCCGCTTACGGAGGTGACCGGCGCCACTGCGAGGCGTACCGCCGACGGAATAGTTGCGTCGTCAAATAAGTTGTGAGCTGCGTCCGGGTACCACGACGGCACCCGGTTGACACGCGAGGAGCTGGTCATGCAGTTCGGAATCTTCACCGTCGGTGACGTCACGGTCGATCCGACCACCGGTCGGGAGCCGACCGAGCGTGAGCGGATCAACGCGATGGTCGCCATCGCGTTGAAGGCCGAGGAGGTCGGCCTGGATGTCTTCGCCACCGGCGAGCACCACAACCCGCCGTTCGTGCCGTCGTCACCGACCACCATGCTCGGCTACATCGCGGCGCGTACCGAGCGGCTGCTGCTGTCCACCGCCACCACGCTGATCACCACGAACGACCCGGTGAAGATCGCCGAGGACTACGCGATGCTCCAGCACCTCTCCGACGGCCGGGTGGACCTCATGATGGGCCGCGGCAACACCGGCCCGGTCTACCCGTGGTTCGGCAAGGACATCCGCGCCGGCATCCCCCTGGCCATCGAGAACTACGACCTGCTGCACCGGCTGTGGCGCGAGGACGTGGTCGACTGGAAGGGCAAGTACCGCACCCCACTGCAGTCGTTCACCTCGACGCCGCGCCCGCTCGACGGCGTGCCCCCGTTCGTCTGGCACGGCTCGATCCGCAGCCCGGAGATCGCCGAGCAGGCCGCCTACTACGGTGACGGCTTCTTCGCCAACCACATCTTCTGGCCCAAGGAGCACACCCAGCGGATGATCGCGCTCTACCGCCAGCGGTACGCGCACTACGGCCACGGCTCCGCCGACCAGGCCATCGTCGGCCTCGGTGGGCAGGTGTTCATGCGCCGCAACTCGCAGGACGCGGTCCGGGAGTTCCGGCCCTACTTCGACAACGCCCCGGTCTACGGGCACGGGCCGTCGCTGGAGGACTTCACCCGGGAGACCCCGCTGACCGTGGGCAGCCCGCAGCAGGTCATCGACCGTACGCTCGGCTTCCGGGAGTACGTCGGTGACTACCAGCGGCAGCTGTTCCTGATGGACCACGCCGGGTTGCCGCTGAAGACCGTGCTGGAGCAGCTCGACCTGCTCGGCGAGGAGGTCGTGCCGGTGCTGCGCAAGGAGTTCGCCGCGAGACGTCCGGCGCACGTGCCGGCGGCGCCGACGCACGCCTCGCTGGTCGCCGCCGCGGGCGGCGCCAAGGACAGCACAGTGCACGCCGTCGACGACGTGACGGGCAAGGCGCCGGAGGGGGCGACCCGATGACTCACCGCACCCTGGCCGTGATCTCGGCGGGGCTGAGTCAGCCCTCGTCGACCCGGCTGCTCGCCGACCAGCTCGCCGCGGCCACCCGCGACGAGTTGGTCCGGCGCGGCTCCGACGTGCAGCTGCACGTCGTCGACCTGCGCGAGTACGCCCACGACGTGGTGAACAACATGCTCACCGGGTTCGCGCCGGCAGCGCTGCGCGAGGTCGTCGACACGGTGACCGGGGCGGACGGGCTCATCGCCGTCACCCCGATCTTCAGCGCCTCGTACAACGGGCTGTTCAAGTCCTTCTTCGACGTGTTGGATTCCGAGTCGCTGGTCGACCGGCCGGTGCTGATCGGCGCGACCGGCGGCACCGCCCGGCACTCGTTGGCACTGGAGCACGCCGTCCGCCCGATGTTCGCCTACCTTCGGTCGGTGGTCGTCCCGACGGCGGTCTTCGCCGCTCCGGAGGACTGGTCCGACGGCACCGCCGACGGCGCGTTGCGTGCCCGGATCCGGCGTGCCGCCGGGGAGTTGGCCGACCAGATCGAGCGTCGGCCGCCGAACGGCGGCCCCGCCGACCCGTTCGCCCTCACCACCGACTTCCTGCAGATGCTCGGCCGAGGAGACGACGCGCCGGTCAGCTGACCGGATACGGGTGGGCGACCAGCACCGGGCAGTGCGCGTGCTGGATCGCCGCCTGGCTGACCGAACCGAGCAGCATCCCGGTGAATCCGGCCCGGCCCCGGGTGCCCACGACCAGCAGCGACGCGCCGCCGCTGGCCTCGATGAGCCCTCGGGCCGCGCCGTCCGCCCGGACCGGGTGCTCGCGCACCACGAGGTCGGGATGCTCGGCGCGGACCGCGGTGGAGACGTCGGCGAGCAGCCGTACCGTGTCGGCCTGGTACGCGGCCTGCGACTCCTCGATCTCCTCCGGCACCGTCCGGCCCTGCTGCGGCGGGCCGACGTGCACCAGTACGAGCGGCACCTCCCGCAGCGCCGCCTCGTCGGCCGCGTAGCCCGCGGCGAGCCGGGACGACTCGGACCCGTCGACGCCGACGAGCACCGGGGCGTCCACCGGGATCGGCTGTTCGTCGGGGCGGACCACCAGCACCGGGCAGTGCGCGTGAGCGGCCACCTGCGTGCCGACCGAGCCGAGCAGCAGCCCGGCGAAGCCGCCCAGCCCTCGACTGCCCACCACGACGAGGTCGGCCTGGCGGGACTCCTCGATCAGGGTGATGCCGGGGCCGCCGGCGACCTGGCGTACCTCGACGGCCAGGCCGGGCCACCGGTCGGCCAGCTCCGCGGCGGTACGTTCCAGCATCTTCTGCGCCTCCTCGGAGGGCGCCGGCACCCCGATGTCGTACGGGTTGAGCGGCACGCCGTAGCCGAAGGGGTGCAGGTAGCCGTGCACCAGGCGCAGCGTCCGGGACCGGAGCAGCGCGGCGTGGGCGGCGTGCTCCGCGGCGACGAGGCTGGACGGCGATCCGTCCACGCCCACCACGACAGGTCGGTTCATCGGCACTCCCTGGGTCGGTCAGCCCATTGTCGGCGGTGCGCAGCCGTCACGACGCCGAACGCGCCGGCACCGGCCGACCGGCCAGGCGGGTGACGTGACACCGGACGCGGGTCCGCGCCGGCCGTGGGGGGAACGGCCGGCGCGGACGGGACGAGGGGTCAGTCCTTGCGGTCCTCGCGGCGGTGCCGAACGACCACCACCGGGCTGTGCGAGTGGTGCAGCACCGTGTGACTCACCGAGCCGAGCAGCATGCCGGCCAGCGCGCCACGGCCGCGTGCACCGACCACGGTGAGCTGCGCTGAGGCCGACTCCTCCACGAGCATCCGCGCCGGCGCGCCGTACGCCACTCGGCGCCGCACCGGCACGTCGGGGTAGCGCTCGGACCAGCCGGCGATCGCCTCGGCGAGCACCCGCTCCTCCTCCGCGGCGAGCGCCTCCACGTCGAAGGCCACCGGCAGGAGGTCGCTCGGCGCGACCGGGATGATCCAGGCGTGCACGGCCACCAGGTCGGTGCCCCGCAACGAGGCTTCCTCGAAGGCGAACCCCAACGCCTGGGCGGACAGGTCCGAACCGTCTACCCCGACCAGGACCGGCCCGTCGGCGCGCGCCTCACCCTTGACGACCAGCACCGGGCAGTCGGCGCGGGCGGAGACCTGCACCGCCACCGAGCCGATCAGCAGCCCGCCGAAGCCGCCCAGGCCCCGGCTGCCGAGCACCAGCAGCGCCGCGTCCCGGGCCTCGACCAGCAGCATCGGCGTGGGCGCGCCCTCGACGATCGCGCCGGTGACGGCGAGCTCCGGTGCGACCTTGCCGGCCTCGGTCACCGCCTCGGCGACCAGCTGCTCCGCCTGGCGCCGGAACCCGGCGTTGACGGGAGCGCCCGGCGCCGGCTCCAACGACACGCCGTAGAGCGACCAGATGAACGCGTGCACCACCCGCAGCGGGCGGCCCCGCGTCGCGGCCTCCCGGGCGGCGACACGCACCGCCTCCAGCGCCGATGTCGAGCCGTCCACAGCCACCACCACTGGGGCACCGGATCTGTTGGTCATCACGTCCTCCTTCGTTCCGTTTTCATCCTCCTGCAATGCGGGCCGGACGGTCAGGGGCGGACGGTAAGGGACCGGGGGCCATTGGTCCCGTCGACCCGGTCGCTCGGCGGGGTCGGACGGCGACGGGCCAGCAACAGCACCAACCCGGGCAGGGCGCTGACCACCGCGCAGGCCAGCAGTACGGTCGGTGCCAGGGGGTCGGTGCCGAGCAGGTCCCGCAGCGGGGCGAACAGCACCCCGCCGACCTGCAGCAGCGCCGACACCGCGACCGCGACGAGGAGGCCGGGGTTGCCGCGCCGCGCGCCTGCCGGCCGGGGCGCCCGGACGGCCAGTGCCACGCCGAGCTGGGCCAGCCCGAGCACCACGAAGACCACCGACTGCCAGGGCAGGTCCCGGTCGGCGGCGACCACACCGGCGCCCAGCACCACGGCGGCGATCAGCGCGCCGGTGACCAGGACGTCCCGACCGAGCCCGGCGCCGAGCACCGACTCCTGTGGCGAACGGGGCGTCCGGCGCAGGGTGCCGGGTTCGGCCGGCTCGGCACCGAGGGCCACCCCGGGCACCCCGTGGGTCAGCAGGTTGATCCAGAGGATCTGTGCGGGTTGCAGTGGTACGGCCAGCCCGAACAGCGGGCCGATGAGCATCACCAGGATCTCGGCCACCCCGCCGGAGAGGGCGTAGCGCAGGAACCGGCGAATGTTGTCGTAGATGCGGCGGCCCTCACCGATGGCGGCGGCCACTGTGGACAGGTCGTCGTCGACGAGGACCAAATCGGCGGCCTGCCGGGCGACCTCGGTGCCGCCACCCATCGCCACCCCGATGTCGGCGCGGCGCAGCGCCGGCGCGTCGTTGACTCCGTCGCCGGTCATCGCGACCACGTGACCGCGGGCCTGCAGGCCCGCGATGATGTCGAGCTTCTGTTCCGGTTGGGTCCGGGCGAAGACGCGGGTGTCCGGGTGCGCCGTCGAGTCGTCGTCGCCGCGGGCGAGAGGATCACCGTCGTGCCACAGGCCCAGCTGGGAGCCGATCGCGGCGGCGGTGGCCGGGTGATCGCCGGTGATCAGCAGCAGCCGTACCCCGGCGGCGTCGAGGCTCTCGGCGATCTCGGGGGCGCCGGCGCGCAGCGGGTCACCGACGGCGACCAGCCCGAGCGGGCGCAGGCCGGTCGGCGCGGCAGGGTCCGGCGACGTGTCCGCCAGGGCGGCGGCGACGGCGAGCACCCGCAGGCCCTCCCCGGCGAGCCGGTGGGCGGTGCGGGTCAGCGCGGCGATCTCATCGTCGGTGGCGTCGAGCAGGGACGTGGTGAGGACGCTCTCCGGGGCGCCCTTGCAGACCACGAGGTAACGCTGGTCGCAGGAGCGGTGCACGGTGACCATCCGCCGTTGGGCCTGGTCGAACGGGTGCTCGGCGACCCGTGGCCAGGCCGCGCGGGTGTCCTGCGGGTCTAGGCCGCACCGGGCCGCGAAGGCCACGAGCGCCGCTTCGAGAGGATCCCCCACGGCGCCCCAGTCGCGTCGTTCGTCGTCCGGGGGTGACAGGGCGGCGTCGTTGCACAGCAGCCCGGCCCGCGCCAGCCGGCGGAGTTCCTCCGGTACGGCCACCCGCGCGCCATCCTGGTGCACGGCGCCGTGCGGGGCGTACCCGCTGCCGGTGACCTCGTACCGCGCCCCGTCGGTGGTGGCGACCTGCTGCACCGCCATGCGCCCCTCGGTGAGGGTGCCCGTCTTGTCGGAGGCGATCACGGTCACCGAGCCGAGTGTCTCCACCGCGTGCAGCCGACGCGGGATGGCGTGCGCGGCGGCCATCCGGCGCGCGCCCAGCGCCAGCGCCAGGGTCACCACCGCCGGCAGCGACTCGGGTACCGCCGCAACGACCAGGCTCACCGCCGTGATGGCCATGTCGACCACCGGCCGCCCGCTGATCACCCCGATCGCGAAGACCAGCCCCGAGAGCACGACCGCGACCAACCCGAGCGTGCGGCCCAGGGCGGAGAGCCGGCGCTGCAGGGGAGTGGCGCCAGGCCGCGTGCCCGCCACCAGGGCGCTGATCCGGCCCAACGCGCTCGCCGGCCCCGTCCGGATCACCGTGCCGTCCGCGCGTCCGGTGGTGACCACCGTCCCGGCCAGCGCCTCCTGACCGACGGTCCGCCCCACCGGTACCGATTCACCACTCAACGCGGATTCATCCAGTTGCAGCCGGTTCGCCTCGACCAGCAGCAGGTCGGCCGGCACGATGTCGCCGGCCTCGATCCGGACGAGGTCGCCGTGGACCAGGTCGGCGGCGGGGACGGCCAGGTCCCGGCCGTCCCGGACCACCCGGGCGGTGGGGGCGGCGAGCTGGCCCAGCGCCGCGATGGCGCGGTCGGCGCGGATCTCCTGCACCACCCCGATGATCGTGTTCACCAGCACGACCAGGACGATCACCGCGGTGTCCGGGTAATCGCCGAGCACAGTGGTCACCACCGCGGCGGCGAGCAGCAGGGCCACCAGGGGGTCGGTGAGCTGGTGCAGCACCCGTACGGCCGCATGCCGGCGCGGCGGTGGCGCCACCGCGTTGGGTCCGTTCGCCCGTAACCGGGCGGCGGCCTCTGCCGCGTCGAGCCCGACCGCGACGGGCACCTCGATCGTGCCCTCCAGCGTCCGGCCCGGACCGCCCGTCTTCGCCACCAGTGACCTCCCCGTCCTGCGCGGCGCGTCACCGGCACGCCGTCCGTCTCACCATGCCGCTGCGTGATCACCCAGGGCAGAGGCGTTGCGCCCGACGGGCTCGGGACCAAAGACCCGGGTCCGGGTTGTACGGAAGTACGTTTGTACGTAGCATCGACCTATGACCACCACGGAGTCGCGGCTCGCCGCGCTGGAGACTCAGGTCGCCGCGTTGAACGAGCGCCTGACGGCGGCGCCACCAGCGCCACCCGCATCCGAGGGCACCTTCTGGGCCCTCGACGGCCTCAAGCAGCGCCTGCCACCCGAGGGCACCGGCGCGGTCCTCTACACCGGCACCGTCCGCGTCGCCGGGCAGCACTACGACTGGCAGTACGGCCGCACCGTCGACGACGTGCTCGCCACGGACTGGACGGAGCTGGCCAGCACGCTCTCCGCGTTGGCCCACCCGGTGCGGCTGCGGCTGCTGCGCGAGATCCTCGACGGCCGGCACAGCACCAGCGAGCTCGCCGAGATCGAGGAGCTGGGCACCACCGGCCAACTCCACCACCACCTGCGCCAGATCACCGCCGCCGGCTGGCTGCGCAGCGCCGGCCGGGGTCGGTGGGCCGTCCCCGCCGAACGCGTGGTGCCGCTGCTGACCATCCTCACCGCCGCCGGCCGCTGACCAGACGCGGCTCGGCCTCCCATCCGACGACCCCACGGAGGAACCACCATGCGCCGGACGACAGTCACCGTCCTCGCCGTCGCGCTGATCGCCGGCCTGGTCGGGGTGGCGTTGATGCCCCGGGTGCCCCGACTCGGCGGGCAGAGCACCGGCGACCGCGACCTGGCCGCCGCCGCCCGTTCGGCCACGCCCGACCAGTCAGGGCTGCGTGGGCTCGCCGTCGCCCTGGTCGAGAACGGCCGGATCCGCACCGCCGGACTGGGTGACCGGGACCTCGCCGGTCGACCCGTGGAGCCGGGCACCCCGTTCGAGATCGGCTCGGTCACCAAGGCGTTGACCGGCATGCTCCTCGCCGACCAGGTCGCCGCCGGTGTCGTCGGCCCGGACGACCGGCTCGGCGCCACCTGGCCCGAGATCACCGGCCCCGCCCGCGACGTCACGCTCGCCGAACTCGCCAGCCACCGCGCCGGCCTGCCCCGGCTGGCCCCCGGCTCCCCATTGGGGTGGGCACGCATCCTCTGGTCCAACGTCTCCGGCGCAAACCCCTACGCCGGGCAGGGCGTCGACGCCGTTCGCAGCGCCACCGACCGGGTCGACACCGACGACGACGAGCGCGGCGAGGTCCACTACTCCAACCTCGGGCCGTCCGTGCTCGGCCACGCGCTCGCCGCGAATGCCGGCGTCGCGTACCCCGAATTGCTGCACGACCGGCTGCTACGGCCGCTCGACATGACGGCCACCACTGTCGCCACCCGCGTCGACGACCTGCCGGCCGATCGCGCCCAGGGCAGCCGGGCCGGCGGCCGGCCGCTCGACCCGTGGGCAGGAGCCGGCTACGCCCCTGCCGGCGCCGGCCCCTGGTCGACGGCCGAGGATCTGGGCAGGTTGCTCGCCGCGACTCTCGCCGGCACCGCACCCGGTGCCGACGCCGCCACCGCCCGTTTCCGCGAGGACGACGACACCCGCATCGGGTACGGCTGGTTCACCACCCGGCACGGCGACCGCGAGATCGTCTGGCACAACGGCGCTACCGGCGGTTTCCGGTCCTACGTCGGCCTCGAACGGGCGACCGGGCGGGCGGTGGTGGTGCTCGGTAACACGGACAAGGGCGTCGAGCCGATCGGGCTGCGGCTGCTCGGGGTGCCACCGAAGGAGGCCGACTCGGCGACGTCGATGGTGCTGCCGTGGATCGGCGCCGGCCTCGCGGTTGCCTTCACCTTCCTCGGCGGCCTCTCCCTGCTCGGCACCGCCCGCCGTCGCCAACTGGACCAGGTGACGCTGCTGGCGGCGGCGGTCTGGGCGTTCGCCTACCTCGGCCTGGGGCACCGGATGGGGGACTGGTCGATAGTGCCGGCCTGGCTGTGGCCGCTCGGCGCCGGCCTGTCGGCGGCCGGGGTGGCCCTGGCGGCGACCCGGTGGCGCGCCCTGCCGGTGGTCGACGCGCGGGTGCCGTGGCGTCGACTGCTGTCGGTGGCGAGTTCCCTGGGCGCCGCCGTGCTGGCGGTCGTGGCCGTCGTCGGCTGACTCCACGCGCGGCGTGTCGTCACCGCCGTTGCGTACCCTCGGCCGATGACCTCCGATCTGCTGCTGCGCCCGGTCCGTGAGGACGACCTCGTCGAGTTCTTCCTGCACCAGCAGGACCCGGAGGCCAACCGGATGGCCGCGTTCGGCCCGAAGGACCCGTCCGACCGTCGGGAGTTCGCCGCACACTGGGCCCGGGTGCTCACCAACCCGCAGAACCTGGTCCGCACCGCCGAGGTCGACGGCGAGGTGGTCGGCTACGTGACCGCCTTCCCGGTCGGCGACCAGACCGAGGTCAGCTACTGGATCGACCCGGCACGTTGGGGTCGGGGCCACGCCACGTCGGCCCTGGCCGCCCTGCTGCGCGAGCTGCCCCGGCCGGTGCACGCCCGCGCCGCCAAGGACAACGCCGCCTCCCTCGCGGTGCTGCGCAAGTGCGGGTTCGTGGTGGTCGGTGAGGACTCGGGGTACGCCAACGGTCGCGGCGAAGACGTCGAGGAGTGGCTGCTGGAGCTGCCCGCCGACGCCCCTGACCTGGGCGGGCACTAGTCTCGCGACGTGAACTGGTTGGATCTCGTCGGCTGGGCCGGCTCCGCGGTGCTGGTCTGGTCGCTGCTGCAGTCGCGTGTGTTGCGACTGCGCGCGATCAACCTCGTCGGCTGCGTCGTGCTGATCGGCTACAACGCCGCGATCGAGGTCTGGCCCATGGTCGGGCTCAACGTCGTGCTCGCGGTGATCAACATCTGGTACCTGCGCGGGATGCTCGCCACCCGGCACGACGAGAAGACGTACCAGGTGGTGGAGGTCGGCGTCGGCGACCAGTTCCTCGCGCACACGCTGCGGGTGCACGCCGCCGACATCGCCCGGTTCAATCCCGGCTTCCGCTGGGATCCGGAGGCGTCAGGGCGCTCGGCGTTCCTCGTGGTCACTGCCGACGAGGTGGTCGGGGTGGTGCTGGCGCACGCCGAGGCGCCCGGCGTCGCCCAGATTGACCTGGACTATGTGACCCCGAAGTTCCGTGACTTCACCCCGGGTGAGTTCGTCTACCGGCGCAGCCAACTGTTCACCGAACGCGGCTTCCACCGGGTGGTCAGCCCGCCCCGGATGGTCGCCCCCTACTACCACCGGCTCGGCTTCCGCCCCGAGGGCGACTCGTACGTCCTCGACCTGCCGACGTCACCGACCAACGCGACGGCGTAGGGCCTATCTCGGGGATCATGAACCTCGTTCGTTAGACGGGTATGGCCCGTGGAGACTTGAGCAACGCCGACCTTGCTGTGCTGGAGCCGTTGCTTCCGGGCGCAGCGCCGGGTCCCGTGCCCGCCGGTCACCGGTCGGCGGTCGGCGCCGTCTCCGCTTGTTCGACCTGTTGGATGAGTTGCTTGAGGTAGGCGATCTCATCGCGCAGGGCCGCCTCGCCGGCAGCCGTGAGAGTCACCCAGGTGCGTGGGCGCTTGCCCTCGTAGCCCTTCTCGATCTGGATCAGCTCGGCCTTCTCCAGGACGGTCAGGTGCTGCCCGAGGTTGCCTGCGGTCAGCTGCAGAGTGGTGCGCAGGAAACCGAACTCGACCCGGCGGGCCTGGTGCGCGATGGTCAGGATGCCCAATCGGACGCGCTGGTGGACCACGTCGTCGAGGCCGTTGGTGGGATGGTCGGTCATCGCGCCGGAACCTCGGGGGTCGGCCGGAACAGGGCGAAGGCGGCGCTGCCGAGCAGCAGCAGCGCCGCCGGGACGAGCAGGTGCGGCAGGAAGAACCACGGCGAGGCCGAGTGGATGAACTGGCTGCCCTGCACCATCACGATCGCCAGGTAGACGAGGCTGTACGCCAGCAGCGCCCAGTTGCGTTCGACCCACGCGAGCACCAGCAGCGCCAGCGCGATGACCGCTATCGGACTGGCCAGCCCGTTGATGAGCCACGCCGCCGGCCCGACCTCGATATCGACCGGGTCGGTGGAGAAGGGGTCGGCGGGGACGGGGATGAGCGGGTGGAACGTCTGCCAGATCGACACGGCCGCCATCAGAATGGCCAACGCGACGCCGACGACGACGTAGGGGCGGATCGGGGTGCCCACGCCACGCCGTCGGGACTGCCGTACGTAGAAGCCTGCGATCGCCGCGTATGCGAGCACCAGCGCGACCGTCCAATACCCGAGCTCCGCCGGGTTGGGCGCCACGCAGACCGTGTGCTGCGGGCGGGATCGGCAGGTGTCGAATAGGTCGACGTAGGGGGCGTACCGGTAGACGGGTATGGCGACCAGGGTGATCACCGCGAAGACCAGCAGCGGAAACCATGTGCCGCGCTGGGCGACACGGACCTGGCGTGTCAGGTCGCGCACGGCCGCCAACAGCTCGTGAGGCCCGTCTGCCTGGGGAGCAGATTCGTCTGTCATGAAGTGAGCTTTGCATTACAGACCTATCCGCGCAAGAGAGTCCGTCCGGATAACCTCCACGCGCACTCGGCGTTTGCGTCACCCGGGCAGGATTCGGCCAGGGTCAAACGGGGCACAGACAACGCCTACGCCGGGCGGGTCCACCGACCGGCAGGCGCCGCGCGGACCGACCGGCGTCACCACCGGAGAGGGAGCGAACCGGGCGTGCAGAGCTACGGGAGCCAACTGGCCCTGGTCGGAGTCCTGGTCGTGATCAACGCGCTCTTCGCGGGCAGCGAGATGGCGTTGGTGTCGCTGCGAGACAGCCAGATCCAGCGGCTGGAGCGCACCAGCCGGGCCGGACGGGTGCTGGCCAGGCTCGCCAAGGACCCGAACCGCTTCCTGGCCACCATCCAGATCGGCATCACCCTCGCCGGTTTCCTGGCCTCCGCCGCCGCGGCGGTCTCCCTGGCGAAACCCCTGGTGCCGTTGCTCGGGGTCTTCGGTGGCGCCGCCGAGACGGTGGCGATCGTGGCGGTCACCCTCGCGCTGACCTTCGTCACCCTGGTCTTCGGCGAGCTGGCGCCCAAGCGGATCGCCATGCAGTCCGCCGAACGGTGGGCGCTGTTGGTGGCCCGCCCGCTCGACCTGCTCGCCAGCCTCACCCGGCCGGCCGTCTGGGCCCTCGGCGCCACCAGCGACGTGGTGGTCCGCCTGGTCGGGCTCAACCCGAAACACGAGCCGGAGGAGATCGGCCCGGACGAGCTGCGCGACATCGTCGCCGGCAACCACGGCTTCACCAAGGAGCAGCGCACCATCATCGCGGGTGCGGTGGAGATCGCCGACCGGCGGTTGCGGGCTGTCCTCGTACCCCGGTTGCAGGTCTTCACGCTCGACAGCGGGACCACGGCGGAGGCCGCGCGGCTCGTGCTGGCCGCCACCGGGCACTCCCGGGCTCCGGTCGTGCGCCACGGCGGCCTGGACGACACGGCCGGAGTGATCCACCTGCGTGACCTGGTGGGCGTGCCCGACGACCGCCCGGTCGACGAGATCGCCCGACCGCCGATGCTGCTGCCCGACTCGCTGCCGGTGGTGGAAGCGTTGCGCCAGTTCAAGGCCGAGCGTCAGCACATCGCGCTCGTCGTGGACGAGCGCGGCGCCGTCGACGGCATCGTGACGCTGGAGGACATCCTGGAGGAGATTGTCGGCGAGATCTACGACGAGACCGACCGGGATGTGCGCTCGGTGCGGCGTGACCCCGACGGTGCGCTGGTGCTGCCCGGCACCTTCCCGGTGCACGACCTGCCGGACATCGGCGTGGAGCTGCCGTCGCGCCCGGCCGGTGACTACACGACAGTCGCCGGGCTGGTGCTGGCCCGGCTCGGGCACATCCCCACCGTCGCCGGGGAGGACGTCACGCTCGACGGTTGGGTGCTGATGGTGGCCGGCATCGACCACCGGGCGATCACCGAGGTACGGCTCAGCCGCGTACCCGATGAAGCCGACGGCGACGGCGACGCCGACCAGCCCACGGAGCCGGTGCTGGACGAGGCCCGCAGTTGACCGGTGCGGCGAACGCCGTCGCTCAGGCGGGCGAGAGGTTCTGTAGCCGGACCTGACCACGGGCGACCAGCTGCTCGTCGGCGTCGGTGATCTCCACCTGCCAGAGCTGCTGGCTGCGGCCCCGGTGCACCGGGGTGCCGATCGCCCTCAGCTCGCCTTCCCGGACGGCCCGCAGGAAGTCGGTCTGGTTCGACACCCCGACCACAGTGCCCCGGTCGGCCAGCCAGAGGGCGCCACCCACGCTGGCCGCGGTCTCCACGACCGAGCAGTACACCCCGCCATGCTGGATGCCGAACGGCTGGTGCAGCTGCGGGCCGACCTGCCAGCTGATGACCACCCGGTCGGCGCTGGCCTCCTCGAACTTGAGGCCGAGCAGGGCGACGAAGCCACCCGTCAGGTCCGGAATCTCCATGGCAAGGCCCTCCTCGATCAACTGGCGCAAGCCTAGCCGGGGCGGGTTGCGCCAAACCCGGTACGGGTTGGTGCCGGCGATGGGGGAGAATCGGTGACCGTGACCGACAGCAGCCCTCCGCCGCCCGGGCGGGACTCCCTGACCGATGACCTGCTCTGGCGTGGCCTGATACAGGACTCGACCGGCCTCGACGAGCTGCGCGAGCTGCTCGACGGTGGGAGTGCCGCCACGTACTACGTGGGCTTCGACCCCACCGCGCCGAGCCTGCACGTCGGCAACCTCATGCAGGTCCTCATGGCCCGCCGGCTGCAACTCGCCGGCCATCGCCCGTTGCTGCTGGTCGGCGGAGCGACCGGGCAGATCGGTGACCCGAAGGAGAGCGCCGAGCGGGCGCTCAACCCGACCGAGGTGATCGCCGGCTGGGTCGAGCGGATCCGCGACCAGCTTGCGCCCTTCGTGTCGTACTCCGGCGAGAACGCGGCGCAGTTGGTCAACAACCTGGACTGGACCGGCGAGATGTCGATCGTCGAGTTCCTCCGCGACGTGGGCAAACACTTCCCGGTGAACAAGATGCTCGCGCGGGAGGTGGTGCGGGCCCGGCTGGAGACCGGCATCAGCTACACCGAGTTCAGCTACCAACTGCTCCAGGCCAACGACTTCTTCGAGCTGCACCGCCGGCACGGCTGTCAGCTCCAGTTCGGTGGCTCCGACCAGTGGGGCAACATCACCGCCGGCGTCGACTACGTACGCCGACGGGGCGCGGGGCCGGTCCAGGCCTTCACCACGCCGCTCGTCACCAAGTCCGACGGTACGAAGTTCGGTAAGAGCGAGGGCGGTGCTGTCTGGCTCGACCCGACGATGACCAGCCCGTACTCCTTCTACCAGTTCTGGCTCAATGTCGAGGACCAGGAGGTCGACCGCTACCTGCGGTACTTCAGCTTCCGCACCCGGGACCAGCTGGAAGAGCTGGCCAAGGCGACAGCCGAACGGCCGGCGGCCCGGCTGGCGCAGCGGGCGCTCGCCGAGGAGCTGACCACACTGGTGCACGGTGCCGACGAGACCCGACAGGCGATCGCCGCCAGTCAGGCGCTCTTCGGCCGTGGATCGTTGGACGAGTTGTCGCCGGAGACCCTGCGCGCGGCCCTGGCCGAGGCGGGCCTCGTACGCCTCACCGGCGAATTGCCGGATGTGGCGGGTCTGCTGCGGGACTCCGGTCTGGTGAGTGGCCTCAAGGAGGCTCGGCGGGTGATCGCCGAAGGCGGCGCCTACGTCAACAACAACCGGGTGACCGCTGTGGACGCCGGAGTGTCGCCGGCCGACCTGCTGCATGGGCGATACCTGGTGCTGCGCCGGGGGAAGCGTTCGTTCGCGGGCGTTGAGCTGGGTGAATAGCCACCTGTCGACGATGTGACGGGGGACGCGTCCGGCGGATTTGACGATCATCCCGCCGGACGCGTAACTTTCTCTCTGCCAACGCGGAACGGACGAAACAGGCGAAAGCTTGAAGCGGCCGGAGCGTAGGCCAACGGCCTGGGGGTCGGGTGGGCACGCCCACCGGAGCCCCAACCGGGAGGTGCCGCCAGAAACGCCGCGAGGCGGATTTGGCGCTGCGAAACCGACCGGGTATGGTTACGAACCGGCAGGGCACCGGGCGGGTCGCGGGAAATCGCGACGGCCGGCCTGCCGAACCCATGACGAGAGCGGCGCAAGCCGGTTGCGACATGGTGCCCGCGTTATCGGGTTGAAGCATGACGAACCGCGAAATATCGGTTTGACACAGCGGAAACGAGCGGGTAACGTAGTAAAAGTGCCTGGCGCTGAAAGCGCGGGGCGCGAAGCGGTAAAAGCCCCGTGATGGGTTCCACTGAGTGTGGTGCTTTGATCGGTGTGTGGTTGTTCTTTGAGAACTCAACAGGGTGCTTGTAAAGCCAGTGCCAATTATGATTTATACCCCGGACTGGTCAGTTTTTGCTGGCT
>NZ_JBEZEX010000011.1:37841-194927 GCF_040649115.1 Micromonospora sp. NPDC049049 | reverse complement strand
CCACCGCCCCGGCCGACCTGCTGGTGGAGGCGAGCGACGGCGCGCCGAGCGCCCGCCCGGAGCCGGGCGGGCTCCCCCGAAAACCTGACGTGGTGCCGGCCGCGGTCGGCTTGAGGGGTCAGGTGGTGATCAATTCCACGGAGGGTTCGCTTCTCGCGGGGCGGCGCCAGCGGTCTATCCAGGGGGCGTCCGGGGCGCCGTCGAGGACCCCGCCGTCCGGGTCGTCCGGGTAGGTAGCCCGCACCGCGTCCTGCTCAGGGTGCAGGATCTCCTTGACGACGAACACGCAGAGCACCACCACAGTGGCCAGTCGCAACGTCGAGGCCAGCACGAACACCCCCTCCGGGAAGACGGGCTTGCTGGTTGCCGCACCGAGCAGTTCTCCGTAGAAGGCGACGAAGTAGCAGACCTCGGCGATCTGCCAGGCCAGGAACGCGCCCCACTTCGGCCGGGCGAGCACCACCAGCGGGAGCAGCCAGAGCACGAACTGCTGCGACCAGACCTTGCTGAAGATCAGGAACGCGGCGACCACCAGGAAGGCGAGCTGACCCAGCCGGGGTCGGCGCGGTGCCCGCAGCGCCAGCACGGCGATGCCGAGGCAGGCCAGCCCGAACAGCGCGTACGAGACGGTGTTGAGGGTCGGGATGTTGGCGTTGAGCCACTCGAACGGGCCGAGGCTGCCGGGGTCGTTACCGACCTTGCCGTCCAGGTAGCGCCCGATGTACCAGAGCGTGCCCCAGTCGATCGGCCGGGTGGTGTTCAGCTCGAAGAACCGGTCCCAGTTCTCCGGGTACGCCCGCGCGGCCGGCAGGTTAACGAGGACCACCGCCGCGACAGCCGTCCCGATGGCGATGAGCGCGGCCCGAACCCGGTCGGCCCGTAGCGCCAGGATGAGGATCGGCCCGAGCAGGAACAGCGGCCAGAGCTTCGCCGCGCCGGCCAGACCGAGCAGCACGCCGGCCACCGCCGGTCGTTTTCGGGCCCAGGCGAGCAGGCCGAAGGCTGCCAGCCCGATGGCGAGCAGGTCCCAGTTGACGGTGGCGGTGAGCACCAGAGCCGGGGCGAGTGCGAACATCGCCGCGTCCCAGGGTCGTCGTCGGCGCAACGACAGGATCACCGCCACCGTGGCCACCGCGAGCGCGCCCAGCACCAGCGCGTTGAGGTTGTAGAACCACTGGCCCTGGTTGATGCTCGGGTCGCCGTCACCGATGGCGTGCACCGGCAGGCCCAGCGCCCCCATGAAGTAGCCGGTCAGCACCGGGTACTCGACCGGGTGGTCGCGGTAGGGCACCTTGCCCTCGTTGAGCCCTTCGGCGTAGTAGAGGGCGAGGACGTCGGTGTAGCAGAACCGGGTGTACTGGACGTTGTTCTGCCAGGCGCCGTTCTGGCAGGGCGACTTCTGCACCCAGTGCAGCGCGAGTGTGAGGCACACCAGCGCCAGCACGATCCGCGCGGCCGTCCAGAAGCGATGCTCCCGACCGGCCGGCCGGTTCAGCGCTGTCGCGTGGTCGCCGAGCGGCCCGCCGATGACGCTGGAGATGCCGCGGACGAACCCGTCGGAGCGGGACGGGTGATCAGTGGTTCCGGCGTCGTCGATGCCGGGCGTCGACTGGGTGCTCATGAAGAGGCATCCTGCCGTACGACAGGGGTGCCCGTCCCGTCCCGGCGCGGAGTTCCGGGTACGAAAACGCCGCCGCCGGCCGGGACGTGTCGTCCGGCCGGCGGCGGCGTCGTGTGCTGGTGCGGGTCACTCCCGGTTGGGTGGCAGGCTGGGCAACAGCCCGCCACCACCACCACCTGTGCCGCCGCCGCCCGGATTACCGCCGGGGTTACCGCCGGGGTTGCCCCCAGGGTTGCCGCCGCCGGGGTTGCCGCCGCCCCCGGGGTTGTTGCCTCCGGGGTTGCAGAGGATGTCGATCAGCGGGTTACAGGGTTGTCCCTGACCGGGCTGACCCCCCGGGTTCGGCGGTGGCGGCGGGGGCGGCGGCGCTTCACCGTTCCCGGAATCCGGATCACCGACGTTCGCCGCCGGCGGGAAGTCAACCTTGGGCTTGCCCTTGAGCGCCTCGTTCATGAACCGCTCCCAGATCTCACCCGGGAGGTTGCCACCACTGACCTTGGTGCGGCCGTCCTTGAGGATGAGTGGCTTCCGTGCCCCCACGTTGCCCACCCAGACCGCAGTCGCCAACTGCGGCGTGTAGCCGATCATCCACGCGTCGCCGTTGTCCCTGCTGTCGTCCTTGAGTTCCCAGGTGCCGGTCTTGGAGGCGGCCTTGCGGCCGTCGTCGAGGCGGTGGTTGACAGCGGCCGGGTAGTCCTTCAGCACCGACGTCACATCGTCCACCACGCTCTTCTCGATTCTCCGCTTCGAGTCGAGCTTCTCGCTGTAGACCTTGTCCCACTTACCGGTGTTCGGGTTCTGCTTCTCCACCGAGTAGAGGAAGTGCGCCTTGTTGTAGACGCCCCCGTTGGCGAAGGTCGCAACGCCGTTGGCGTGGTCCAGCACCGTGATCGGATACTGGCCGTAGCCGACGACGTTGAAGAACGGCTCCGGCGTGATGTCCTTCGCGTCGGTCTTCGTCAGGTCGTAGGCCTTGGCCGGGTTGGTGTCAGTGCGCCACATGGTGGTGACGCCGGCCTGCTTGGCCATGTCGATGACCTTGTCGGCACCGATCTCCTCGGTGACGTAGTAGAACGGCACGTTCAGGGACTTGAGCGTGGACACCCGCAGCGTGCAGGAGTTGCCGCAGCTGGGGTTGTCGGTGCCGGCGTTGCTGACCTTGAAGGTGCCCTCCGGCTTGAAGGCCTTGCCCTTCCAGCGAGACTCGAGCGCCTTCTTCTCCTTGAGCGCGGCCGCCAAGGTGTAGATCTTGAAGCTTGAACCTGGCGAGTGACCGCCGCTGATCGCCCCGGTGGAGTCGGTGTTCTTACCGGCGTAGTCGGTGCCGGTGCCGTTGTCACCGCCGTAGTACGCGACCACCCGACCGTTCGTGGGATCGATCGACACCACCGCGGCCATGATGTTGGAGGGCTGACCGGCCAACTCGGAGCCCTTGGACTTGCGCTGGGCGGTCTCGACCGCCGCCGCCTGCATCTTCGTGTCCATTGTGGTGCGAATCCGGTAACCGCCAGACATCAGCGCCTGGGAGCACGACGGCTTGGTAGCTGTCACCTCCGTGTCCTTCTCGACACAGATACCCCTGTCCCGCATTTCCTGCCGGACGTAGTTGATGACGTTGCCGTATGGCGTGTCGACGCCGAAGTCGACGCCGATGCCGCCCTTCTTCGGGGACTTGATGGCCTTCAGCGGGTACTCAGCAGGACGCGGCTCCATGCCGGGTACACCCAGCCAGCCCTCCTTGACCATGCCGTCGATCACGTAGTTCCAGCGATCCTGTGCGGCGGTCGGGTTGATGGCCGGGTCGTACCCCTGGTGGGTGGAGCTGGGTTCTGGCTGCTTGATCAGAGCCGCGAGGACGGCACCCTCGGCCGGGTTGAGCTTGCTCACCGACTTGCCGAAGTAGGTCTGCGCTGCGGCCTCGATGCCGTAGGCGCCCCGGCCGAAGTAGATCACGTTGAGGTAGTGCTGCATGATCTGCGGCTTCGTGTACTCGTCGTTGAGCTTGGAGGCGAAGATCGCCTCCTTCACCTTCCGGGCGTACGTGTCGTCCTTCAGGTTGTCGTAGGCGTTGCGCGCGTACTGCTGGGTGATGGTGGAGGCACCCTGCTTGTCGCCGCCGGAGAGGTTGTTCCAGCCGGCCCGGGCGATGCCCTTGTAGTCCACACCCGAGTGCCGGTAGAAGTTCCGGTCCTCGGCTGCGGCCACCGCCTTCTGCACGTGGTCCGGAATCTGGTCGATGGTGACCAGGGTCCGGTTCTGATCGCCCACCTTCGCGATGATCGTCTTGTTGTCGAAGGCGTACAGGGTGGTCGCCTGCGGCGGAGTGATCTCGTCCGGAAGCACCACGTTCGTCGAGTAGTAGGTGAACCCGACCACGCCGATGCCGGCGAGCATGACGAAGACGGCGAACCCGGCGATCAGCAGGTTCATCCGCTTGCGCTTCTTCGCCCGCGCTGCGGCGCCCGGGTCGCCCGGACCACGGCCGCCCCGACCGGGACCACCAGGGCCGCCCGGCCCACCGGGACCCCCAGGGCCGCCCGGCCCACCGGAGACCGGTGAGACGCTCGCCCGCGCGACCGCCGCACGACCACCGACCGACGCGGACCCGACGCTGGCCCGGCCCGCCGAGGCGGTGCCGACCGAGGCCGCACCGACGGAGGCGGCACCGACCGCAGCCCTACCTGCGGGCGCGCCCGGCGCCGGGGAGACGGGCACCGAGGCCCGACCGGCGCCGGCGCGGCCAGCTGCCGCACCAGGTGCCGGCGACACCGGCACCGAGGCCCGACCGGCCCGGCCGGTCGCTGCCGAACCCACCGACGCGGACCCGGCGGCCGCGCTGCCACGCGGCGGCACCGAGGCGGAGCCACCGACCGTGGCGCGGCCACCGGCAGCCCGGGGCGTCACCGAGGCGCGGCCCGGGGTTGCCGCGCCGGAGTCACCGCCGGGCCGGCGGTACGCGTCGTCCGCGCCCGGTCCGGGGTCACCGTCCGGCCCCGAGTACTGGGCCCGCCCGCGCGCAGAACTGGGATCACCGTACGAGTTCATTCCTCACACCCTGCCGGTCGCGGTGGGGCGCGGCTGCGCCGCCACCGGGTTGCCGTGAGTTGCTTCACCCGGGACGCCGGCACGGGGGTGCCGACCGACCGGGGTCATTGCCGTATCAATCGGGCCAATCGGGCGAACAAGCGGTCGGCCGTCCCGGGTTTCGTCTGCCACTCCGGGGCCGGTCCAACCAGCTGATGTCACCGTTGCGCCTCTCGCCTCCGCCGACCGGCGCCTTCGGCGCCCGCCGCGTCCTGCTCGCTCGTGCCGTCGCTGTCGCCGGTCAGACCGTCCCGGCCGAGCAGGTACTGCTCGACGAGATGGTTCCAGTCACAACCGAGGCACACCTCCACGACGAAGACCTGGAACTCACGCAGCGTCATCGCCAGCACGGGCAACTCGGCAAGTGTCCGAGCCTGGCCGGCGGACTGCTTGAGTTCGTCACCGTAAATGTAGTGGACCAGCGTCAGGTTTTCGCTGCGGCAGATCGGGCAGCGCCGGTCCGTCGGCTCTCCGTGGAACCGAGCGGCGTTCTTCAGGTACGGCGACGCGTCGCAGACGTCGTACGTGCCGACCCGGCCGGCCAGGAGCTCACGCAGCACTGCTCGCTTCTGAAGCGAGTAGTCGACGACCTGGCGCTGCGTACGCATGCGGAGAAGGGTACGCGGTCCGAACCGAGCAGGCGACCACGCTCACAATCCGTGACGACGACATCTCGGAACGGGGGTTTGCCCTGGCCCACGCGACCCGCTAACGTGCGATGTATCGGTCCGATACATCGCGGCGGTTACCACTCCACGCCGGAGGGTAAAGAGAGGGTGGCCAGTGCTTGAGTTCGCCATCCTCGGCCTCCTGCAGGAGTCTCCGATGCACGGCTATGAGCTGCGCAAGGAGCTGACCGCCAAACTCGGCGCGATCCGGGCGGCGATCAGCTACGGCTCGCTCTATCCCACGCTACGCAGGCTTCAAGCGGCGGGATGGATCACCGAAGCTGCTGAGACACCCGCCACTGCCGAGGAGGTTCCCGCGCTGACCAGCCGACGAGGTCGGGTGGTCTACAAAATCACCGCGGAAGGCAAGGAACGCTTCGCCCAGCTGATCGCACAGGCCGGACCCGAGACGTACGACGACACGGGCTTCGGAGTGCACTTCGCGTTCTTCGCCCGGACCGACCAGGCGACCCGACTGCGCATTCTGGAGGGTCGCCGCCGCAAGATCGAGGAGCGTCGCGAAGGGCTTCGTGACGTGCTGGGCCGGGCAGCCGAGCGCCTCGACGCTTACACGCTGGAACTGCAGCGCCACGGCCTTGATGCCTGTGAGCGCGAGGTCCGCTGGCTGGAGGAGCTCATCGCCAACGAGCGCTCCGGCCGAGCCCCGACGGTCCCGAACATAGGGACAGCCGGCGGCCGACGAGAAGACAACAGCCCGCCTCCGCCTGGAGAGACCAGGAATGAGCGGCCGTGACAGAAAAGAAGGAGGCAGACGCTATGGGCTCCGTCCGCGTCGCCATCGTCGGTGTGGGTAACTGCGCCTCGTCCCTGGTTCAGGGCGTCGAGTACTACCGGAACGCCAACCCGAACGACCGCGTCCCGGGTCTCATGCACGTCGCCTTCGGCGATTATCACGTCAACGCCGTGGAGTTCGTCGCGGCATTCGACGTGGACGCCAAGAAGGTGGGCATGGACCTCGCGGAGGCGATCGTCGCCAGCGAGAACAACACCATCAAGCTCTGCGACGTGCCGCCGACCGGCGTCAGCGTGCAGCGCGGTCCGACCTTCGACGGTCTGGGCCAGTACTACCGCGAGATCGTCGAGGAGTCGGACGCCACCCCCGTCGACGTGGCGCAGGCGCTGCGCGACGCACAGGTCGACGTCGTCGTCTGCTACCTGCCGGTCGGCTCCGAGCAGGCCGCCAAGTTCTACGCCCAGGCCGCGATCGACGCCGGCTGCGCGTTCGTCAACGCCCTGCCGGTCTTCATCGCCTCCGACCCCGAGTGGGCCAAGAAGTTCGAGGACGCGGGCCTGCCGATCGTCGGTGACGACATCAAGAGCCAGGTCGGCGCCACCATCGTGCACCGTGCCCTCGCGAAGCTCTTCGAGGACCGCGGCGTCGAGCTGCTGCGCACGTACCAGCTCAACTTCGGCGGCAACATGGACTTCATGAACATGCTGGAGCGCAAGCGCCTGGTCTCGAAGAAGATCTCGAAGACCCAGTCGGTCACCTCGCAGATCCCGCACGAGATGAGCAAGAGCGACGTGCACATCGGCCCGTCGGACCACGTGCCGTGGCTGGACGACCGCAAGTGGGCGTACATCCGCCTGGAGGGCCGCTCGTTCGGTGACACCCCGCTCAACGCCGAGCTCAAGCTCGAGGTGTGGGACTCTCCGAACTCGGCCGGCGTCATCATCGACGCGGTCCGGGCCGCGAAGATCGCCCTGGACCGGAAGATCGGCGGCCCGATCCTGTCGGCCTCGTCGTACTTCATGAAGTCCCCGCCGGTGCAGTACGCCGACCACGACGCCCACCAGGCCGTCGAGGAGTTCATCGCCGGTGAGGTCACGCGCTGACGCGCTGATTCATCAAGCACGTGGAAGGGCCGGGTCCGTGCGGACCCGGCCCTTCGCCGCGTTCAGCTCGACATCTCCAGGTACGGCGACAGCCGCAGCGCCAGCTCGTCGACGGAATCGATCTCACCGCTGGCCAACGCGTCGGTGAGTGCCATCCGCTCCTTGGCCGGCATGTGTAGCACCACCCCGCAACGGACCAGGAAGATCCGCATCGCTGCCCAGGCGAGGCCGGCGTTCCACATGTCGAGCGGCCGCCAGATCATCAATCCGTGCATCAACGCCGCCGCCCTCTCCAGCACGGTCGGGTAGACGGCCCGACCCAGCATCCGGGCGTGTGGGCGGGCCGCCGCTGCGACGAGGATGCCGCCGTCCCTGACCCGGCTGTGCTGGCCCGTGTGCTCGGACAAGAGGATCAACAGGTCTTCCGGCTCGGGCCACGGTTGATTCACCGGTCACCCAACATCTCGAAGAACTCGGCGTCTTCCTCCAGGACCCGCCGGGCGGCCTGGCGGGTCCACTCGTTGCGCTCCTGACGCTCGAGGTATTCCTGGATCGCCACCTCGACGGTCTTGTGCATCGAACGGTGTTCCGCCTCGGCCAGCTCCCGAAGGCGCTGCTCGACCTCGGGCTTGAGCGTCAGAGTGAAGGCCATACCGTTTTTGTATAACTCTTCCGGGGGTACGTCAACCAGACTCGACACCATCTCTTGCCTCCATCTCCGCAGCCAGCACGTTCGCGTTTCGACCAACGCACATGCAGAGACCGAGGTACGGAGACAAAGGGTCGAAATGTGTAGCGATCGTCACGTGTTCCTCTCCGGCGCGGCGGCCAGGCGTGACGGGATCGGTCGAAGGTCAGGACCACGCGTGTCGCAGCGCGACGGCGGCCTCCAACTCCAGCAGCTTGACCTTGCGAGGCAGGCCACCGCCGAAGCCGACCAGCTTGCCGCCCGCCCCGACGATCCGATGACACGGCACGAGCACCGGGACCGGGTTGCGGTTGCAGGCCACTCCCACCGCCCGCGCCGCCCCCGCATCGCCGACCAGCCGCGCCACCGCGCCGTACGTGAGCGTCTCCCCGTACGGGATCCGCGTCATCTCCCGCCACACGGCGCGCTCGAAGTCGGAACCGCGCGGCACCGACACCGGAACGGTGAACGTGGTCAGCTCACCGGTGAAGTACGCCCGCAGCTCGTCGACGGCCTGCCGGGACAGCGCGTCGTCGGGCTCGTCGGTGGCCGCCTCGAGCCGGCCGAAATGGGCACCACAGACGCTCGTGCCGTCGGTGGCCACGGAGAACTCACCGATCGGTGAGTCGAGCACGGCCCAGCGCATCCACCTATTCTCCCCGACGCGGACCATCTCGCCGGCCCGGCCTCCGGCGTCGGGTAGAGCGCGACTCCCGACCCGCAGCGGTAGATCATCTTCGCGTCCTGTCAGGCCGTTCGGCGTTGCGCGGCGTCGATACCGTCAAGGTCGTGGCAACGGGGACGCTCATCTTTCTGATCATCGGCGGGGCGGGCATCGGCGTGCTCGCGCTCGCGCTGCTCGGCACCGAGCTGCTCCACTTCGGGCACGCCGACGTGGACGGGCCGATCTCGGTCGAGACGGTCGCCGGCTTCGCCGGGGCTTTCGGGTTCGGCGCGGCCATCGTCAACGAGCTGCTCGGTGCCCGTACACCTGGCATGGTCGTCGGGGCGGTGGCCGGCGGCGTGCTCGCAGCCGTGCCCACCGGCTGGTTGGCGTCCCGGCTGAGTCGGGCGGCGCGGAACATGCGCACCGACCCCACCCCCACCCGCGACGACCTGGTCGGCGCGCTCGGCCTGGTCGTCACCCCGGTGCCAGCCAACGGGTACGGCGAGGTCCGCATTCGCCTCGCCGGCCAACCGGTCAAGCTCAGCGCCCGCGCGGACCAGCCGATCCCGATCGGCGCCCAGATCTTCGTCGTGCAGGCGCTCAGCGAGACCAGCGTGCACGTAGAGACCTACTGATCTCCCCCTCACAGACGGGACTATTTATATGGCCCTACTCATCGCCATCGGTGGCGCGGTCCTCCTCGTGCTCATCCTGGTGTTCTTCGTGCTCTCCAGGATCAAGGTGGCCGGCCCGAACGAGGCGTTCATCGTCACCGGTCGCAAGGGCCGCACCACGCACACCGCCGACGGCGGGCGGTCCACCGACACCTCCGGTCAGAAGGTCGTGCTGGGCGCTTCGGTGTTCGTGCTGCCGGTGGTGCAGAAGCTCCAGTCGCTCGACCTGTCCAGCCGGCGGATCGACGTCGGCATCCGGGGCGCGGTGAGCAAGCAGGGCATCCGCGCCGACCTGCACGGCGTGGCGATCGTCAAGGTCGGCGGGACCGAGGACGCGATCCGGGCCGCCGCCCAGCGGTTCCTGCACCAGCAGGACGAGATCGACAACTTCACCCGGGAGGTGCTGGCCGGCGCGCTGCGCTCGATCGTCGGGCGGCTCACCGTCGAGGAGGTCATCCGGGACCGGGCGGCGTTCGCCAGCGCCGTGGCCGAGGAGGCCGAACACTCGATGACCAACCAGGGTCTGGTGTTGGACACCTTCCAGCTCCAGGACATCCTCGCCGAGGGCTCCTACCTGCAGGACCTGGGTCGGCCTGAGGCCGCCCGGGTGCTCAAGGACGCGGCGATCGCCGAGGCGCGGGCCCGGCAGCAGGCCGAGCAGGAGCGCCTGCTCGCCGAGGAGGCCATCGCCGAGGCGAACCGGAACCTGGCCCTCAAGCAGGCCGGCATCCAGGCCGAGATCGACGCGGCTAAGGCGAAGTCCGCGGCGGCCGGACCGCTCGCCCAGGCCGAGCGGGACCAGGCGATCCTTTCCGAGCAGCAGAAGGTGGCCGAGCGCAACGCCGAACTCAAGCAGCGCCAACTCGACACCGAGGTTCGCAAGCCGGCCGACGCGGCCCGGTACAAGGTGGAGCAGGAGGCCGAGGCGTCCCGCAACGCGGCGGTGCTGCACGCCGACGCGCAGCGCCAGTCCGTCATCGCCGCAGCGCAGGCCTCCGCCGAGCAGGCCCGCCTCACCGGTGAGGGTGAGCGGGCCCGACGGGCCGCGCTCGCCGAGGCCAACGCCATCGAGGGTGCCAAGGAGGGTGAGGCCGAGCAGCGGCGACGCTCCGCCATCGCCGAGGCGGTGGAGCGGGAGGGCCAGGCCGAGGCCGCGGCCATCCTCGCCAAGGGTGAGGCAGAGGCCGACGCGATGGCGCGCAAGGCCGAGGCGTTCGCCGCGTACGGAGAGGCGGCCGTGCTCGACCTGCTGGTCAAGGTGCTGCCGCAGGTCGTCGAGGCGGCCAGCGCGCCGATCGGGGCGATCGACAAGATGACCGTGATTTCCACCGACGGCGCGTCGTCGCTCACCAGGTCGGTGGCCGGCAACGTGGCCCAGGGCCTCCAGCTCGGCAGCGATCTCACCGGGATCGACCTGCCCGGACTGCTGGCACGGCTCGGTGCTGGACGGAGCGACGCCACCGCGCCGGTCACCGGGGGCGGCACTGTGGACGGCAGCACCGTCTCGCGCTGAGCGCGCACAACCGGCGAGAGTCAGGGCTCTGGCCGGCACGGATCACCCACCAACGGCCGGCGCCCGCCGGCACCGCCTCCCGAGGGAGGGGTGCCGGCGGGCGCCGGTGGTGATTCCGTGGTTGGTTCAGGCGTGGTTCATGACGAAGCGCTCGCCCGCCGAAAGGCCGAAGTCCGGGCTCCAGAAGTCGAAGTCCTTGTTCGGGATCAGCTGGCTGGTGCCGGCGCTGCCGGCGCTGACCGCCTGCCCGTCGACGTTCGCGTAGATCCAGCCCGACCCGTCCGTGGCCCCGACACCCCGGTGCCAGAAGGTGAAGGCCTCCCAGGCATTGATTCCGGCGGCCGAGGCAACCATCGGCTTCGATCCGGCGGAGGTCGCCGAGACGAACTTGCCGTTGGCCAGCGAACGCAGGCCGAAGTAGCCGTAGTAGTCCAGGTCGTACAGCTCGAACTTCTCCCAGGTGCTGACCTTCGTGGCCACCGGGATCAGCGGCTTGCTTCCGGCACCGTCAGCGGAGACGAACTTGCCGCTGGCGGAGGACTTGAAGCTGACGAGCAGGTTCGTCTCGAGGTCGAACTTCTCCCAGGTGCTGGCGTTCGTCGCGCTGGCAATCAGCGGACCACCGTTGCTGGGGGCACTGACGTACTTGTTGTTGACAGTGGCCCTCAGGCTCACGGTGCCGTCGGTCTGGTGAACAAGCTGGAATCTCTCCCAGGTGCTCACCGACGCGGCAGCGGCGATCAGTGGCTTGCTGCCGGCACCGTTGGCGCTGACGTACTTACCGTTGACGTTCGCCCGAAGTGCGACCAGGCCGCTGCCGAGGTCGACGATGTCGAGCTTCTCCCAGCCGCCCAGCACCGGGCCGACAGCGGCCAGAGGCTTGCTGCCCGCACCGTCAGCCGAGACGAAATAGCCGTTGGAACGCGCCAGCAGACCGTGCGCGGTGCGCGCGGGAGACAGGGCCGCCGCGACGTTGAGCAGACGGTCCACTCCGCCCTGCGGGTTCAACACAGCGCCAGCGAGCCCTCGGGTCACGATCGTGTTGCGCACCTGGTTCGGTGACCACGTCGGGTTCGACTGAAGCAGCAGCGCAGCGGCGCCGGCCACGTGCGGCGAGGCCATCGAGGTCCCGCTGAAGGCCACCGACCCGTTGGTGGTTCCGCTCGCCGCGGAGACGATGTCCACGCCCGGAGCCCAGACGTCGACACACGGACCGTAGTTCGAATCGAAGTACTCGGTCGAGGCGCGACGGTCGAACCTGTCGGTGGCTCCGACAGTGATCGCCGCCGATACCCCGGCCGGGGTGTACGAGCAGGCATCGTCCGCTTCGTTGCCGGCGGCCACCGCGTAGGTGAGACCGGTGGCGATGGAGTTGCTGACCGCCATGGAGATCGCCGGGTAGTCCGGGTTCTCCGGCCCGCCGAGGCTCATGTTGACCACGGCAGGCTTCTGCGCGTTGGCGGTCACCCAGTCGATCCCGGCCACGACTTCCTCGGTGGTGCCAGCACCATCGCAGTCGAGGACCCGGACGGCGACCAGGCTCACGTCCTTGGCCACGCCGTACTTCGTGCCGCCGACGGTGCCCGCCACGTGCGTGCCGTGACCGTGGCAGTCCTGCGCCACATTGTCCCGCTCGATCGCGTCGTAACCGTTGGAGGCGCGGCCACCGAAATCGCTGTGGCTGATGTCGATGCCAGTGTCGACGATGTACGCCTTCACCCCGGCACCGGTGTTGGGGTAGGTGTAACTGCCATTCGGCTTGGGCGAAACCTGATCGATCCGGTCCAGGCCCCAGGAGGGAGGCGAGCTCTGCGTTCCGCTCGCGTGGACGCGAACCACCGGCTCCACGGATGCGACATCCGGGTCGGCGGCCAGCCGGCCTGCCTGCTTCGCGGTCATCGCGGCGGAGTAGCCGTTGACGGCGCTGCTGTACAGCCGGCGGACGCTGCCGCCGTTCTCCTTGGCCAGAGCCGAAGCGGCGGCCTTGATCTTGGCGGGCGTGGTCTTCTTGTCCTTGAGGACCACGATGTAGCGATTCGGAACGACCTCGGCGGCCTTGGCTTTGGCCAACCGGCCGTCCGCCTTGGGGGCGGTCAACTTGCTGGCGGGCTTTGGCGCCAGCGGAGCGGTCGGTTCGGCCATGGCGGCCCCACCGGTCGCAGCGGTGACGATGATGGTTGCGGAGGCGAGAGCAACGCTCGCCACCGCCGAGCGGCGTATTACGCCACGGCGTTTCACTAGGTGATCTCCCCGTTTGATCGTCGCCCGTCCAGTCCGGACGGCGGACGGGCGGTGGGGTCGGCGGCGGTGTCGATGCACCGGTAGCCGACGGACGCCCAGTCATCATGGACGACGATGAAAGCGCTACACCTCAGCCATTCGGTCGATCCGCTCGCGTTTCGTCGTCGACCGGACAGCTGCGCGTCGCTGTCGGCGACGTCCTGAAGTGACGGTTCCCGCCACCTCACCGCGGATCGCGCTACCTGACCAGCATCGAAGTGGAGCGCGTCAGCCGAGGATGCCCTCGGCGCGGGCCCAGCGCAGCAGCTCCGCCTCGGCGGCGTCGCGGTCCAGCGGCCCCTGCTCGAGACGTTGCTCCTTGAGGTGCTTCCAGGCCCGCCCGACCACCGGCCCCGGCGGTACGCCGAGCAGTTCCATGATCGCGTTGCCGTCCAGGTCGGGTCGAACCCGCGCCAGGTCCTCCTCGGCCGCGATCCGCGCGATCCGATCCTCCAGCGCGTCGTAGTCCGCCGCGAGCTGGGCGGCCTTGCGCCGGTTGCGGGTCGTGCAGTCAGAGCGGGTCAGCTTGTGCAGTCGGGGCAGCAGATCACCGGCGTCGGCGACGTAGCGGCGCACCGCCGAGTCGGTCCACTCGCCCCGCCCGTACCCGTAGAAGCGCAGGTGCAGCGCGACCAGCGCGGTCACCTGCGCGGTGACGTCCTTGGGGTAGCGCATCGCCTTCATCCGGGCCTTGGTCAGCCGGGCGCCGACCACCTCGTGGTGGTGGAAGCTGACCCGGCCGTCGGACCCGACCGCCTTCGTCGCCGGCTTGCCCACGTCGTGCAGGAGGGCGGCCATCCGCAGGATGAAGTCGCAGCCCTCCTCCTCGTAGGAGACCGCGTTCTCGACGACCGTCAACGTGTGCTCGTAGACGTCCTTGTGCTGGGCGTGCTCGTCAATCTCCAGCTTCAGCCCGGTCAGCTCCGGCAGGAACCGCTCGGCCAGCCCGGTGTCGACCAGCAGCCGCAGCCCGGTGATCGGGTCCGCGCCGCAGAGCAGCTTGGTGAACTCGTCACGGATCCGCTCGGCGGTGATCCGGTCCAGGTCGGCGGCCATCTCGGTCATCGCCCGGTGCACATCCGGGTGCACGGCGAAACGCAGCTGGGCGGCGAACCGGGCGGCCCGCAGCATCCGCAGCGGGTCGTCGCCGAACGACTCACCAGGCGTGCTCGGGGTACGGATCACCTTCGCCGAGAGATCCTCCAGCCCACCGTGCGGGTCGGTGAACCGGTGGTCCGGCAGGCTGACCGCCATCGCGTTGATCGTGAAGTCGCGCCGCTTCAGGTCCTCGTCGAGGCTGGTGCCGTACACGACCACCGGGTTGCGGCTGACCTGGTCGTACGACTCCGCGCGGAAGGTGGTGATCTCCAGTCGGAGGCCGTCTCGCTGGGCGCCGATGGTGCCGAACTCCCGACCGGTCTCCCAGATCGACTCGGCCCAGCCCTTGATGATCCGCAGGGTCTCGTCGGGGTGCGCGTCGGTGCAGAAGTCGAGGTCGTCCCCGAGTCGACCGAGCAGGGCATCCCGTACCGAACCACCCACCAGGTGCAACTCGTGACCGGCGCGGACGAAGCGGCGGCCCAACTCGTCGGCGACCGGGGACACCCGGAGCAGTTCGGCGACGGCGTTGCGCTGCGCGGCGGTGAGTTCGCGGCGGTCGGCGGCGTGAGGAGCGGAGGCGTCGGACATGGGATCGCCAGCTTATCGGGCCGGGGTGTGATCCGATCCGCCGGGCGCGGGTAACGGGTGGGGGTTGACTATGGTCTGTGGCGTGCGGGTCGGTGTCCGACTCGACGTACCCCTGGGAGGCTGGAGATGAGCGGCGGGCTCTACCGCAGCGCCAACGCCGCGAATGACGGCGATCCCGGTGTCCGTCCCGGGGATGGCGCCACCTTCATCTCCGCCGAGCCGCTGAACCAGCCGGCCATGGAGTCGACCGCGCCGCCGCAGGAGCAGGTGGGCGAGGCCAGCGCGGCGGCCAACAGCGCGGTGATGGCGATCGGCAGCCTGGTCAGCCGGGGTACCGGCTTCCTGCGCACGTTGGCGTTGACCGCCGCGCTGGGTGGGGCGCTGGTGGGTGACGCGTACACCACGGCGCAGATCCTCCCGGGGATGGTCTACGAGTTCCTACTCGGCGGCATCCTCACCAGCGTGCTGATCCCGGTGTTGGTCCGTCGGCGCAGGGTCGACACCGACGGCGGGCAGGCGTACGCCCAGCGGTTGCTGACCCTCGCGGTGCTGACCCTTGCCGGCGCGGCGCTCCTCGCGGTGCTGTCGGCGGGACTGTTGACCAAGCTCTACGCCGGTGACGACACCGGGGAAGGCTTCCGGAGTCTGGTCAAGGCTCTGTCGTACCTGATGCTGCCGATGATCTTCTTCACCGGTCTCAGTGCGCTGATCAGCGCGGTGCTCAACACCCGGGGGCACTTCGCCGCACCGATGTGGGCGCCGATCCTCAACAACATCGTGGTGATCGCCACCGCCGGGTTGTACATCGCGATCTTCGGCGCGGAGATCGTCAAGCCGGAGGAGATGACCCCCGGACGGATCCTGCTGATCGGTGGCGGCACCCTGCTCGGCGTCGCGATTCAGGCCGCCGGGCTGCTGCCGGCGTTGCGCAAGGTGGGCTTCCGGTGGAAGTTCCGGTTCGATTTCCGCACCCTCGGCCTACGGGAGCTGGGGCGTCTCGGCGGCTGGATGTTCTGCTACGTCGCGGTGAGCCAGGTCGGCCTGATCGTGCTGTTCAACCTGCTGAACCGGGCAGGCAAGGAGAACGCCGCCGGCCCGCTGATCTACAACAACGTGTTCCTGCTGCTGATGATGGCGCACGGCATCATCGCCGTATCGATCATCACCGCGCTGATGCCCCGGATGAGCGCGGCCGCCGCCGACGGCCGGTACTCCGACGTCGCCGCCGATCTGTCCCGGGGTACTCGCACCGTCTCGGCGGTGCTCGCCCCGATCGCGGTCTGCTACGCGGTACTGGCGACTCCGCTGGCCGTGACGTTGTTCCGCTACGGCGCGTTCACCGACGAGAACGCGGCGGACACCTCGCTGGTGCTGCTCCTGGCGGCACTGGCGTTGGTGCCCTTCGCGATCAGCCAGCTCTTCACCTTCGCCTTCTACGCCCTGCCGGACACCCGCACCCCGGCGCTGATCAACATTCCGGTGGTCGCCCTGCGGATCGGCGTTCAGGTGGTGCTCTACGTGGCCTTCGCCGCCCACTTCGCCGCGGCCGGGATGATGATCGGCAACGCTGTGTCCTACCTGGCGGCCGCCTTCGCCTCCGCGTGGCTGCTGCGGCCCCGAGTGGGCCGGATCGGAATGGGTGCCATCCTGCGCACGCTCGGCCGAGTCGCGGTCGCCGCGCTGGGCGCCGCCCTGGTCGGCCTCCTCGTGGTGAGTCTTCTGCCCGGCGGCGACCGGCCGAGTTGGATTCAGGCCGTTGTGCAGCTCGTGGTCGGCGGCGTGGTGATCGGCGGGACCTATCTGGGTCTGGCCATGCTGCTGCGGATCGGGGAGATCACCGAGGTGGTCGGTATGGTTCGCCGCCGCCTCGGTCGCTGAAAGTCCGCATCCGATTACAACAAGTTGGCACTCATACGGAATGTGACTACGGATCACCAGGCTGGGGATGCGCCTGTGGATAACTCCGCGATTCGCCGGTCAACCGCCGCTTCGGCCTGTGGATAACCAACCGTACGGCTGAGGGTGGCGACCCGATCGGTGGGAACGTACGGGGCGACGCGAGCGCCACGCCAGCCCAGCCCCGGCGTCGGTCACTTGCGGTGAAGCCGTAGATTAGCTAGTACATGTGCCAGCAACGTGGCTGACAACGGTCGTAACCGGACGAGTTCTTCGACAGCCAGAACCCCGCCAGGTACGGCGGGAAGATGACATGTCGGAGAGACGGGCAACCCGGGTAAGGTCGCTCTCGACGGGTACGGCAGGGGCCGACGCTGGGCGTCGACACCGGTCGGCCGGTTCCTTCAACGGCAGAGCGGGAAGCCACATGCCCAGCAGTTCGGGTTCATCGATCGACACGATCACCGAGGGAGGACGGGTGACCCAGGTCGGCGAGGGTCAGGAGGCAGACGAAAGCGCTCCTCCGGTCATGACCTTCGGTGCTCCCACGGCCGGTGAAGTCCTCGCCGAGCGGTACGAACTGGTTGAGCACATCAACAACGACAGCGCGGGTCGGCTGGTCTGGCGCGGGGTCGATGTCATCCTGCGCCGTCCCGTTGCCGTCGTGCTGCGTTACCCGGGTGGCGACTCCGCCACCGAGATGCTTCAGGCCGCCGTCGCGGCCAGCCGGGTCATCCACCCCAACCTGGTCGGCGTCTACGACGCGATCGACGAGGCCGACCGGGCGTACGTGGTGCGCGAGTGGGTCGACGGGCAGTCCCTGCGGGACCTGGCGACCGACGGCCCCCTGGACCCGGCTCGGGCCACCGCGATCGGCAACGCCGTCGCGAGCGCGCTCGCCGCGGTGCACGCCACCGGCATGGTGCACGGCAACGTCCACCCCGGCACCGTCATGATCAGCGATGAGGGTCGGGTGGTCCTGGCCGACGCCCGCACCGATGGCGCCGACAGCCAGGAGAACGACATCCGGGCGGTCGGCGGGGTCCTCTACTTCGCGCTGACCGGCTCCTGGCCGCACACCGAGGCGCCACTGCATGGTGCCACCGCCGGCCACGGCCGCGCCGCCATCCCGGACGCTGTTCGGGACGCCGGGGGTGCCATCGCCGCACCGCGCCAGGTCCGGGCGGGCGTTCCGGCGTACCTGGACGACCTGACCATGGACCTGCTCGACGCCGAAATCGCGCCGCCGTCCTCCGACGTGCTCGCCGCGGAGCTGGCGCGACTGGACGTGCCTGCCGAGGATGAGCACTACCTCGACAACAGCGGGCCGCTGCGGTTCGCCGCCGAGACCGGGGAAGAGCCGTCGCCGCTGGCCGCGGCCGGGGGTCGCAAGGTCGCCGTCGGCATCGCTGGTCTGCTGGCCGTCGCCCTGGTCGGTCTGCTGATCGGGATCATCGCGTTGGGCGGCGACGACGAGGACCCGCAGTCCAACCCGGTCGCCGCGCCGACCTCCAGTGCCCCGGCCGGCGACGCCACCCCGGCCGCCGCGGCGACGCGCAAGCTGACAGTGAAGAACGTCCGGATCATCGACCCGGACAGCAAGGACCGCAGCGAGGTCAAGGACGCCGAGAAGGTCATCGACGGTGACGAGGACAAGGGCTGGGAGACGGAGACGTACGTCAACAAGCCCAACTTTGGCAACCTGAAGAAGGGCATGGGCGTCTGGATCGACCTCGGCGAGCCGCACACCGTCAAGTCGGTGCAGGCAGTGTTGTCGGCCACCAACGCGTCCGCTCAACTGCTCGCCGGCACGACGACCTGGCCGTCCAGCTCCAGCGGTGACAAGCAGTTGGTCGCGAGCTACAAGACCGCCATCGGCCAGCCGTTCGAGGACCACGACGGCACCACAATGACCTTCAACGGCTTCGACGCCGACAAGAAATACCAGTACCTGCTGTTCTGGATCACCGAATTGGCTCCGGTCGAGGGTGGGTTCAAGCTGGGGGTGCAGGAGATTACGGTCCAAGGGTCGTGAGCCGCGCGCCACGATCCGGGCATCGCACGCACTGGACGTGGTGATGGACGGGCGCGCGGCCGCGAGTGACCTGGAGCTGCTGCGCGCGCACGTCGCCGGAGACCGGGACGCCTTCGCCGAATTGTTCCGCCGGCACCGGGACCGGCTGTGGGCGGTGGCCCTGCGGACGCTCGGCGACCGCGAGGAGGCAGCCGACGCTCTCCAGGACGCCCTGCTGTCGGCGCATCGGGCGGCGGCCCGGTTCCGTGGTGATTCCGCCGTCACCACCTGGCTGCACCGGATCGTGGTCAACGCCTGCCTGGACCGGATCCGACGCCGGCAGGCGCACCCCACAGTGCCACTGCCGGACGGCAACCGGGCCGACGGCGGATCGGGCACCGGCGGGCTCGAACCGGCGGCGCCGGCAGCGGACCACGACACCGCCCTCGTGGTCCGCGAGGCGCTCGCCGCACTGCCCCTTGAGCAACGCGCCGCGCTGGTGCTCGTCGACGTCCAGGGTTATCCGGTCGCCGAGGTGGCACGCATACTCGGCGTCGCCGAGGGGACGGTGAAGAGCCGGTGTGCCCGGGGCCGGGCCCGGCTGGCCGTGCTGCTCGGGCATCTCCGCCCCGCCGTCGTGGCGACGCCTTCGCACCGACCGGACCCCACCGGCCCGAGCACAAGCGTGCCCGGCGTCACGCCGGGGAACCCAGGCCCGGTGGAGGGCGTCGGATCGGGGTCAGGTCGATACCGGCGGGACGCCAACCAGGAGGACACGTGACGACCGAGGGGTTCCGGGAGGTCGACGCCGACCTCCTCGCTGACTACCTCGGCGGGGCGTTGGACGGCACCCCGCAGCAGGACGAGGTCGCCCTGCTGGTCTCCACCGACCCGTCCTGGGCCGAGGCGTACGGGCTGTTGGCCCCCGCCGTGGCCGAGGTGCGGACGGATCTGAGCCGCTGGGCCGAGCCGTCCCCGGAGATGCCGTCGGAGATCACCGACCGCCTCCTGGCCGCGCTCGCCGCCGCGGAGCCGACTCACGAAGCCTCGACCGGGAAGACCGACACAACCACGCCGTTCGTCGTACCGGCGCAGGGTGGAGTCGGTCGCCGACCGTCCGCTCCGACGCCCGCCGGGCGCTGGGCGTCCACCGGTCCGGGCCGCCGACGGCGCGGCTGGGCCCGCCGTGGCGCACCCGTGGCCGCCGCCGCGATCGCCGTCGTCGCCGCCGCGCTGGGCCTCAACCAGCTCTCGATGCGGGCGTCGGACGACTCCGCCGGCACCGCCATGAACCAGCCGGCCAGCGCGCCGGAGGGCGTCGCGGGGGCTGGGACGGCCCGCACCACCGGCCCGGCACTGCGCAGTGGTACGAACTACACCCCGCAGACCCTCGGGGACGCCCACGGCCCGGATGCTCCGGCTGCCAGCCGGGCGACCGGCAACACCCCGGGCGGGCAGCCGCACGTGGATGCCGAGGGCGGACGCCGTCCGTCTCCCGACGGGTCGGACCAGCTCGCCCGGCTCACCGACGAGGCCGCGCTGACCAGTTGCCTTACCAGCGTCGCGGCGGAACACGGATCGGCCCCTCTGGTGGTCGAGGTGGTCGACTACGCGCGGTTCCAGGGCGACCAGGCACTGGTCATCCACTTCACCGACGCGAACGGGGCCCGGTGGGCCTGGGTCAGCGGCCCGGAGTGCGGCGTGCCCGGGTCCGGCTCGGACAGCCGGTATTCGGCGCGGGTAGGGTGAATCCACGGTCGATGGCACGATGACCCCCCACGTGACCTGACCCACCGGATGCCCGGCTCGGGAATCCCCGGTTCGTACGATGACGTTCTGGAAGTCAGCTGCCGGCCCCACCCAGGCGTCGGCGACTCGGATCAGCATCGGTGCTCGCGCCGACGCCGAACACACACAACTCGGGAGACGGCAGTGGACGAGGTCCGCAACCTGATCATCATCGGCTCCGGGCCGGCCGGCTACACAGCGGCGGTCTACGCCGCACGTGCCAACCTGAAGCCGCTGATCATTGAGGGCGTGCAGTCCGGTGGCGCGCTGATGACCACGACCGAGGTGGAGAACTTCCCCGGCTTCGCCGACGGCATCCTCGGCCCCGAGCTGATGGACAACATGCGCAAGCAGGCCGAGCGGTTCGGCGCCGAGTTCCTCACCGACGACGTGACCCGGGTCGAGCTGGTGGACACCGGCGACGCCGGCTCCGGCGCGGTGAGCACCGTCTGGGTTGGCGAGACCGCCTACCGGGCGCGATCCATCATTCTCTCCACCGGTTCGGCCTGGCGGCCGCTGGGCGTGCCCGGTGAGCAGGAATTCCTGGGCCACGGCGTCTCCGCGTGTGCCACCTGTGACGGCTTCTTCTTCCGCAACCAGCAGATCGTGGTTGTTGGCGGCGGCGACTCGGCGATGGAGGAGGCCACCTTCCTCACCCGCTTCGCGGAGTCGGTGACCATCATCCACCGCCGCGACTCGTTCCGGGCCAGCAAGATCATGGCCGACCGGGCGCTGAGCAACGAGAAGATCAAGGTCGAGTGGAACAGCACCGTCGAGGAGATCCTCGGCGAGGACGGCAAGGTCACCGGCGTACGCGTCCGTAACGTGCACACCGGCGAGACCAAGGTGATGGACGTGACTGGTGTCTTCGTCGCCATCGGTCACGACCCTCGCAGCGAACTGTTCCAGGGCCAGGTCGAGCTGGACGACGAGGGCTACGTGAAGGTCCACGCCCCGAGCACCCGTACCAACGTGCCAGGTGTCTTCGCCGCAGGCGACGTGGTCGACCACACCTACCGTCAGGCGATCACCGCAGCCGGCACCGGTTGTGCCGCAGCGCTCGACGCCGAGCGGTTCATCGCGACGCTCAGCTGAAACAAGGAACACATCCCGGAGGAGGGGCATAGTGGGAACAACCAAGGCGGTCACCGACAAGAGCTTCGTCGCTGACGTGCTGCAGGCCGACAAGCCGGTGCTTGTGGACTTCTGGGCGGAGTGGTGCGGGCCGTGCCGCAAGGTGTCGCCACTGCTCGAGGAGATCGCCCGGGAGATGGGTGACCAGGTCACCATCGTCAAGCTCAACATCGACGAGAACCCGGAGACCGCCCGGGCCTACCGGGTGATGTCGGTGCCGACCCTCACCGTCTTCAAGAACGGTCAGCCGGTGCAGTCGATCGCTGGTGCCAAGCCGAAGGGCGAGCTGGTCCGGCTCATCGAATCGGCCCTCTGAGCAGCAGAAACATCAACCGAACCCCGTACCCGCTCGTCGGGTGCGGGGTTCGGTGTCTTCCCGGCCGTACCGTCGACGTATTTCCCGGCCCCAGCCACCTCGCCGCCTGAGAGCGCATAGCCTCAAGCCTGGGCCGCCCGGCCAGCGAGTGTCGTGCAGAGGGGGTCGTGCGTGCGTCCGATCCGACCCGGTGACCGGGGACCCGCGGTCACGGAGATCCGTACCATCCTGACCGGCCTCGACCTGCTGGCCGCCGCCGACCCGCACACCGACGAGTTCGACCTCGACACCGAGCGGGCGGTCCGCGCGTTCCAGCAGTCGCGGGGGCTCAGCGTGGACGGCCGGGTCGGCGCGGAAACCTGGCGCGCCCTGGATGCCGCCCGTTGGCGGCTCGGCGCCCGCACCCTCTACCACGCGGTTCCCGAACCGCTCACCGGCGAGGACGTCCGGTCGCTCCAGGAGCGACTGCTGGAGATGGGGTACGACACGGGCCGCGCGGACGCCATCTACGGTGTCCGGACGTCGCGGGCGCTGGCCCAGTTCCAGCGTGAGGTCGGGCTCACCCCCGACGGCTCCTGCGGCCCGCACACGATGAACGCGCTTCGCCGGATCGGCCGCAAGGTGGTCGGTGGCCGCCCGCAGTGGCTCCGCGAATCCGACGCGATCCGCCAGTCCGGACCGGCGCTGGTCGGCAAGACTGTCGTCATCGACCCGGGGCACGGGGGCACCGACCCCGGGATGGTGGTGCCCGACGGCTCACTGCGCTGGACCGAGGCGGACCTGGTGCACGACCTGGCCAGCCGATTGGAGGGACGTCTCGCCGCCTCCGGAGTGCGGGTGCAGCTCACCCGAGGCCCGTCGCCCGACAGCTGCCTGCCGGACACCGACCGGGCCCTGCTCGCCAACTCGCTCGGCGCCGACGTGTTCATCTCGTTGCACCTGGACGGGCACGCCAACCCGGATGCGGAGGGCGTGGCGACCTACCACTACGGCACCGACAACGGGGTGACGTCGGCGACGGGTGAGCGCCTGGCCGGGCTCGTGCAGCGGGAGATCGTCGCCCGCACCGGGCTGCGGGACTGCCGCACCCACGCCAAGACGTGGGAGTTGCTGCGACTGACGCGGATGCCCGCCGTCCGGGTCGAGGTCGGCTATCTCACCTCTCCGACGGACCGCGCCCACCTCGTCGACCCCCGATTCCGGGACCGGGTGGTGGAGGCGATCGTGGCCGCTGTGCAGCGGATGTACTACCCGATCGAACGAGACGTCCCCACCGGATCGCTCGACGTCAGCGAACTGCGTGCCGTGGTGACCGCCGGCACCGTGGTGGACTGATCAGCCGGACGTCAGCCGTTGGTGGAGCGGGTGGCCGGGGCGGGACGGACCGGGCGGAGCAGGGTTTCGGGGCTCATCGACCCGAGCAACTTCTCCAGCGCGTACTCGACGTCGGACTTCCAGCTCAACGCCGTACGCAGCTCAAGACGCAACCGGGGGAAGCGCGGATGCGGACGTACGGTCTTGAAGCCCACGGAGAGGAAGAAGTCGACCGGGGCCACGCAACCACCGGCAGGGTCGTCCGCGTCGCCGAACTTGGCGTCGCCGAAAGCCTCGATCGCCTTGATCCCACGCTTGGTGAGATCCCGGGCGACACCCTGCACCAGCATCCGGCCCAGCCCGCCGCCCGAGAACGCGGCGACCACGTTGGCGGTCATCAACAGTGCCGCGTCCGCGGAGACCGGTGAGGTCGGGAACGCCATCGAACGGGGCACGTAGGCGGGCGGGGCGTACATCACGAAGCCGGCCGGCATGCCGTCCACGTACGCGAGCTTGCCGCAGGAGCCCCACTCCAGCAGCGTCTGGGAGACCCACGCCTCCTTCTCCAGGCCCGGATCGCCAGCGGCGCAGGCGCGCTCAGCGGAGACCGGATCGAGCTCCCAGTAGACGCACTGCCGGCACGGGCGCGGGAGGTCTTCCAACGTGTCGAGGGTCAGGCTGACCAGACGTCGCGACATATGGCGCATCCCCACAATAGGCTCGGTGGTGAGACCGGCATGGAACGACAGCGCCGCCTTCCTGCCCCCGACGAGCGATCGTACGCCGCCGATCGACCATACGGGAGGGGACGCGCGAATGCCCACCACGACGGGGGACGCCGAGGACGGTCCGCGATGTGGTCGATCTGCTGCGGTACGGCGGCAGCACGACCCAGGCGGACTAGGATCGACAATCGGTGTGCCCGCCGCCATGGTCAGCGGTGTGCGGGGTACCCGGGGCGGGAGCCACTCGAGCAGCGATCGAGGTGAGGTCATGACCGGCACGACACTCGACGACTACACCGACCGGTACGCCCGGCGGGTACGCGGGATGACCGCCTCCGAGATCCGAGCACTGTTCGCGGTGGCCAGTCGTCCGGAGGTCGTCTCGCTCGCCGGTGGCGCACCGTACATCGCGGCCCTTCCGCTGGACGCGGTCGGCGAGATGCTCGGCCGGCTCGGTTCCGAACACGGCGTGAGCACCCTTCAGTACGGCATCGGTCAGGGCACCCTCGAACTGCGGGAGCGGATCTGCGAGGTGATGTCGCTCTCCGGGATCGACGCCGCGTGCGGGGCCTCCCCGGAGGACGTCGTCGTCACCGTGGGCGGGCAGCAGGCACTGGACCTGGTGGCCCGGCTCTTCCTCGACCCGGGTGACGTGGTGCTCGCCGAGGGACCGACGTACGTCGGTGCGCTCGGCGTGTTTCAGGCCGCCCAGGCGCAGGTCGTCCACGTACCGATGGATGCGGACGGGCTGATCCCGGAGGCGCTGGAGACGGCCATCGCCGACCTGGCCCGTGCGGGCCAGCGGGTCAAGTTCCTCTACACGATCCCCACCTACCAGAACCCGACCGGCGTGACGCTCAGCGAGGAGCGCCGGGAACGGGTGCTCGACATCTGCGAGCGCGCCGGCCTGCTCGTCGTCGAGGACGACCCGTACGGCCAACTGGGGTTCGAGGGTGAGGCCCCGGCCCCCCTGCGGGCCCGCCGCCGCGACGGCGTCTTCTACCTCAGCACCTTCTCCAAGACCTTCGCCCCCGGGCTGCGGGTCGGCTGGATCCTGGCGCCGCACGCGGTCCGCGACAAACTGGTCATCGCCAGCGAGGCGCAGATCCTCTGCCCCAGCGGTTTCGCCCAGGCCGCGGTGGCCACCTACCTGAGCACGATGCCCTGGCGGCAGCAGCTCAAGGTCTACCGCGAGGTCTACCGGGAACGCCGCGACGCCCTGCTCGACGCGATGGCCGACCTGATGCCCGAGGGCACCAGCTGGACCACCCCGGCCGGCGGTCTCTTCGTGTGGGCCAGCCTGCCCGACGGGCTCGACTCGAAGGCCATGATGCCGCGAGCGGTCGCCGCCCGGGTCGCCTACGTGCCCGGCACCGGCTTCTACGCCGACGGCACCGGCACCGACGCCATGCGGCTCAACTTCAGCTTCCCGCCGCCGGAGCGGATCCGTGAGGGCGTCCGCCGGCTGGCCGGGGTGATGGAGCAGGAGATCGCGATGCGCCGGGTCTTCGGTGCCGTGGGTGGTGCCGCCGGGCGACGCGGCCGGGCCGGCTCCGACGTGCCCGGGCCCGACTTGGCATGATGCCGGCATGGCTACGACCGCCGAGCACCTCCTCGTGACCGATTCCGCCATCTCGGCCGACCTGCGCGTCGTGGTGCTCGCCGGTGGGCTCTCCTACGAACGGGACGTGTCGCTGCGCTCCGGTCGCCGTGTGCTCGACGCGCTGCGCGCCGTCGGGGTGGAGGCCGAGCTGCGGGACGCGGACGTGGCGCTGCTGCCGGCGCTCGCAGCCGACCCGCCGGACGCGGTGGTGATCGCACTGCACGGCGCGACCGGCGAGGACGGCTCACTGCGCGGGGTGCTGGATCTGTGCGACGTCCCGTACGTCGGCTGCGACGCTCGGGCCTCCCGGGTCGCCTGGGACAAGCCCTCGGCCAAGGCGGTGCTCCGCGAGGCCGGCATCCCCACCCCCGACTGGGTGGCGCTCCCGCACGATCGTTTCTCCGAGCTCGGCGCGGTCGCCGTCCTGGACCGGATCGTCGACCGTCTGGGCGTACCTCTCATGGTGAAGCCGGCACAGGGCGGGTCCGGGCTGGGCGGGGCGGTGGTCCGGGACGCCGCCGCACTGCCCGCCGCGATGGTCGGCTGCTTCGCGTACTACTCCACTGCGCTCGTGGAGCGATACGTGCCGGGGATGGACGTGGCAGTCTCCGTCGTCGACCTGGGCGACGGCCCGCGGGCGCTGCCCCCGGTGGAGATCGTGCCGCGTAACGGCGTGTACGACTACGCCGCCCGCTACACCGCGGGGCGGACCACCTGGCACGCCCCCGCCCGGCTGGACCCGGAGGTGGCTGCCACTGTCGCTGACGTGGCCCTCGCCGCGCACACCGCGCTCGGTCTACGGGACCTCTCCCGCGTCGACGTGATCGTGGACGCGGACGGCCAGCCGCACGTGCTGGAGGTCAACGTCTCCCCGGGGATGACGGAGACGTCACTGCTTCCGCTCGCCGTGCAGGCGGCCGGGCTGGACTTCGGCCGACTCCTCGGCACCCTGGTCGCCCGAGCCGCTGCCCGCCTCACCAGGCACTGACCTACCCGCCAACCACTTCGGCGGAGCGGACCACCCGCGGGCCGACCATGAGGTTGGCCTTGTCCTGCCGGGTCAACCTCATGGTCGGTTCCAGATCAGTGAGTCGCGCGTACGTCGGGAGTGCCGCTGCCGTCGGTGCGCGCGGCCTCGCCCGGAGTGCCAGTGCCCCTCTCAGGGGCGTTCCTGCTGACGGCCTCTCCGGAGGCTTCTCCGTTGGCAGGGTCGGACGCTGCCGGGTTGGCGGATCCAGCCTCGTCGGCGCTTCCGCTCGCCGGGCCGACGTGCGGCCCGCCGGAGGGCTTCTCCGCCGAGCCGACGCCATGAGGTCTGTCGGTGGGCATCTCCGCCTGGCCGGCGCGGAGTCCGTCGGTGGCCGTCGTGGCGGCGCTGCCGGATGCCGCTGTGGTGGACTCCCGGGCGTCTGCGGCCGGGACGCCGGGCAGGTCGGTGGCGGATGCCGTCCGAGCGGGTTCAGCCGCCGGACGGTTGACCGTGCCCGACTGGGCGGGCTCAGCCGAAGGCCGGTCGGTGACGGTGGTCGTCGTCGAGCCGGCGCCGGCGCCGGGGTCCGCCACCGGTTCGGCCCGGGGGCCGCTGTCGGCGTCGGTCGGATCAGGAGTGGAGTCGAGGGGCGGTTCCGGGATCTCCTCTGCCGCCTCGATGACCGAGACGGCCTCCGTCCCGGCTGCTGCCGCTGAGGCAGCCTCCGCTGCGGCAGCGGCGTCCGCGGCGGCGGACTGGGCCAGCAGACTGGACGGCGCCTGCCACTGGATGCGGGGTGGCTCGGCGAGCGGGCGGCCACCGAACTCGGCGAGCCAGGCCGCGACGAGCGCCAGATTTTCCCGCCACTGCGCCTCGGAGATCGGCGGCAGGATCGAGTCCCACAGGGACAGGAACGTACCCCGCAACTGAAGGCGGCCGTACGGGCGAGCGAGGAACCACATGTGCAGATGAGCGGAGCCGTCGCCCCAGCGATTGACGTGCACCCGTGCCACGCCGTCAAGCGACCGGATGGCCCGCTCCAGACGTACCGTCATCACCCCCAACTCGGCAGCCAGCAGGTTCGGCAGGTCGCCGAGGTCGAGGTGGGTGCGCGATTCCAGGATGAGCACCATGGGCAGACCGGTGGGCCGGTCCATCGCGCGGACCCGCCACCGCTCGCCCACCCAGATGTAGGCGTCGTCGGGTGCGTTGCAGGCGGTGCATTCCCGGAGACCCTCGCCCTTCCGGGGCGGTTCGACCGGGACCGGATCATCGAGTTGCTTCACGTGGAGGTCACCCTCGAAGGGAAATGACGGCCACTGGGTGAAGTCCGGGACTGAGGGAGGGTTGTCGTGCACGACGCTGACCCTAACCGAGTCTGGCACCGCTGTCCCTACCTGATCGAGCGGTCCCGGGCCACCGGATCGGTACCCACCGCCGGCCGGCTGTTCGTGCTCGCGCAGGCACCGAGAGGCGATATCCACAGGCTGCCGAGATCCTGAACACAGGCCGTCATCCACAGGCTCACACCCGCTCCCACGCGCTGTTTCACGTGAAACGGGGGGTGCCTGTGGACAACCGGTGTGGATAACTTTTCGGCCAGTCGGTCGTTGTCCGCGAGCCTCCGGATCGGCGGGTTTGACGGCCGCCGCAGACGGAATCGAACGGGTGCCTTCCGAGGGGCTGCGCGTGCCACCGTCGGAGCGGTATCCGGCCGCCGGCGACCGTCCGCTGGCTCATGTGGCCCACGTCGGCGCCGACGGTTGGCTCGTTCGCGGACCCACACCAGCACAGACCTCGACCGCGCGGCCTGGATGCCCCGGAGGCCCGGATGCTCCCTGAACGCCGCAAAGGGCGGGGGCATCGCACGGCAGCACCGACATCGAGTGTCTGAGGTGAAGGGGTCACGCCGCTTGACTAGCCACTCCGAACGCCGGGTTTTCGATCGGTGCCAGCGAGCCGCTGTCTCGGTTTCACGTGAAACCGAGCGCCAGCTGCCGAGGTGATCCGGGGGGGCGGGCTCACGCTTCCGGGCCATCGCCGCCGGCGCGCCGCGCGTCCCGACGGTTGGTGGGCGCGCACCCGGCCTACCGACCGTGCACCTAGTTCACGCGGTGTCGCGGCCTAGCCGTGTCGCCGTGTCGCCGTCTAGCGATCTATGCGGTCTAGCGGTCTTCGCGGTGTCGCGGCGTGGCGGTCTCACCGACCAGCGCCCGGCGGCCCAGCGGTCGCTGTGAGGAGGCTGCTCCGGAGGACCCAACAACGATCGTGGGCCTCGGCCCCCACCGATAGCCACGGAGACCTCGTTTCGCGCCACTCAGCGGCTCGCTGGCGCCTTGATCGGCGCTAGGGGCAGTCGCGGTCGAGTGGACCTTCCCGAGGGCTTCTGCGAGGCGTGTAGGGCTTCCCCCACGCCGCACTCGCCCAGTCGCCTCCGCCAGTCGCGAGCACGCGCCCCGCCGCCAGTCGCGCCACCGCGCTCGCCCGTCGCTGCGTCTGCTCCGCCACCAGCCGCTCGCGACACCAGGCCTGTCGCCCACCGCCGCGCGCACCGCCTATCGGCGCCCTCACCGCTCGCTGATTGCTTTCGAACCTTCCGGCCAGCGCGACCAACCGGACCCCTCCGGCCCCGCCCCGTCAACTTCTCCTGCGGCAAGCGCGGGACCCCTGGTTGGCTGAGCGAGCCGAGGATGACGACGGTCCACGCTCATGCCAATCTCAGAATCAGGTCCGATGCCTGTTTCACGTGAAACAGGCATCGACGCCGGGATGCAGAACGGCCGCGCTCCCGGTGGGGTGGCGCGGCCGTAGGCGAGCGGGTGGGTCAGTCCTCCCCGCTCTCCTCCTGTTGCACTCCGATGATCCCGACGATCCGCTCAAGGTCGTCCACGGTCGCGAACTCGATCGTGATCTTGCCCTTGCTCCGGCCGATGTCCACCTTCACGCGGGTGTCGAACCGGTCGGACAGCCGATCGGCGAGATCGGTCAGGGCCGGCGCGTGCGCCTTGGGTCGCCGCTTCGCGGCCTGGCCCTTCGCCGGCCCGTCGTTGAGCGTCAAGGCCACGATCTCCTCGGTCGCCCGAACCGACAGCCCTTCGGCCACGATCCGCAGAGCAAGCTGTTCCTGCGCCTCCGCCTCGTCGAGGCTCAGCAGGGCGCGGGCGTGCCCCGCCGACAGGATGCCGGCGGCCACCCGGCGCTGCACCTGTGCGGGCAGGTTCAGCAGTCGGATCGTGTTGGAGATCTGCGGGCGACTCCGGCCGATCCGGCGGGCCAACTCCTCGTGGGTGGCCCCGAACTCCTCCAGCAGTTGCTGGTAGGCGGCGGCCTCCTCCAGCGGGTTCAGGTTGGCCCGGTGGATGTTCTCCAGCAGGGCGTCGCGAAGCATCGCGTCGTCACGGGTGTCCCTGACGATCGCCGGGATGCTCTCCCGCCCCACCGCCTGGGCGGCCCGCCAGCGCCGCTCGCCCATCACCAGTTCGTACTTCTCGTCGTCGAGTTGCCGAACGACGATGGGCTGGAGGAAGCCGACCTCCTGAATCGAGGTCTTCAGCTCCTCCAACGCCTCCTCATCGAAGACCTGGCGGGGCTGCTTCGGGTTGGGCATGATCGCGTCGACCGGGATCTCGGCGAATCGAGCACCGGGCACCGGGCTCAGCACGGGCTCCGGCTCGCGGATCGGCGCGCCAACGGGCACAGCGGCGGCGGCTTCGGTGCTGCCGTTGTCCAGGTGCTCGTTCTCCGGCTCGGCCGTCACGGTGCCAGCGGCACCCGGCGCGGGCCCGGTCGGGATCAGCGCCCCCAGGCCCTTACCCAGACCGCCCCGAGGACGGTTCTTCATGCGACGCCTCCCAGCGACTCGTCCGCACTACGCATTCCGGCCCACCGGCTCCTTGACGCCCCGCTCGGCGATCTCCTGGGCGGCCTCGAAGTAACTCGTGGCGCCCCGCGAACCGGGATCGTAGGTCATCACCGACTGGCCGTAGCTCGGCGCCTCGGAGACCCGGACGTTGCGGGGGATGACCGCCTGGAGAACCTTGTCGCCGAAGTGGTTCCGGACGTCCTGCTCGACGGCGTCGGCCAAACGGGTGCGCCGGTCGTACATGGTCAGCAGGATGGTGGAGACATCGAGCTTCGGGTTGAGGTGCTGGCGTACCAGGTTGATGTTGTTGATCAGCTGGTTGAGCCCCTCCAGCGCGTAGTACTCGCACTGGATCGGGATCAGCACCTCCTGCGCGGCAACCAGCGCGTTGACAGTGAGCAGGCCGAGCGAGGGCGGGCAGTCGATGAAGACGTAGTCGAACTCGCCCGGGTAGGCGGCGATCGCCCGGTCCAGACGCGACTCCCGGGCCACCACCGACACCAACTCGATCTCCGCGCCCGCCAGGTCGATGGTCGCGGGTACGCACCAGAGGTTGGGGATGCCCTCGACCGCCTGCGCCACCTCGGCCAGCGGCACGCTGTTGATCAGGCAGTCGTACACGTCGGGGATTCCGGTGTGGTGTGGGACGTTGAGCCCGGTCGAGGCGTTGCCCTGCGGGTCGAGGTCGACCACGAGCACCCGGTTGCCGTGCAGGGCGAGCGCCACCGCAAGGTTGACGGTGGTGGTGGTCTTACCCACGCCACCCTTCTGGTTGGCGACGCACATGACCCGGGTCCGGTCCGGCCGAGGCATTGTCACCTCGCCACTGGGATTCAGGATCTGCACGGCGCGCATCGCCTCCATAGCCAACGGTGGGTCATCCTCTTCGCGCGTCGGGGTTTCACGTGAAACGTACGTGGGGTCGGTCGCCACGGCGGCCAACGACTCGGTCGAAGCGACCGGGGCGTCGGCGACCACCGGCCCGGCGTCCCGAACGGCCGCCGCAGTGGGTTGGTGTGGGACGGCCGGCTCGAAGCGAACCGCTGCCGCGGTGTTGCGGCGACCTGAGGTCGACCGCACCTCGGCGGCGTTGACGGGTCGACCCGACGCCTCCGGCGGCCGGCGACCACTCGCCGGATCCGGAATGGTCGAGCCCTCCGGCCGCCCGGCGCCCGAGGGCGGGTCGAGCGCGGCCGGCGGATCGCCGTCGGTAGGTCGGGTAGATGGCCCGGTCGCGCCGGGCGACCAGCTCGGGTAGTCGGTTTCACGTGAAACGGGATCGCTGGGCGACCCGGTCACGCGTGGATCGTCGTACCTGCCGTCGTCATGCACCTGTCATCCCTGCCCGCTTCGGATGGTCGGTCCGCGCCCCGGTCAACTTGGCCGCATCCTCGCCCGCAACCCGGGGCGTACGGCCCGCGGGAGCGGTCGGAGACCCGCGACGTCCGTCACCCGCTCCACACTATCGACGCGCGGTCAGCCTACGGCGGACGGGCGCGGCCGGTCCACGTCGGGTTCTCATCCCCTCGTCCATCCGTACCGGTACAACGAGGCAACCCACCGGCCGGAAGCCCGATGGCGCGAAGTGTCAACCTCGGCGGGAGCGTCCACTCCGGGCGCGCTTCCTGGCCGCCGGGCGGGCCGGGCCGACCATCCGCTCGCGCACGATCTCCACGACCGTGGTGGGCGGATCGATCACGCCGACGCCGCAGAGCTGCACGGCCGGCTCCCCGCCGCCGAGTCGCGCCACCACCTCGGCGTGCTCCTCGATCTCGGTGGCGGCCGACGAGCCCTTGAGCGCCAGCAGCCGACCACCGCGAACCGCCAGGGGAAGGCTCCAGCCCGCGAGCCGATCCAGGGGCGCGACCGCGCGCGCGGTCACCACGTCTCCGCTGATCGGCTCCCGGCCGCTCGACCCGCTGGCCGCCTCGTCGGCCCGACCACGGAACACCCGCACCGACTTGGCCAACCCGAGTCGCTCGACGACCTCGATCAGGAACGACGTCCGCCGGGCCAGCGGCTCGATCAGGGTGACAGTCAGGTCGGGGCGGGCGATAGCCAGGACGAGACCCGGCAGACCGGCGCCGGAGCCGACGTCGAGCACCGTCGCGCCGGCCGGGATCCGCTCCGCGACCGCGGCGCAGTTGAGCAGGTGCCGGTCCCAGATCCGGGGTGCCTCCCGGGGGCCGATCAGGCCGCGGACCACCCCGTCGGTGGCCAGCAGTTCGGCGTACGCGGCAGCCAGGTCGAGACGGTCACCGAAGAGCGTCAGCGCGGCCGGGGCCAACTCGGGCGGCAACGCCGCGTCGGCTGGGGACGGGGCGGTGTCGCGCCCTGCCGAGTCGGCATCTGCGTCGCCTGTGGCGGGGTGGACAGCGGACGGCCCGGGCGGCGTGCCGCCCGGGCCGGACACGGCATCGGCCGTGTTGTCGTCGTGGGTCACCCGGTCAGTCCGCGGGCCGTACGACGATGCGCCGGTTCGGCTCGACACCCTCGGACTCGCTCGCCACGCCGGACATGGCGTTGACGACGTCGTGCACGCACTTGCGCTCGAACGCGGACATCGCGTCCAGGCGCACCGGCTCGCCGTACTCCTTGACCTTCTCGACGGCGTTCTTGGCGACCGCGGCGAGTTCCTTACGGCGGTTCGCCCGGTAGCCACCGACGTCGAGCAGCAGACGGCTCGGCGTACCGGTCTGCCGGAAGACGGCAAGGCGGGTCAGTTCCTGGAGCGCCTCCAGGGTGGCGCCGCGCTGACCGACCAGATTCTGCAGCCGCTCGCCGACCACCTCGACCATCGGACGGCCGGCGGCGACCAGCTCGTCGATGTCGCCGTCGTAGTCGAGGATGTCAAGCAGGCCCTCGACGTAGTCGGCGGCGATCTCGCTCTGCCGGAACAGGTCGCCCTCGCCCACAGCCTTCTTCACCCGGGTGCCGGCGGCGGTGTCGGTGTCGTCGTCCGCCTCGGTGTCGTCGGCTTCGGTGTCGTCACCGTCTACCGCGATCGTGGCGGTCTCCTCCTCGTCCACTGACTGCTCGGCGCGGGGGATGCTGGTCTCGGTCACGGTCTCATCTCCGTACTCGCTCGGCCGGACCGTCGGGTCCGACTGGTTTCCCGGGGCCGGCTGGAGGTTGCCGGTGCCCACAGGCACGTCTGTACGGGCAGTGTCGCCCGTGGCCGCGCGGTGCGCGGTCGGTTCCGCCCGGCGCCGGCCGTACGGCGGCTGCGCGGTGCGAAACGGGCCGCCGCCGGATCGCCGGCGACGGCCCTCGCTGGTCAGCCCTGCCGCTTGGCGGGGCGGCTCTTCTTCGGGTTGTTCACCGGCTTGGCGCCCGGCTTCGGCCCGGCAACCTTGGGCGCGGTCGCCTTGACGGGCGCCGGCGGGGTGGCCTTTCCGCGACCGAACAGGCCACCGGACTTGGCGGGCTGCACCGGGTTACGGCTGGCGGCGGGCGCGACGGCCTTCTTGGCGGTCACCGGCGGCGGGAACTTCCGCAGCACCCACTGCTGCTGGCCCAGGGTGAAGAGGTTGTTGGTGACCCAGTAGATGATGACGCCGATCGGGAAGATCGCGCCGGAGATCAGCAGCGACGCGGGGATGCCGTAGAGCATCAGTCGCTGGATCATCCGTTGCTGCGGGTCCTCGGCCCAGCCGGTCTTGAGGATCATCTGACGGCTGGTCAGGTAGGTGGTGGCGATCATGACCAGGACCAGGACACCAGCAATGATCTTCACGGTGCTGCCGTTGGCGCCGAGGCTGGCCAGTTCGTCGGCCGTCGAGCCGAACTTGCCGGCGATCGGGGCGGTGAAGAGCTTCGCCTGCGAGGCGCTCTGGAACTGGTCGGCGGTCCAGCCGTAGAGGGTCTTGTTCTGCTTGTCCGGGTCGAGCCGGCGCAGCACGTGGAAGAGGCCCAGGAAGACCGGGATCTGAAGGAACATCGGAAGGCAACCCATCAGCGGGTTGGCCTTCTCCTTCTTGTAGAGCTCCATCATTTCTTTCTGGAGCGTCTCCCGGTCACCCTTGTGCTTCTCCTGAAGCTCCTTGACCTTGGGCTGGAGCGCCTGCATCGCCCGCTGGGACTTGATCTGCTTGACGAAGACCGGGAACAGGATCACCCGGACGGTGACCACCAGGAAGATGATGGCCAGGATCCAGGCGAAGTTGGTGCCGATCACCGCACCGACGGGCACCCCGATGGCGTCCCAGGCAGAGTGCCAGGTCAGCAGGATCCACGAAATCGCGTAGTAGATCCAGTCGAGACTCAGACTCAATTCGGGGCTCCAGTCACATCAGCACGGCGGCGGCCGCCCGGCTCTGGCACCGGGTCATGTCCACCAGGGTGAAAGGGGTGGCAGCGCAACAACCGCCGGGCCGCCAGCACGGCTCCCCGGAGCGCGCCGTGCCGAACGACCGCCTCCTGGGCGTACGCACTGCACGACGGGTAGAACCGACAGCGAGCCGGCAGTGCCGGACTTATCCACCGACGGTACGCGATGATGGGCGCGATCAGCACCTTGGCACCGGTTGTCGACGGCCGTGGGCTGCTCTGCTCGGTGCCGCTCATCGGGCCCGCCGTTCGCGCGGCGACCGGGCGACCGCGATGGCGGCGTCCAGGTCGGTGGCGAGCCGAGGGTACGACGCCTGCGCGGCGGCGGGGAGCGCCCGGACGACAAGGGTGCTGCCGGCGGGCAGGTCGGTCAGCCGTTCCCGGACCAGCGCCCGCAGTCGGCGCCGGACCCGGTTACGGGTCACCGCGTTGCCGACCGCCTTGGACACGACGAAGCCGGCACGGGACGGCACGGACGACTGCTCCGCACTGTTGTCCCGTACCGGCTCCGGCAAGGTCGGTGTGCTGGGGTCGACGGTCACCGGCACGCTCAGGTGGACCACGACGGCGCCACGTCCGGCGCGCCGGCCACCGCGAACCGCTGCGGCGAAGTCAGTGCTGCGCCGCAGTCGCTGTGCGGCGGCCAGCACGACTGCCCACGTCCCCTGGACCGGCCCGGTCGGCTCAGGCCGACAGGGTGGTGCGACCCTTGGCGCGACGGCTCGACAGGATGGCACGGCCGGCACGGGTGCGCATGCGCAGCCGGAAGCCGTGGGTCTTCGCGCGCCGGCGGTTGTTCGGCTGGTAGGTGCGCTTGCTCACGTCAGGCTCTCCGTTTTCGTACGCGCCCCGCGCGACGGGATCGCCGGGGTCGTGTGGTGGTCCAGGCCACCTCGACGGTGGCCCACGATCGGTGCTGTCCGGCGGAGCGAGACCTCGGCGATGCGGGGATGCGACCGCGGACAGCAAGCACCCATCACCCTAGCAGAGGGCGAGAAAGCAGCCATTCCAGCCTACGCAGGGGTGCAATGACCGTCAAACACCCCGAGCAGGGGGACAACGGGACGCGCCCGAGGCCGAAGGGCGGTTTTCACTGATGCCGACAAGGCCGTCGCCGCGTCGCCGGTTGATGGCGCAGGGACAACGCTGTTACCGTGCCCGATTGCGGTGAGCGTCGGAAGCTCCGGTCGTCGCGCAGGCAAGACCGGACATGGCAGTGAATCGTTCGGCACGGTGAACCCGCTTCAGCGCCCGTTCAGGCAGGGGCAGGTCCCACCCGCGTCCGGCGGCGGCCACAATCGGTCGGTACACAGGCTGTGGATAACTTGTGGATGACCACCGGTCGACCGTCCGGGTGGGTGTTGTTCCACCCGCGAACGCGGCGGGCCCGGGACGGCCGGCTGGCAGACAGCGGCGGCCGGGAGCAGAAGCGAGGGGGTGGCACGACGGTGGCCGGTACGACCGACCTTGCCGCGGTGTGGTTAGCGGCGACCGACGAGCTCGCCGACGAGATCATCTCCGCCCAGCAGCGTGCCTATCTCCGACTGACCCGGCTGCGAGCGATAGTCGAGGACACCGCACTGCTCTCCGTTCCGGACGCGTTCACCCGCGACGTGATCGAGTCACGGCTGCGCCCGGCGATCACCGAGGCGCTCACCCGCCGGCTCGGCCGACCGATCCAGGTCGCGGTCACCGTTCGGGTGGCCGAGGACGCCACCGGCCGACCGGCCGGCACCGTCTACCGCAGCGCCCCGGAGACCGGGCAGCTCGACATCGACGGCCCGGGTGTCGCGCCGTTCGACGACGACCAGGGCGCTCGACCCTCGGCCGACGCGATGATCCCTGAGCAGTCGCCAGCGCCGCGTCACCCCGATCCGGGTCCGCTGCCCGCGCCGGCTGGTCCGCCGCTCGCGCCCCCGGTGGAGGGGCATCGCGCGGGGTTGATTCCCGCCAGCAGGGACGGGCAGGAGGCGCTGTTCAGCGCCTCCTTCGCGGAGCCCCTGCGGCCCTCCCGGCCGGGTCCGGACCGGCGCGGTTACGACGAGCAGGCCGCCCGACTGGACCCGTCCGGCCCCGACACCCGGCCCTACGATCCCCGCTACCGGGACGACTCGGCGTCACCGCGCGACCAGCACGTGATCCGTTCGCTCCCCCGGGACAGCGGGACGGACAGCGGCCCGGGTCGCAGCGCGGTGGACCATCGTTCCGGTGGCCGGGACGACCGCCGGCTGCCCGGCGCCGACACCGGCGGCAACCGGCTCAACCCGAAGTACATGTTTGAGACGTTCGTCATCGGCTCGTCCAACCGCTTCGCCCACGCGGCGAGCGTGGCGGTGGCGGAGTCGCCGGCCAAGGCGTACAACCCGCTGTTCATCTACGGGCACTCCGGGTTGGGCAAGACGCACCTGTTGCACGCGATCGGGCACTACGCCACGACGCTCGGCAACGCCCGCTCGGTCCGGTACGTGTCGACTGAGGAATTCACCAACGACTTCATCAACTCGCTCCGGGACGACAAGACCAGCGCGTTCCAACGGCGCTACCGCGACGTCGACATCCTGTTGATCGACGACATCCAGTTCCTGGAGAACCGCGAGCGCACCCAGGAGGAGTTCTTCCACACCTTCAACACCCTGCACAACGCCAACAAGCAGATCGTGATCACCTCTGACCGGTCGCCGCGCCAGCTCGCGACCCTTGAGGACCGGATGCGAACCCGGTTCGAGTGGGGGTTGCTGGCCGACATCCAGCCGCCGGATCTGGAGACCCGGATCGCGATCCTGCAGAAGAAGGCGGCGCAGGAGCGGATGTACGCCCCGCCGGACGTGTTGGAGTTCATCGCCTCCCGAGTGTCGAACTCGATCCGGGAGCTGGAGGGCGCGCTGATCCGGGTGACCGCGTTCGCCAGCCTGACCCGGTCGACAGTCGAGCTGTCGCTGGCCGAGGAGGTGCTTCGGGACTTCATGCCCGACGGCGCCGGTCCGGAGATCAACGCTGACCAGATCATGGCCTCGACCGCTGACTACTTCGGGGTGAGCCTGGAGGATCTGCGCGGCCAGTCCAGGTCCCGGGTGCTGGTCAACGCCCGCCAGGTGGCCATGTACCTGTGTCGGGAGTTGACCGAGCTGTCGCTGCCCCGGATCGGGCAGGCGTTCGGTGGCCGGGACCACACCACCGTGATGCACGCCGACCGGAAGATTCGTCAGCAGATGGCGGAGCGCCGCTCGCTCTACAACCAGATCGCCGAGCTGACCAACCGCATCAAACAGAACAGCTGAGGCGTACGACCGCCCGCACGGCGGCGCACAGCCGCAGGACACGCCCGACCGGATCTCCGGTCGGGCGTTCTTTTTGGGTCAGTCAGCTGGACTCTCGACATGGTGCAGACCACAGCATTGAGGCCGTGACCGCCTCGATCCCCACTCGTTGTCCACAGCTCGTCGTCCACCGTCGGTGGATAACTACGGACCGTCCTTCGCCAGTTACCCACAGGCTGTGGAGAAACCCTGTGGACGAGGTTGTGGACGCCTGGGGACGACGGTCAGGTTATCCACCGATCATCATCAACCTGTGTACGAGCTGTTGAAGGTTCTGGGGATGACGGCAATGGTGATCTTCCCCGCGATCCACAGGCTTGGGGAGAAAGTCGGTGGATTACCGGTGGACAACCGGTGGACAACGGTGGACAACCGGCCGTCGTCGCCGGGCTGTGGACATACAAGCCGGTTGTACCCCGGGTTCTCCACAGCTAAATCACCGGTGGATAACCCGTCTGACCTGCGCAGACCTCGGTTTTCCACAGTTTGCACAGGTGCGATGAAGACGATGAGTTATCTCTTCTAAGAGAACAAAAACCAATCATCACCGTTGGGCTTTCTGTGGATCGGGCCGAACGCTGTCGGATCAGCCGGTCAGCATCGACACGATCCATGGGGTCGGGCGCACAGCCGATGTCCCCGCGCCCTAAGGTGCGATGGGTACCCGCACGGTCGGGCGGGACGGTAGGCAGCGGTCGGCATGAGAGAGTTGTCGCTGACGTCGACGCGGAGGCATTGATGAAGTTCCGAGTGGAGCGCGACGCGCTCGCCGAGGCTGTGGCGTGGACCGCGAAGAGCCTGCCCAACCGGCCATCCGTACCGGTGCTCGCCGGGGTGATGCTCCGCGTCACCGACGGCAACCTGCGGGTCTCCGGGTTCGACTACGAGGTCTCCAGCCAGGTGACCGTCGAGGTGCAGGGCGACGCCGACGGTGCCGCGCTCGTCTCCGGCCGCCTGCTCGCCGAGATCACCAAGGCGTTGCCGGCCAAGCCGGTCGACATCGCCGCGGTCGGCGCGCATCTCGAGTTGGTCTGTGGCAGCGCCCGGTTCACGCTGCCCACCATGCCGGTGGAGGACTACCCCGCGCTGCCCGAGATGCCGCAGAGCGCCGGCACTGTCGACGCCGCGGCGTTCGCCACCGCGGTGGCCCAGGTGGCCATCGCCGCCGGTCGTGACGAGACGCTGCCGATGATGACCGGCGTCCGCGTGGAGTTGTCGGGCGACACCCTGTCGATGCTCGCCACCGACCGTTACCGGTTGGCGCTGCGCGAGATCCAGTGGCGGCCGGACGACCCCGAGGTGAGCATCAACGCCCTGGTGCCCGCCCGCACCCTGAACGACACCGCCAAGGCCCTCGGCCCGCTGGGCGGCGAGGTCACCCTCGCCCTCGCCCAGGGCGCTGCGGGCGAGGGCATGGTCGGCCTCGCCGGCGGCACCCGACGTACCACCAGCCGGCTGCTCGACGGCGCCAACTACCCGCCGGTGCGGTCACTCTTCCCGGCCACCCACAACGCCGCGGCGCGGGTGCCGGTCAGCACGCTGATCGAGGTGGTCAAGCGGGTCGCGCTGGTCGCCGAACGGACCACCCCGGTGCTGCTCAGCTTCAGCGCCGACGGCCTGGTGGTCGAGGCCGGCGGTTCCGAGGAGGCACGGGCCAGCGAGGCGATGGAGGCGACCTTCACCGGTGAACCGCTGACCATCGGCTTCAACCCGCAGTACCTCATCGACGGTCTGGCAAACCTGGGCGCTCAGACGGCCGTGCTCTCGTTCGTCGACGCCTTCAAACCCGCGGTGATCTCACCCGCTGGCGAGGATGGCGAGGTCATTCCGGGGTACCGGTACCTCATCATGCCGATCCGCGTCTCGCGCTGATCGCGCCCAGCAACACCCAGATCCACGGAGGTAGAAACACATGCAGCTCGGCCTGGTAGGACTCGGCCGTATGGGCGGCAACATGCGGGAGCGGTTGCGTTCGGCCGGGCACGAGGTGGTCGGCTTCGACCACAACGCGCAGATCAGCGACGTCACGACCATCGCGGGCCTCGCAGAGAAGCTTGAGTCGCCGCGCGCGGTCTGGGTCATGGTGCCCGCCGGTGTCACCGACGCCACCATCGACGAGCTCGCCGAGGTTCTCAGCGAGGGTGACATCATCATCGACGGCGGCAACTCGCGCTTCAGCGACGACGCGCCCCGCGCGGAGCGACTCAACCAGCGGGGCATCGGCTACATGGACGTCGGGGTCTCCGGCGGCATCTGGGGCCGGCAGAACGGCTACGGGCTGATGGTCGGCGGTGCCCAGGAGCACGTGGACCGCCTGATGCCGATCTTCAACGCGCTCAAGCCGGAGGGTGAGTTCGGCTTCGTGCACGCCGGCCCCGTCGGTGCCGGGCACTACTCGAAGATGGTGCACAACGGCATCGAGTACGGCCTGATGCACGCCTACGCCGAGGGCTACGAGCTGATGGCCGCCTCGGAGCTGGTGACCAACGTGCCGGGCGTCATCAAGTCCTGGCGGGAGGGCACCGTCGTCCGTTCCTGGCTGCTCGACCTGCTCGACCGGGCGCTCGACGAGGATCCGGAGCTGGCCGATCTGAGCGGCTACACGGAGGACACCGGCGAGGGCCGGTGGACCGTCGACGAGGCGGTCCGGCTGGCGGTGCCGCTGAACGTCATCACCGCTTCGCTCTTCGCCCGGTTCGCCTCGCGGCAGGACGACTCACCCGCCATGAAGGCCGTCTCCGCGCTGCGTCAGCAGTTCGGTGGCCACGCCGTCCACAAGCGCTGAGCGGTATCCACAACCTGTGTACGTTCACCGGCTGGAACTGGTCGACTTCCGCTCGTACGAGCGGGTGGCCGTCGACCTCCAGCCGGGAGCGAACGTCCTGATCGGGGCCAACGGTGTCGGCAAGACCAACCTCGTCGAGGCGCTGGGCTACGTGGCGACCCTGGACTCGCACCGGGTCGCCACCGACGCGCCCCTGGTCCGGATGGGCGCCACGTCCGCAGTGATCCGCTGCGCTGTGGTTCACGACGGCCGCGAACTCCTGGTCGAGCTGGAGATCGTGCCCGGCAAGGCCAACCGGGCGCGACTGGGCCGGTCACCGGCGCGGCGGGCACGGGACGTGCTCGGTGCGCTCCGGCTGGTGCTCTTCGCTCCGGAAGATCTTGAGCTGGTCCGGGGCGATCCGGCTGAGCGCCGCCGCTACCTTGACGACCTGCTGGTCAACCGGCAGCCCCGGTTCGCGGGCGTGCGGGCCGACTACGAGCGGGTCGTCAAGCAGCGCAACGCCCTGCTGCGCACGGCGTACCTGGCCCGCAAGACCGGTGGCTCCCGCGGTGGTGATCTCGGCACCCTCGCGGTCTGGGACACCCACCTGGCCCAGCACGGGGCGGAGCTGCTCGCCGGCCGCCTGGAGCTGGTGGCCGCGCTCACCCCGCACGTTGCCAAGGCGTACGACGCGGTGGCCGCCGGTCGGGGTGCGGCGAGCATCACGTACCGGCCCTCGATCGAGCTGGCCGAGCCGACCACCGATCGGGCCGCGCTGGCCGAGGCGCTGACGGCGGCCCTGGCCGCGTCCCGCTCCGCCGAGATCGAGCGGGGCACCACCCTGGTCGGCCCACACCGCGACGAGTTGGCGCTGAGCCTCGGCCCACTGCCCGCCAAGGGGTACGCCAGCCACGGCGAGTCGTGGTCGTTCGCTCTCGCGTTGCGGTTGGCGGGGTACGACCTGTTGCGCGCCGACGGCATCGAGCCGGTGCTGGTGCTCGACGACGTCTTCGCGGAGTTGGACACCGGCCGCCGGGAGCGGTTGGCGGAGCTGGTCGGCGGGGCGAGTCAGCTGCTGGTCACCTGCGCCGTGGACGACGATGTGCCGGCCGCCCTGCGCGGCACCCGCTACCAGGTCGGCGAAGGGACGGTACGCCGTGTCGGATGAGCCAGGCGGCAAACGACCAGCGGCCGGCGACGGCCCTGCTGCGCGTACCCCGAAGGCGGCACAGGGTTCGGCGGGCGGTGAGCCTGCGGCGGCCGCCAGCGGGCCGGAGCTGGCCCGGGCGGTGCTCGACGCGGCGCTGTCCCGACGGCAGGCGGCCGCCCGCGCCCGGCGTACCCCCGGCGGCGGCGACGCTGCCGGCGGCTCGGGGCGGCGGTTGCGCGGCTACTCCGGCCCCGGGCCCGACCCGCGCGACCCGCAGCCGCTCAGCGCCGTGCTCAACCGGCTGGTGAAGGCGCGTGGCTGGCAGCAGCCGGCCGCCGAGGCCACCGTGTTCGGCGCCTGGGAGCGGGTCGTCGGCGCGGAGGTCGCGCAGAACAGTCGCCCGGTGAAGTTGGAGAACGGCGAGCTGACGGTGGAGGCGCGTTCGACCGCCTGGGCCACCCAGCTGCGGCTGCTCGCCGGCTCGCTGCTCAAGCAGATCGCCAGCGAGGTCGGGCACAACGTGGTGCGCAAGCTGCACATTCACGGCCCGGCCGCGCCCTCGTGGGGTAAGGGTCCGCGTCGGGTACGCGGCCGGGGCCCGCGCGACACCTACGGCTGAGCCTCGCCGGTCAGCCTCGCCGGTCGGCCTCGCGTGCTGCCCGCTTGCGTTCCCGCTGTTCCCGGGTGAAGCGCTTGCGCTCGGCCAGGTCACGTTTCCACGCTTCGCGGGCCTCGGCCGAGCCGCCCTGCACCGCGCCCTGCACGCCCTCGGCCGGGCCGGCGAGGTGCCGGAAGGCCCACCGCATCAGTCGGCCGCCCTCGCCCGGGGTCCTGGTGACCGCGCCGTCCTCGCTCATCTGCCGCCCTCTTCCGCGCGTCGCCTCGCCGGTGCTCGCCCGTCGCACGAGCAGACCTTTGGGGCACCAATGATTGGTGTACCAATGATCGGTACGATAGTCACCGTGCGCAGGGAGGGCAACCGATGAGCGAACGGCCGGGCAGCGGCGACCCGCTGGCCCTGGAGCAGCAGGTCTGCTTCGCCCTCTCGGTCGCCGCGCGCAGCGTGGTGGCCGTCTACCGGCCGCTGCTGGAGCCGATGGGGCTGACCCATCCGCAGTACCTGGTGATGTTGGCGCTCTGGCAGCACGCGCCACTGTCCGGTCGTGACCTCAGTCGCCTGCTCCAGCTCGACCCGGGCACGCTGTCACCCCTGCTCAAGCGGCTGGAGACGGCCGGCTACCTACGCCGGGAACGCGACCCGAGCGACGAGCGCAGCCTCGCCGTCACCCTCACCGCCAGCGGTGCCGCGCTGCGGAGTCAGGCCGAGCTGATCCCGGCCGCGATCGTGCAGCGGCTCGGGCTGCCCGTCGAGGACCTGCAACATCTGCACGCCGTGCTCACGCAGGTGATCTCGGCAGCCAACCGGCCGGCCGCCTCGGAATCTGACGCGGCGGCTCAGGCGTCGGCGTAGACGGCGAACCCGCGCTCGGCGCAGCGCCGGTAGAACGCCGCCAGCACGCCCAGCTCGGCGCAGGTGAAGTTCCACTGCGGCGGGTCACCGCTCTCGTCGCGCAGCGCGTCGAGCCGGCTCTCCAGCCAACGCAACTGCTGCTCGGCCAACCGACCGTCGCCGAGCAGGGAGCGCAACACGGTGCTCACCGACTCGAAGGTGACCGCTTCGCCGGTCGGACGGTGCGCGGCCACGAACCGTTCGATGCCGCCCGCGATCCAGGAGCACCCGTCCGGGTCGATCACCGGGTCCTCGTCCTCGGCGGCGGCGTCTGTGGCGTACAACACACCTTCGAGGCCGAGAAGCAGATCCACCAACTCGGTGTACGCGGTCGCCCGGACGGTGCCGGTCTTCGCGATCAGCTCGGCCAGGGCCGCGGTCGGCGCGGAGATGCGCGGCAGGTCGACGATCTCGCCGAAGTCGACGAACTCGGCCGGCGCGACCGGATCGTAGAAGCGGCCGGTCCGCGGCCAGTGCACCGCGACGTTGTCCAGCCCCATCTGTCACCTCTTAAAGAGCACGTGTCGGGTCGATCGGGTCGATCGTCCCGGTTCCAACCGGTAAAGATCAAGGCCGGTTCCGGGGCGCCGCAAACGTACGGCACCGACGCTTCGGCCGCGACCCCCGACCCGCCCGACCGCGGGTCAACCCGTCCTGGGGCGGCGCGTGCGATGGGGGTCAGCCGTGTGGGGGGAGTCGTGGGCGGCAGGGTTCTGCCGGCTATGGACTTCTCAGCCGCCTCGCTGAGGGTGCCGAGTGGTGGTTCTGTCCCCCGCGCACAGTAGGATTGACAGCGAGACGAAGACCCGGTGCGGGAGTGCGACGGGGCCGGTTGGCCCCAGATTCATTCTCCACGTCGGGTCGAGCCGATCGCGATCCGCGGGCAACCGCGGCGACCGGCGCGTTCGACCCGCTGTCCGGAGTTCTTCGGCACAGGTCTGCGCGCCGACGTCGCGTCCTGTCCGCCGAACCCGCGCCCGACGCGCCCTACCGGCGTGGCTGACGCGAGAAAGTGGCCGAGGGTGGCAGCGCAGGACAAGCAGGAGTACGGCGCAGAGTCGATCACCGTTCTCGAGGGGCTGGAGGCCGTTCGCAAGCGGCCCGGTATGTACATCGGGTCCACCGGCGAGCGCGGTCTGCACCACCTCGTGTGGGAGGTCGTCGACAACGCGGTCGACGAGGCGATGGCCGGCTACTGCGACACCATCGACGTGGTGCTGCTCGCCGACGGCGGCGTCCGGGTCACCGACAACGGCCGTGGTTTCCCGGTCGACCTCCACCCGAAGCTCAAGAAGCCGGGTGTCGAGGTCGCGCTGACCGTGCTGCACGCGGGTGGCAAGTTCGACGGCAAGGCGTACGCGGTCTCCGGTGGTCTGCACGGCGTCGGCGTTTCCGTGGTGAACGCGCTGTCGACGAAGATGGCCGTGGTGATCCACAAGTCCGGCTTCGTCTGGCGGCAGCAGTACACCAACTCCAAGCCCAGCCAGCTGGAAAAGGGCGAGACCACCGACAGCACCGGCTCGGCCGTCTCCTTCTGGCCCGACCCGGACGTCTTCGAGACGATCGACTTCGACTTCCAGACCATCTACCGACGCCTGCAGGAGATGGCCTTCCTCAACCGGGGCATCACCATCCACCTGCTCGACGAGCGGGTCCCGGAGGAGGAGGAGGGCAAGACCCGCGAGGTCACCTTCCGCTACGACGGCGGTATCGCCGACTTCGTCCGGCACCTCAACGCCTCCAAGAACCCGATGCACAAGACGGTGGTCGAGTTCGAGGCCGAAGAGGAGGGCATGTCCCTCGAGATCGCCATGCAGTGGAACGAGTCGTACGGCGAGTCGGTCTACACCTTCGCCAACAACATCAACACGCACGAGGGCGGCACCCACGAGGAGGGCTTCCGGTCGGCGCTGACCAGCGTCGTCAACCGGTACGGCACCGACAAGAAGCTGCTCAAGGGCGACGAGAAGCTCTCCGGCGAGGACATCCGCGAGGGCTTGGCCGCGATCATCTCGGTCAAGCTGACCAACCCGCAGTTCGAGGGCCAGACCAAGACGAAGCTGGGCAACACCCCGGTGAAGAGCTTCGTGCAGCGGGTCTGCAACGACCGGCTTGTCGACTGGTTCGACCGCAACCCGGCCGAGGCCAAGACGATCATCCAGAAGGCGTCCCAGGCGGCCCGGGCGCGGATCGCCGCGCAGCAGGCGCGCAAGTTGGCCCGACGCAAGTCGCTGCTGGAGTCCGGCTCGATGCCGGGCAAGCTGGCCGACTGCCAGTCGACCGACCCCCGCGAGTCCGAGGTGTTCATCGTCGAGGGTGACTCGGCCGGCGGCTCGGCCAAGCAGGGCCGCGACCCGCGGACCCAGGCGATCCTGCCGATCCGCGGCAAGATCCTCAACGTGGAGAAGGCCCGGATCGACCGGGTGCTGAAGAACAACGAGGTCCAGGCGCTGATCACCGCGCTGGGCACCGGCATCCACGACGACTTCGACATGGAGAAGCTGCGGTACCACAAGGTGGTGCTGATGGCCGACGCGGACGTCGACGGCCAGCACATCCAGACGCTGCTGCTCACCCTGCTGTTCCGCTTCATGCGTCCGCTTGTCGAGATGGGGCACGTCTACCTGGCCGCCCCGCCGCTCTACAAGATCAAGTGGAACAAGAAGGGCGACGACGCCCAGTACGCGTACTCCGACCGCGAGCGGGACGGTCTGATCGCGCTGCGCCAGCAGAAGAAGCCAAATGCGAAGCCGGACGACATCCAGCGCTTCAAGGGCCTCGGCGAGATGAACTATCCCGAGCTGTGGGAAACCACGATGAACCCCGCGACGCGTACCCTGCGTCAGGTCACTCTCGACGACGCGGCGACCGCCGACGAGTTGTTCAGTGTGTTGATGGGTGAGGACGTCGAGGCGCGCCGGTCGTTCATCCAGCGCAATGCCAAGGACGTGCGGTTCCTGGATATCTGACGGGCTGCGCCGGATCGGCCGGGCATCGCTCGGCCGATCCGGCGGTCCACAGAGTTATCCACAGCTTGGCCGGTATCCACAGCCGTTATCCACAGCACGAAAACGACTCTGAGTCTGATAAGGGTACACAGTGACTGATTCGCCCGAGTCCACACCGAACGAGCCAGAGGTTCCCGCCGAGGCCATCGCCGCGGTGGTCGCGCACGACCGGATCGAACCGGTCGGGCTCGAGGTGGAGATGCAGCGCTCCTACCTCGACTACGCGATGAGCGTCATCGTCGGTCGCGCGCTGCCGGACGTCCGGGACGGCCTCAAGCCGGTCCACCGCAAGATCCTCTACGCGATGTTCGACTCTGGCTACCGCCCGGACCGCGGCTACGTGAAGTGCTCCCGCGTCGTCGGTGACGTGATGGGTCAGTTCCACCCGCACGGCGACTCGGCGATCTACGACGCGTTGGTCCGGATGGCGCAGCCCTGGTCGCTGCGCTACCCGCTGGTCGACGGCAACGGCAACTTCGGCTCGCCGGGTAACGACCCGGCCGCCGCCATGCGATACACCGAGTGCAAGCTCGACCCCCTCGCCATGGAGATGCTGCGGGACATCGACGAGGACACCGTCGACCTCCAGGACAACTACGACGGCCGGGCCAAGGAGCCCACCATCCTGCCGTCGCGGATCCCCAACCTGCTGGTGAACGGCTCCGAGGGCATCGCGGTCGGCATGGCCACCAAGATCCCCCCGCACAACCTGCGGGAGATCGGCGCGGCGGTCCAGTGGTGCCTGGAGCACCCGGAGGAGGACGAGGAGACCACCCTCGAAGCTCTGCTCGGCATCGTCAAGGGCCCGGACTTCCCCACCTACGGCCTGATCGTCGGCACTACCGCGATCCAGGACGCGTACCGCACCGGTCGCGGCTCGATCCGGATGCGCGCCGTGGTGGAGGTCGAGGAGGACAAGCGGGGCCGCCCCTGCCTGGTCGTCAGCGAGTTGCCCTACCAGGTCAACCCGGACAACCTCGCCGAGCGGATCGCCGAGCTGATCAAGGAGGGCAAGCTCGCCGGGATCGCCGACATCCGCGACGAGTCCTCCGGTCGTACCGGCATGCGCATCGTCCTGGTGCTCAAGCGCGACGCGGTCGCCAAGGTCGTGCTGAACAACCTCTACAAGCACACCCAGCTCCAGGAGACCTTCGGCGCCAACATGCTGGCCCTGGTCGACGGGGTGCCGCGCACGCTCAACCTGGCCCAGTTCATCCGCTACTACGTCGAGCACCAGATCGACGTGATCCGCCGGCGGACCGCGTACCGGCTGCGCAAGGCCGAGGAGCGGGCACACATCCTGCGGGGCCTGGGCAAGGCGCTGGACGCGCTGGACGAGGTGATCGCCCTGATCCGGCGCTCTCCGACGGTGGACGACGCCCGACAGGGCCTGATCCGGCTGCTGGAGATCGACGAGATCCAGGCGACCGCGATCCTGGACATGCAGCTGCGCCGGCTCGCCGCCCTGGAGCGGCAGCGGATCATCGACGACCTGGCGAAGCTCGAGATCGAGATCGCCGACCTCAAGGACATCCTCGCCAAGCCCGAGCGGCAGCGGAAGATCGTCTCGGAGGAACTGGGCGAGATCGTCTCCAAGTGGGGCGACGACCGCCGGACGCAGATCATCCCGTTCGACGGCGAGGTCTCGATGGAGGACCTCATCGCCCGCGAGGACGTGGTCGTCACGATCACCCGCACCGGGTACGCCAAGCGGACCAAGGTCGATCTGTACCGCTCGCAGCGGCGCGGCGGCAAGGGCGTCAGCGGCGCCACGCTGCGGCAGGACGACATCGTCAGCCACTTCTTCGTCTGCTCGACCCACGACTGGATCCTGTTCTTCACGAACAAGGGCCGCGTCTACCGGGCCAAGGCGTACGAGTTGCCGGAGGCCAGTAGGGTAGCCAAGGGCCAACACGTGGCCAATCTGCTCGCCTTCCTACCCGACGAGCAGATCGCGCAGATCATTGAGATCCCGAACTACCAGGTAGCCCCCTATCTGGTACTGGCCACGAAGAACGGCCTGGTGAAGAAGACGCGGCTCGAGGAGTTCGACTCCAACCGTTCCGGCGGCATCATCGCGATCAACCTGCGCGATGAGGACGAGCTGGTCGGTGCTGCGCTGGTAGCGCCGGAGAACGACCTGCTGCTGGTCTCCAAGAAGGCACAGGCGATCCGGTTCAACGCCTCGGACGAGGCGTTGCGGCCAATGGGCCGGGCCACCTCCGGTGTGATCGGCATGCGCTTCACGGACGACGACGTCCTGCTCGCCATGGAGGTCGTGCGGGATGGTCTGGACGTTCTGGTGGCCACGAACGGGGGATACGCGAAGCGGACCCCGATCGAGGAATACCCGGTGCAGGGCCGGGGAGGTAAGGGCGTGTTGACTGCAAAGATCACCGAACGGCGCGGTGGTCTGGTTGGCGCTGTGGTGATCGATCCGGACGACGAGCTGTTTGCGATCACCAGCAACGGTGGTGTCATTCGGACTCCGGTGAAGCCTGTACGGCGTACACGTGACCGGAACACAATGGGGGTCAAGCTGATGGACCTCCCGGACGGCGTGACTATCGTGGCGATTGCTCGCAATGCCGACGAGCCTGACGAACAGGACTAGTTGAATGACGGAGACACAGGCGAAGTCGGGGAACACGGGGACCTCGGCCAAACCGGTCGACGAGGAGGCCGCCAAGGGCGGCACACCAGCGACCGGCCGCGCGGCCGTGGGCCGGGCGACGGTCCCCGCCGACGCGCCTGCCCCGAAGTTCACCAGGGCTCCAGGTATGACACCCCCGCCGGAGCAACCGGGCGAGGACGGCGAGTCCGGCGACAAGACCGAGGCGTCCAGCGCCGAGGCGCCGACGTCGGCCGCCGCCAATCCTCCGGGTCCGGCGGCGGCACCCCCGGCACGTCCGACGACCACCCAGCCGATCGGTCTCCGGCCCGGTCAGGCGGCGTCAAGCGGGTCCACCGGCACCCAGCCGCGGATCACACCCGGGATGACCCAGCCACAGCCGGACGCGGGGCGGGCGACCGCCACCGCCGCCGCCGGCCGCCCGGCCAGCGGCGGTGGCCTGCCACCGGGGATCGGCAACGCGTCCGCCGTCGGCGCAGCCCGCGTCGGTGACGCGGTGCGTGCGGCGCGTACGTCGGTCAGTTCGGCCGCCTCCCGCGGACCGCGACGGGCCCGGCTGAACCTCAAGCGGATCGACCCGTGGTCCGTGATGAAGTTCGCATTCGCGGTGTCGGTGGTGCTCTTCATCGTCGTGGTGGTGGCCACCTCGGTGCTCTACCTGGCGCTGGACGCGATGGGTGTGTTCCAGAGCGTCAACGAGAGCCTGAGCGATCTGGTCAACGCCGGCGGTGGGCAGAGCACCAGCGGCTTCCAGATCACCGCCAAGGGCGTGATCCTCAGCTCGGCGCTGATCGGCCTGGTCAATGTGGTGCTGTTCACCGCACTGGCCACCCTTGGCGCGTTCGTCTACAACGTCTGCGCCGACCTGGTCGGCGGCATCGAGCTGACCCTCGCCGAGCGGGACTGAACGACCGGGACGCCGGGGCACCGCGGAAAGCGGTCGCTCCGGCGTCCCGTACCCGGGTAGGTTTTACAGGCGGCGACGGGCCTGGCTCGCAAGCCGGACCCCGATTTGGGGCCGGCGGAGCGGATGGGTTAATCTTGCTCGTCGCAACGCGGGGCTATAGCTCAGTCGGTTAGAGCGCAGAGCTGATAACTCTGAGGTCGATGGTTCGATTCCATCTAGCCCCACCGCATGTCGTCCGACGGTAGTCGAGCGCGAGGGGTCGCCCCATGTTCAAGAAGCTGCTGATTCTGGCTGGCGTCGTCGGTGTGGCCGCCGTCGTGTTCAACAAGATCAAGGCGTCGAACGACGAGCGTGCCCTGTGGCACGAGGCGACCACCGCGCCCGACCTGCGCTGACGCTCGCGCCGCGCCAATCGTCGCGCAATTCGCGGGGCCCTAGCTCAACTGGCAGAGCACTGCCTTTGCAAGGCAGGGGTTAGGGGTTCGAGTCCCCTGGGCTCCACCAGCACTTTCCTGTTCAGTTCTGCTGCCGGCGACCCGGTTGGGCCGGCGTCGAGGTCTGGACCGAAGCCCTCAATTCGCTCGATCGCGTCCGTGGTCAGGAGGTCGTCGGGGCGTGGCCCCGAGGGGCTGCTTCCCAACGCACGCCGGGCGGGATGATGCCGAACCAGGCTCCGGTGGCGGCCATCAGGGCGACGAGGTACGCCGCCCACCACCCGAGCAGCGCCCACATACCGTGGGCGAGGGCGTCGGCCAGGCCGGGCACGAGCAACACGAGAAAGAGATAGGCCAGACGGCCGTACGAGAGGCTGGTCCTCTTCGGCAGCCCCCGGGCCTTGCGGAACGGAATGAGTCTGACCCCGTAGGGACGACGGCGCAGCGTGAAACTCGCCGGCCAGAGCCGCCCGTACCCGGCCACGTCGACCACGCTGACGCCGGGCCCGTGCCGGACCGTAGCCTGACGCGACCTGGTCAGCTCCCGCAACCACGGTTCCCAGACGACACGTTGGTGCAGGACACCGCCCCCGCCCCGGCCGCTCACCGTCAGCCACACGGAGTATCCCTTGGGGCTGGTGTCGATCCCGCCGGCGGCGCTTACGGCGTGCGCCGCAGCGGTGACCCGCCCCGCGCTTCCCGGCGGCGGCGACTGCGCCAGATGCGCGGTCACCATGGCGCGCCTCGCGGGAGCACGAGCGGCACCCCACCACTGCACCAGGCGGACGAGCCAGGACAGCACCAGAAAGGCTCCCGGAGCCAGCGCCACGCGGATGACGTCCCCGCCGTGCCCGACCCGCGGGTCGGTACCCAGCATGTACCCCAGCGCGATGAGGGCGGCCAACGCCACGACGCTGCCGATCACGACCATCGGCGCGCGAGCACGGCGATTCGCCAAGCTAGCTGTAGTTCCGCCGCTGGCCATCGCGTCGTCCTACCTGTTCGCCCCGAGACGTAGCCACGACGCTAGCAACGCCGAGCAAGGCTCACATCGCGCGTCCGTGGCAGATTTTCACCGCGTCGGGGATCGGTGCAGGCGGTCGACGCCGCCAGTCCGCTGGCGCCCATGGGGACATGTACCTGCACGTAGGCGCCCCTGGGCTTTGGGGTGACGGCGCTGCCCGTCGGGGGCGATCCCATTCTGGTCAGCGTGATGACTCAGGGACATCATGATGACTCAGGGACATCGCGCACTTTGCTGCGAACGCCGCCAGTCAGCCTTCGGAGCCACCGGCGGCCCTGGGACGGGTTTCCGGGAGGCGTTCCACCAGCTTGGTGAGCGCGCCGTTGGCAAAGGTCGCGCCGAGCGCCGACCCGGCCCCGATGGTCCAGCCCACCGGTCCGAGCGGGGTGCAGCCGAAGAACTGGCTCACCCCCGGGGTCTGCACCACCACGACCAGGACGCCCAGTGACGCCACCGTGGAGGCCAGCACGGTCGGGCTGGTGCCGCCGGCCAGGATGGTCTGCCCGAGTTGGGTGCCGACCAGGGAAACCAGCGCGACAGTGCCGGCCCGCTGGCGGCGTCCGGTGTAGCGGGCCAACGTCCAGCCCGCGGTGGCGCCCAGCGTGGTGGCTGCCGCCCGCAGGCCGATCTCCCTGGTCAAGCTCTCGCCGAGTGCCGTGTCCGGACCCTCCTTGAGGAGCGCGTCGGTCCGGTCGGACGCGGGTGGCCGGACCGCGATGGCCAGTGCCGGCGCCAGGTCGGTGAGCAGGTTGACCAGCAGGAGTTGTCGTCCGGTGAGCGCGGAACGGCCGGTCGCGGCAGCGGTGAGCACACTGAACGCGATCTCGCCGAGGTTGCCGCCGACCAGGATGCTGAGCGCGTGCCGCACCGACGACCACATGGCCCGCCCTTCGATCAGGGTGGCGATGATGGTTTCCAGCCGGTCGTCGGTGACCACCAGGTCGGCTGCGGCGCGGGCGGCCGGGGTGCCCCGTTGGCCGAGGGCGATGCCGACGTCGGCCAGCCGGATCGCCGGGGCGTCGTTGGCGCCGTCGCCGGTCATCGCCACGGTCCGTCCGCACTTCTGCAACGCCTGGATGATCCGCACCTTGTGTGCAGGGGTGCAGCGGGCCACCACGTCGGTGTTGGCCAACCGTTCCGCGAGCGCGTCGTCGTCCAGCTGGTCGAGTTCAGCGGCGGTCACCACCCGCTGCTCGTCGTGTTCACTGATGGTGGCGGCGATCGCCTCGGCGGTGGCCGGGTGATCACCAGTGATCATGATGGTGTGCACGCCGGCCTGCCGGATCCGGCGTACCGCCGGGGCTGCACTCTCCCGGACGCCGTCCGCCAGGGCCAGGAAGCCCACGAAGGTCAGCCCTCGGACGTCGGAGTCGGTCACCTTCGGGTCGTTCACCGGGCACTCCGCGACGGCGAGGATCCGGTTTCCCGCACCGGCCCGGTCGGCGAGCATCCGCTCCAGCTCCGCGCGGCCGGCGTCGTCCAGTGGCTCCTGACGACCGTCCATGCGTCGGGACGAACAGCGCGGCAGCACCGTCTCCGGAGCACCCTTGACGCTCAACAACAGGTGACCATCGGTCTGTCCGACGCTCGCGTGGTAGCCGCGGGACGGCTCGAACGGCAGCCCTCCGGCGGCCCGCCACCCGGCGGCGCCGGTCTGCTCCACCACCCCGGCCTCCCCGGCGCCCCGACGGACCGCCCGGTCGGTCTGCAACGCCAACTCCTCCGGGTTCTTCGCGGCCGGGGTGGCCCGCAGCGCCGCGGCCAGCGTCATCCGGAGCCGGTCGTCCAACCGGTCCAGCGGGGCGTACCGGTCACCGACGCTGTCGCCGACCCCGGCCAGCAGCAACTGGCCCTCGGTGAGGGTGCCGGTCTTGTCGAAGCAGAGCACGTCCACCCGGCCCAGCGCCTCGATGGTGCGCGGGTTGCGGACCAGCGCGCCGTGCTCGGCCAGCCGCCGGGCCGCGGCCAGCTGCGCCGCGCTGACCAGGAACGGCAGCCCCTCCGGCACCGACGCCACGGCGAGGTTCGCGGCGGTCGCCGCCGTTTCCGCCAGGGGTACGCCTCGAAGCAGGCCAGCGCCGGCCACCGCCACCGCGGAACCGGCCGCCAACGGGATGGCGGCGCTGGTCAACGCGCCCAGCCGAGCCTCCACCCCACTGGTGGGGGGTGCCTGCCGCACCAACGCCAGACTGCGCCCCGCCTCGGTGTCGTTGCCGGTCGCCACCACCACGGCGGTACCGTGCCCGGCGGCCACTGTGGTGCCCTCGTAGAGCATCGAGTGTCGGTCGGCGATGGCGGCGGCGACCACCGGTCGGTTGGACTTGGCGACCGGCAGCGACTCGCCGGTCAGCGACGACTCGTCGGCCTCCAGTCCCACCGACTCGAGCACCCGGCAGTCGGCGGGCACCGAGTCGCCCGGTTCGAGGGCGATGACGTCCCCGAGGACAAGGTCTTCGGCGGCGAGAACCTGCTCGGCACCGTCCCGACGGACCCGGGCGGTCACCGCCGACCGCGACAGCAGCTCCGCCAGCGACCTCTCCGTGTTGCGCTCGTGCACAGCGCCGATCAGGGCGGACCCACCGACCACGCTGCCCACCAGCGCGGCGTCGACCAGTGAGCCGAACGACGCGGAGAGCACCGCCCCGGCGGCCAGCACCGGCGTGAGCGGGTTGGACAACTCGTCCACGAAGGCACGCAGCAGCCCACCACTTCCGGGGGCGCCGCCGCCGTTGTCACCGGAACCGTGGCGTCGGCGCTGCGCCTCGGCGCTGGTCAGGCCGTCCGGGGTGGAGCGAAGGTGGTCGAGCACGGTGCCGGCCGGCATCAGGTGCCAGGCGGTCGCCACGGGTGCCGGGGTGTCCGACTGGTCGTGCAACCGGCGGGCCTGCCAGACGCCGTTGGCGAAGGCCAGCCCGGCCGCGCCGTTGACAGCGACGAGCGCCCGGTGCGGCAGTTGGGTCGGTGGGGCCGTGAACGCGCCGAGCGCCCCGAGACCGGTGCCGGCCATGGCCAGCCGGATGTTCTGCTGAGCCGTGCGCCGGGCCACCCCGGTCGCCTCGATCACCAGCGCCACCACCCGCAGGTCGGCACCGACCAGCAGGTGCGCACCCCACGGCGGCAGCTCCTCCGGTGCGGCGAACCCGAGACCGCAGTCGGACGCGCCGAGTGCCTTGCGGTCCGCGGAAACCAGCATCACCACAGCGCCGTCGCGCTGCAACGCGCGTACCGACTCGGCCAACTGGTCCCCGCCGGGGAGTATCGCGTCGGCGAATCCGTACCGCTGCTCGTCGCCGCCGGCGACGACCAGCCGCAGGCCGGCATGTCGGGCGGCCGAGGGCAGGCCGTCAACGCCGGGCGCGGGTTCCGGCTCGACCCGCAACAGGGCGGCGAGCCGGTCGCCGTGGGCGAGGCCGAGGAGTTGGCCGCCGGCGGAGCGCAGCCGGGCCGCGTCCGGGATGTCGTCCAGGTTGTTCGCGGGCATCCGGTCCAGCGGCCCGAGCCGCCAGCCGTCCGCCGTACGGGAAGCGGACGGGTCGTCCGGGTCGAACAACGCGAAGGCCCGCTCGGCCACCTGGTCGACATCGGCGTCAGGGGCCGGTGCCAGATCGGCCAGGACGCCCCGGTCCGAGCCGAGCACGGCGGCGTCGAGCACGAGCGTGTCGATCCGGTCCAGTTCGCGCAGCACACTCCGGTCCATCGCGATCACACCACGCCGGGCCAGTATCCGGCCAAGCTGAGCCGCGTACCCCTCACGACCGCTGCCCGGGGCCTTCGGCAGTGCGGACAGTCCCAGCGCGGTGGCCCGCTTCGGCCCGGCGAACGGCACCGCCGCCGCACCTGCGGCCGCACCGGCGGCGAGCATGCGGTTGATGTACCGCTCGATCGGGCCGTCCGGCTTCGGCCTCGGACGTTCGATCACCGGCCAGCGGGCGGTGGCCCGTTCGGCGTCTCCGGTCAGCCGTGGTTCGGCCTTCTCCCAGGCGGAGAGTTGGGCCCGGTCCTCACCCCACTGCACGACCCGCTGGGCGCCGTCCAGGACGATGCCCGTCCAGCGGCCGGTCAAGCCCTGCACTACCGCCTCGGCCAGCGGAAACAGGATGTCGGCGCGCGGGTCGGAGCGCAGCCGTCTGCCGAGTATCCCGTGCAGCTTCGGCTGAAGATCCACTGCGGAGAGCAGGCCGGCCACCTCACCGGGCAGCGGCGCGAACGGCAGGATCCGGGTGGCCGCCGAGATGGTCAGGCCCAGTGCGTCCGAGGCGAGCGCGCCGAGGGTGCGCGGAGTGCGCGGCCCTTCCTCCGGTGGGTGCGGGGGTGGGATCTCCGGGTCGGGTTCGTGGTCGCAGGTCCGCTCGACGCGGTCGATGGTGGCGATCAGGTCCCGCAACGTCGGCTCGGGGGTCTGAACGGCGACCACCACCCGGCCGGAGGGTGCGTTGACCCGGGCCCAGGCCACGCCGGGCATCTGCTCCAGCGCGCCCTCCACCTGACGGGCCAGCCGGTTGCCACCGTCCTGGCAGACGCCGTGTACCTCGATGTGGTGCCGGCCCGGCCGGGACCAGACGCGACGCCGCGTCAGTCCGGCCGACCGGGCCAGCCGGACCGCGGCCGAACTGACCGACCGGGACGCCTCGCCGACCAGGTGCGGCACGCCGAAGGACGGCAGGATGCGGCCGGCAGTGCGACCCGCCGCCGTCATCGAGGCGTACGGCTGGACGGGCGCCGGCCCGGCTCCCTGTTGCCGCTCGTCCTGACCTTGGCCATGTCGTCCTCCCACCGCACTGACGTCCGGCGGCCTGGCTTCCCGACCTGCCATCCGTTATGCCCCCTGAGTGGCGGAATTTTCCGCCGTCGCAGGCGCATGGACGGGATGGGCCGTGGAACCCGACGACCATCACCGGACATGGGGAGGCCGGCATGAGCACGCTGACGCGACATCTCAACGGTTCACGGGAGAACGTCACGATGTACAACCGGCGGGTGCAACTGCCGATGCTGGGTGAGGTGGCGGTGCCACCACCGGACAAGGTCGTCTACTACGCCGGGCTCGGAGTGCTCGCCGCGCTACAGGTCATCGAGTGGCCGATCGCTGTGGTGATCACTGCTGGTCACGTGCTGGCAGACCAGCATTTTTCCGGACTGGTGCGCGGTCTCGGGGAGGCGCTGGAGGACGCCTGACGAGAGCCGGGTCACCGGGCGGTTGACATGAATCAGGGTTGAAGTCGCATGCTCGGTCGATGCCGAGCACAGCCGTCACCGCCACACCCGCCGCACCGGGACTCTTCGCACCCCGACTGCGCGCGATGACGGTGGGCAGCGTCGCGCTGATCTCACTCCTCGCGTTCGAGGCGTTGGCGGTCGGCACGGCGATGCCCACCGTCGCGCGCAGCCTGGACGGGCTGGCGCTCTACGGGATCGCGTTCGGCGGCCCGTTCGCCACCGGTGTGCTGGCCATGGTGGTCTCCGGCATCTGGTGCGACGCGCGGGGGCCCAGGGGGCCGATGTGGCACGGCGTCGCCTGGTTCGTGGTCGGGTTGCTGATCGCCGGGACCGCCCCCGTGATGAGCGCGCTGGTCGTCGGGCGGGTCGTGCAGGGTTTCGGCTCCGGGCTGCTCTCGGTGGCGCTGTACGTGATCGTCGGGCAGGCGTACCCGCCGGACCTGCACCGGCGGATCTTCGCGGCGTTCGCGGCGGCGTGGGTCGTACCGTCGCTGGTCGGGCCGGCGGTTGCCGGCCTGATCGTGCAGCACCTGGGCTGGCGGTGGGTCTTCCTGGCGGTGCCGGCGGTGGCGGTGCCGGCGGGGCTGCTGATTCATCCCGGCCTTCGGTCGCTGGGCCGGAGTGCGGCGACGAGCCCGCCGGCGGGTGCGGCGGCACGGATCGGTTGGGCGTGCGGGGCCGCGGTGAGTGCCGCACTGCTGCACATCGGGGGACAGCAGCGCGGCGCCACGGCCCTGGTTCTTGTCGCGTCCGCCGTGGTCGGCCTGCTGGTCTGTGCACCGCGCCTGCTGCCGGCCGGGTTCCTTCGGGCCGCACGAGGGCTGCCCACCGTCGTGGGGCTGCGTGGCCTGGCGTCGGCGGCCTTCGTCGGCAGCGAGGTGGTGATCCCGCTGATGCTCTCCCGGGAACGAGGTCTCTCGCCGACCGCGGCCGGGCTGGTCCTCACGGTCGGCGCGCTGGCCTGGTCGGCGGGCTCCTGGTTGCAGGGCCGGATCCCGGTGCCGGCGTCGCGGGCCAGTCTGCCGCGAGCCGGGTTGAGCTGCATCACCGTCGGCACCGCGACCGTGGCGCTGGCCGTCCGGCCCGAGCTGCCGGTGGCCGTCGCCGTGCTCGGTTGGGCGATCGCCGGCCTGGGCATGGGGTTGCTCTACCCGCCGTTGTCGGTGCTCACCCTGGAGTTGTCCGCGCCGGGTGAGCAGGGCCGCAACAGCTCGTCGCTGCAACTGAGCGACTCCCTCTTCGCGGCGACAGTGCTCGCGCTGACCGGGGCCGTGTTGGCAGCAGGAAATGCGCCGGGCCCGGCCAGCTACACGACGACGCTTGTGGTAACCGCGGGGCTGGCGCTGCTCGGGGCGCTGCTGGCCGGCCGGGTCGTGGTGGGCGGGGGTGTGCGACCGGCCGGGTGATCAGCGGATTCGGCAGCGTCCCACCTGCTCGTGCCGGAAAGATGGCGGGCGATGAACCTCCTGACCATTCTGCCGCTCGCCGTGGTCATGGTCGCCGGGACGCAGTTGGTGGTGGCGGTCTTCCTCGCCTCGTCGGATCGGCCCCGGGCGGCGTCGCTGGGCTTCCTCGCCGGCGCGGGGCTGGTGGTCGCCGCCGGGGTGACTGTGGCCTGGCTGGTGGCCAAACTGGTTGGTGGAGTGGCGGCCGACGCCAGCGCGGTCGCCGGAAGGGTTGATCGCGGCCCCGCCATCGACCTCGTCGTGCTGGCCCTGCTGGTGTGCCTGGCCGTGCTGATCTGGGTCCGCCGGGGCCGCTCCGGACCGCCGCGCTGGTTGGGGAGCATCGAGCGTGCCGGTCCGCCGCAGGCGCTGCGGCTGGGTGCGCTGCTCTTCGTGGCGACGCCGACCGACGACCTGACCATGGCAACCGTCGGGGCGAGCGTGGCCCGACATGATCTGCCGTGGTGGCACCTGGTGCCGTTCGTGCTGCTCACCGTGCTCCTGCTCGCGCTGCCTCTGCTGGCGTTGCTGCTGTTGGGGAGCAGGGCCTCACGGGTGCTGACCCGGATGCGGGATTGGGCCGAGGGGCACGCCTGGATCGTCAACGAGATCGTGATCGCGTTCTTCGCGCTGCTCACCGTGTTGGACCTGATCCGGTCGGGGTGAACCAGACTGCTCAAGAGGCTCGCGAACACGTACGGGGGAACCGGCCGGAAATGAGAGCAACAACGGTTCATGTTCGTCTTACCGTGACGCCATGTTCGCTGTCGTCACCACTGTGATCCTCTACGTCTTCGGCTTCGTCTTCCTCTACGGCGTGATCCGGCTGGGTGTCCGGCACGCGTTCGAGGATCTGGAGCTGCAACGGGCCAAGGCCCAGCGCGAGGAGGAGCTGGCCGCTGCCCGCGACCGCTCCTTCATGCGCGACAACGCGTTCCTCGCCGGCAGTTGAGCGCCGGATCGATCCGACCCCGGCCGGTGGCGTCGCCGGGGGGCCGGGGAGCCGCTGGGCGGTTCAGCGTCGCGGATGCGAGGATCGCACCCGTGATGGGAACGCTGAAGACCGAACCGGCCCGCGCCCGCCTGGATCTGCTCGCCCCGCCGGTCGCGGAGGCCATCGCGCAGTGGCCGGCCGACGCGCCGGTGGACGTCAACGACGTGCTGGTCGCGCCGATCGACGCCGACCTCGCCGACACCGCGGCGTTCTGCGCGGCGTACGAGGTGGGGTTGGACGTGTCGGCCAACTGTGTCGTGGTGGCGGGCAAGCGCGAGGGAGTGGTGCGCTACGCGGCGTGCATCGTCCTGGCCACCACTCGGGCCGACGTGAACGGGGTGGCCCGCCGGGCGCTGGACGTCCGCAAGGCGAGCTTCGCCCCGATGGACGACGCTGTCGAGTTGACCGGCATGGAGTACGGCGGCATCACCCCGATCGGGCTGCCGGCGCAGTGGCCGATCCTGGTGGACTCGCGGGTCATCGCCACACCGCACGTGATCGTCGGCTCCGGCGTTCGGCACAGCAAGATAGCGCTGCCGGGGCCGGCGTTGGGCGCGCTGCCGGGAGCCCAGGTGGTGGAGGGGCTGGCCAGGCCGGCCTGACCAGGCATCGGCATCGATGTTGTTGCACGTGAAACATCGTGATCATCGATGCCGGACGCCCGGCCGTTGGTGACTCAGTGTGAGTGCGCTGCGGACTCTCGCTGCTCGACCTCGGTGAACGCGGCGAGCAATGTCTGCACGTCCTGCGCGCCGGAGATCGCGTACTTCCCGGCCAGCACGAAGGTCGGCACGCTGGTGATGCCCAGGTCCCGGGCGGTGGCCAGTGCGTCGGCGACGTCGGCGACGCGCTCGTCGGAGTCGAGGAACCGGCGCGCGTCGGCCGCGTCGAGGCCGATCTCGCCGGCCAGCGTGGCCAGCTCCTCCCGCGAGCCGACGTCGACAGCGTTGTTGAAGTGCGCCTGGTAGAGCGCCTCCACCATCTCGGCCGCCCGGCCCTGGTCGGTCGCCCACGAGACGAGGCGGTGCGCGTCGAAGGTGTTGGCGATCACCGCGCGGTCGTAGTCGAGCCGCAGCCCGTCGGCCGCCGCGACCTGAGTCACGTGGTCGACCATCTGCCGGGCGCGCTCCGGGCCGCCGAACTTCCCCGCCAGTGCCTGCACCAGTGGCAGGGGCTGCGGCACCGGCGACGGGTCGAGCTGGAAAGGCCGGTAACGGACCGTCACCTCGCCGTCGTAGCTGGCGAGGGCCTCATCCAGGCGGCGCTTGCCGATGTAGCACCACGGGCAGATGACGTCCGCGTAGATCTCGATCTCCATGCTCGGTGGCAACCCCGAGGTCAGCCGAGTTGTTCCCGGATCTGCCGCTTGAGGCGGCCCAGGATCGCGGTGCCGCCACGGACTCGTAGCGGGCTGATCGCCTGGGCCAGCCCCATCCGCTGATAGAGGTCGTCCGGCACGGCCAGCACCTGCTCGGCGCTCGCCCCCGCCAGCCCCTCGGCGAGGATCCCGGCGAACGCCCGGGTGGTGGGCGCTTCCGGGGGGCAGTCGAAGAGCGTCTCCACCGTGCCTTCCGCGGTCACCTTGGCCCGAAGGAAGAACGCCGTCTGACACTCGGGCACCTGCTCCATGCCCTCGCGCTCCGCGGCGCCTTCCGGCAGCGCCGGGATGACGTCCGCGTACTCGAGGAGCATCTCCAGCACCAGGTCGCGCGGCGCGGCGGCGAACTCGTCGACGATCTCGGCCAGTCGGGCCGGCATGTCAGCCATGCGTCGAGGCTACCGCCGTCATGCCGGGGCCCCGCTCACACCGTCGGTGACTGCTCGCTGATCTCGCTGAGCGCGCTGGTGGGGTCGAGCTGCATGGCCAGGTCGCCGAGCGAGACGATCCCCACCAGCTTGCGGTCACTGTCACAGACCAGCACCCGTCGGATGCCCCGATCCCGCATGAGCGCCGCCGCCTCACCCGCCGTGCAGTGCTGCTCGATCATGACGACCTCTCGGGTGACGATCGAGCCGATGGTGGTGGCCGCGGGGGAGCTGTTCTCCGCCACGGCCCGCACCACGATGTCCCGGTCGGTGAGCATGCCGGCGAGGCTGGCGCCGTCGGTGACCACCACATCACCGATGTCGGCCTCCTTCATCACCCTGGCCGCCTCGTCCAGGGTGGTCTCCACCGGCAGGTACACGACCTGCTTGGTCATCACGTCGCTGACCCGGTAACCGGTCATGAGAGCCTCCGAAGACGTATCCACCCGATCCGACTGCACTACCCCGTGACGCCGTCGCTACACCAGGTTTGCACGTTCCCGCCGTACCTCTTCGACGAGTCGTTCCGCCAGACCGGTCAGCGGCAGCTCGATGCGCTCGCCGCCGGCCCGCTCGCGCAGCTCGACGTACCCCTCGGCGAGCCGGCGGCCGACCACGACGGCCCGGGGGATGCCGATCAGCTCGGCGTCGGTGAACTTGACCCCGGCCGAGACGTGCGTGCGGTCGTCGACGAGCACCCGCAGGCCGGCGGCGGCGAGACGCCCGCCGAGCTCCAGCGCCGCGTCGAGCTGCGGGCCCTTGCCCGCAACCACCAGGTGTACGTCACAGGGCGCGATCGCTGCCGGCCAGACCAGTCCCCGGTCGTCGTGGTGCTGCTCGGCGACGGCCGCCACCGCCCGGGAGACCCCGATGCCGTAGCAGCCCATTGTCGGCCGGACCGGCTTGCCGGCCGGCCCGAGCACGTCGACGGCGAAGGCGTCGGTGAAGCGGCGACCGAGCTGGAAGATGTGCCCGATCTCGATGCCCCGCCGGATGGTCAGCTCGCCCGCCTCGCACGCGGGGCAGGGGTCGCCGGCGCGGACGTCGGCCGCCTCGATGGTGCCGTCGGGGGTGAAGTCCCGTCCGCACACCACGTCGGTCGCGTGTCGGCCCGGCTCGTTCGCCCCGGTCAGCCAGGCAGAACCGGTCACCACCCGAGGGTCGACCAGGTAGCGGATGCCCAGCTTGTCGAGCAGTTGCGGCCCGAGGTAGCCGCGAACAAGCTCCGGATGCTCGGCCCACTCCTCGAAGACGGCCACCTGTGCCGGGTGCAGTGCGGCGCCCACCCGCTTCAGGTCGACCTCCCGGTCACCGGGCAGCCCGACGACCAGGAGTTCGGCCCGGTCGGCACCCGGCTGACGCACGGACAACACGACGTTCTTCAGGGTGTCGGCGGCGGTCCAGCCGTCCCGACCGCCCAACCGGCGCGCGTTGGCCAACTCCACCAGGCTCGCGATGGTCGGAGTCTCCGGAGTGTCGTGCACCTCGACCGCCGGCTGCGCGCTCGGGTCACCGGCGCTCGGCACCCGGGTGGCCACCGCCTCGGTGTTCGCCGCGAAGTCGCAGGAGGTGCAGCCGACGAACGTGTCCTCGCCGACCGGCGTCGCCGCCAGGAACTCCTCCGACGCGGAGCCGCCCATCGCGCCGGACATCGCCCGCACCACCGTGTAGTCCAGCCCCAACCGATCGAAGATCCGCTGGTACGCGGCACGATGCCGCCCGTACGCCTCCCGCAGCCCCGCTTCGTCCAGGTCGAAGGAGTACGCGTCCTTCATCAGGAACTCCCGGCCGCGCAGCAACCCGGCCCGCGGCCGCGCCTCGTCGCGGAACTTCGTCTGCACCTGGAACAGCGTCACCGGGAAGTCCCGGTACGAGCTGAACAGGTCCTTGACCAGCAGCGCCGCCATCTCCTCGTGGGTGGGCGCCAACAGGTGCTCGGCACCGCGCCGGTCGGCGAGGGTGAAGATGTCGTCGCCGTACTCCGTCCACCGGCCGCTGGTGCGGTACGGCTCGGCGGGCAGCAGCGCCGGAAAGTGCACCTCCTGGTCGCCGATCGCGATCAGCTCGGCGCGTACGACGTCGGTGATCCGATCCAGCACCAGCTTGCCCAGCGGCAGCCAGGTGTAGCCGCCCGGTGCGGCACGACGGATGTAGCCGGCGCGCAGCAGCAGCCGATGACTCGGCACCTCCGCGTCGGCCGGATCCTCGCGCAGGGTCCGCAGCAACAGGGTCGACATGCGTAGCAGCATCCGCGCAGCCTACGGCCGGTACGGCAGGATGAGCGATCCAAATCGATCCGAACCGGACCCGACGCCGGCAACCATCGACGCCGTTGCTCGCGTCTGCAATGACACCAAGCCCTCGTACCTCGACCTGAAGGATTGGCCCGTGTGGACCCTCTGCTGAGTGAGTTCGACTCGTTCGTCCGTGCCCGCACCCCAGCGTTACTGCGCTCGGCCTACCTGCTCACCGGCGACCAGCACCTGGCCGAGGACCTCGTCCAGTCGGCCCTGGCCCGGACCCACCGCTCCTGGAACCGCCTGCACCACAGCGGCAACGCCGAGGCGTACACCCGCAAGACCATGTACCACCTACAGGTGTCCTGGTGGCGACGGCGCCGGGTACCCGAGTCGATGCCGGGCGATCTGCCCGAGCCACGCGGAGGCGACTCGGCCCCGGACCACGCCCACCAGACCAGTCTGCGGCTCACCCTGCGGGCGGCACTGGCGAAGCTCTCCCCGAAGCAACGTGCCGTGCTGGTGCTGCGGTTCTTCGAGGACCGCACCGAGGCTGAGGCGGCGGACCTGCTCGGCGTCACGATCGGCACCGTGAAGAGCCAGACGGCCAAATCACTGGCCAGGCTGCGCGCCGTCGCGCCCGAACTCGCCGAGCTGTACGTCCTGGAAGGGAGTACCCAATGAACGACCAGCGCCTTCGGCTCGACCTGACCGCCCTGGCCGACGAGGTCACCTCCGTCGACCTGCGGGACCGGACCCTGCGTACGTCCCGTCGGCTCGGTATCCAACGGGCGGTTGCCACGTCGGCCGCCGCGCTGGTGCTGGTCGCCGCAGCGGCCGGCACCGCCTTCGCCATCCGGCCGGACCAGTCCCCACCCCCGCTGCCGGCTGACACCCCGTCGGTCACCGCGTCGCCGTCGCCGACTCCGACGCCCACCCCGACGCCGTCCGGCAGCGCCGGCGACACGCCCGGCGCCCCGCCCAGCGGCGGGTCCAGCACGAACACCCCGTCCGTGCAGTTCGGCAAGCTCTTCTACGGCCCCGCCAGCGTGGCCCAGGTGAAGACCGCGAACCTGCGGTCCTGGCGTCCGGGCAACAGTCCGGTACGACTAGGGGCTCTGCCTGAACCCTTTGCGTCCGTCGAGCGGGTGAGTATCTCGCCGGACGGGCGCCGGGTTGCGTGGGTGCAGGGTGACGGCGAGGGCAGTATTAACCTCTACACGGCCGACGTCGACGGCTCCGGCAGGCAGCGGATGCGCACAGAGGTCGACCAGACATGCGTCCACCCGGTCTGGTCGCCCGATGGGCGGCACTTGCTGTTCGGCGAGTGGAACGAGGCGGAGGGGCCTGGCCGTTACGGGGTGCTGGACACAGGCTCGGCGAATAGGACGGTGCGCTGGTGGGCCAGCGAGCTTGCTGGGTGCAATCCCCGCTGGTCGTCCGATGGTGCCACCATCGCGATGAACACCCATGACGGTGTGGTGCTGCTCGATAGCAGTGGCAATCGAAAGCATGACATGCCAGTGCTGGATCCAAGTGACTTCTTGGCGAGCGGTGACGTTATGAGCCTCTCCCCACATGGTGATCGCATCGCACTGAACCGCCGCGACTCTGGCAGTAGAAATCAGGAGGCCGGGGTTCTAACTTCCGGCGTCGTCGTGGTGCGGGCCACACAGACGGGCAAGGAGATACGACTGCCCCTGGGTGGCCGGAAGCCGCAGCAGGTCTACTTCCAGACCGACGGCTCGATGGTCGTGCGGGTCAAGACCAGCAACGGGTACGCGGTGCTGCTGGTGGACGAGGACGGCAGGAAGATCTCCGAGACCGCCGAGCCGGCGAGCCTGAAGAACGAGCAGATCCTGGCCGTCGTCGACTGACGATCAGCGCGAAAAAGGGCGGGTCACCCTCGGGTGGCCCGCCCTTCCTGTGTCTGCGCACCGTCAACGGGCCAGTGTTGATCACGGTCGGTGAACTGTGGAAAAGGTTGCCGGTGCGAGCGGATCCGACTGTCCGGTAGTAGCGCGCCGCGACGGCAACTCGCCACGGCCAGGCGCTCGTCTTGGGTGGTGTCAGGCACGGGAAGCCTCCACAAAGGATTGAAACGATGAACCTCGGCCCGTTCACCCACACCACCCGTCCCGCCTCGGCCCGCCGTTCCGGCGCGCTCGCCGGTACGGCCGCACTGCTGCTGACGTTCAGCGCTGCGGCCTGCGGTACCGCCGACCCGAAGACCACTCCCGCTCCGACCGAAACCGCCACCGCCACCGCCGTTCCCGCGACCGGTGACACCCCGGCCGCCGGCACTGGCGGCTCCGTGCCGGACGCGGCCCCGGCCGTCGCGCCGGCCCGGCCGGCGGTCGGCTCGACGCAGTGGCCGCAGCTGACCTGGTACACCGCCGAGGAGTCAGGCCAGAAGCAGAACGACCCGGCCCGGATCTGGCGGCGTACCACTGCTGGGGCCTGGCAGGTGGTGCGTTCGGGCCGCCCCGAGAACGGCAAAGCCCTCAACGGCCCGCTCGCCGTCTCGCCGGACGGCCGACGGGCGGCCTGGATGGAAGGGTCCGCCCGCCGGCTGGTGATCAGCGCGTTCGACGGCACGAAGCGGCACGTCATCCCGACCCAGGGTCAGCAGACCTGCGCGCCGAGCTGGCTCGACTCCGGACGGGTGCTGTACGGCCTGGGGCGGGAGAAGGAGCTGACGCTCATCGCGGTCAACGCGGACGGGACCGGGCAGAAGGTGCTCGCCACCCACCACCCGAAGTGCCCGACGGTGTCCGGCGGATGGATCGCCCAGGTCGGCGCGCAGACCGTGGCGATCGGGGACGAGCGAGGCGTCCGACGTGCGATCAGCCCGCGCCTCCCCGCCGGCCTCGTCATTGGTGGGGTGGCGGCGATCTCCGGCAACGGCCAGACGCTGGTGATCAGCGCCCACACGACCAGCCCTGGCGGATGTGGCTGCGCCTGGCGGTTCCGCAACTACCGGCTCGACGCCGCCAGCGGGGCCGTCACCGAGCTGGCGCCCTTGGACCCGGCCTGGAAGCAGCCGACCGGGCACGGCCAAGCCATCGACGGGCTCGTCCTGGCCGACGGCGGTCTGGTGGTGCAGGTCAACGCGGGAACACCGTCGGACGGCGCGCCGGCGTACCGGCTGGTCCGTTACACCGCCAGTGGCCGGGTGCTGGCCACCGCGTCGGTGCCCGCCGGCCAGCCGTGGGGTGGTCTGCTGGGCTGAGCTCCCGGTGCAGCGTCACCGGGTATGAGGGACCGGCCACTCACGGGGGTGGCCGGTTCCGCCCGTCGTCGTCCGCGCAATGACCTCCGACACGTAGTGGATTCGGGGCGGTGCCGGGCGTTGCTGCGGTGACAGACTGGTCGCCGCAGGCAACGGGTGGCGTGAGGGAGGCGCGGGTGCGCTGGGGCAGTTTTGTCGCGGTCGGGGACAGCTTCACCGAGGGTATGGACGACGCGTACCCGGACGGCACTTTCCGAGGCTGGGCGGACCTGGTGGCGACCCGGCTCGCCGCCGACGCGGGGCCCGACTTCCGGTACGCGAACCTGGCCATCCGGGGCCGGCTCTTCCCCAGCGTGGTCGCCGAGCAGGTGCCCTCCGCCGTGGCGATGAAGCCGGACCTGATCAGTTTCGCGGCCGGTGGCAACGACGTGCTGCGGCGCACCTTCGACCCGGACACGCTGGTCGCCCGCTTCGACGAGGTGGTCCGGCAACTACGCTCGGGTGGCGCGGACGTGCTCCTCTTCCGGTTCGCTGACGTGATGGCCCGACTGCCCGGCCAACGCCTCGTCGCCCCCCGGGTGCAGCTGCTCAATCAGGCGGTCGGTGAAACCGCCGAGCGGCACGGCGCCATCATGGTCGACCTGTACGCCGACGACACGTTCCTCAACCCCATGCTCTGGAGCACCGACCGGCTGCACCTCTCCCCGGCCGGGCATCGCCGGGTCGCCGGGCAGGTGCTGAACGCCCTCGGGGTTGGTTGCGACGAGGAGTGGCTGATGGTTCCGCCGCACCCGGCGCCGTCACCATGGCTGGCCGCCCGCGCTTCCGACCTGCGGTGGGCCGGTCAGTACCTCGCCCCGTGGGTGAAGCGGCGGTTGACCGGTCGGTCGTCCGGCGACACTGTGACGGCGAAGCGCCCACAACTCGGCCCGCTCGTCGACTGATCATGCTCACAGTGCACACGGCGGCCCTGCTGCGCCGTGACCCGGACGGCGAGCCGTTGCCCGACCACGCCGTGCTGGTCAGTGGCGACCGGATCGAGGCCGTCGGCCCACTGGCCGAGCTGAGTTCGGCGTACGCCAACGCCCGGGTTCGCCGCTGGCCCGGCTCGCTGGGGCCGGGTCTGCTGCACGACGGTCCGCTGCCGCCCGCTCCGACCCCGCGTGAGCGGGTGCACGCGCTGCTGCGTACCGGGGTGACGGCGGTGCTGGCGGAACACCTGACCGACCCTGCCCTGCGGGCCGCCGCCGAGCGCGGCGACCTGCTGGTGCTGGCCACCGCCGTGGCGCCGACGCTGCGTCCGGGCGGGCGGGCCGACCTCGCGGTGCACGGCCTCGACGGCACCTGCCTGGTGACAGTCGTCGCTGGTCGGATAGCCCACCGTCGCGCCTGAACGGCGTACCTTGGGGATCATGTCTGTGCCGAACGATCCCGATCCCCGCCTCCAGTCGTACGCGGACCCGCAGCGGCTGGTCACCACCGAGTGGCTGGCCGAGCATCTGGGCGATGAGGGCCTCGTCGTCGTCGAGTCCGACGAGGACGTGCTGCTCTACGAATCCGGTCACATTCCCGGTGCGGTCAAGGTCGACTGGCACCTGGAGCTGAACGATCAGGTGACCCGGGACTACCTGGACGCCACGAGCTTCGCCGAGATGTGCGCCGCGAAGGGCATCGGCCGGGGCGACACCGTCGTCTTCTACGGCGACAACTTCAACTGGTGGGCCGCGTACGCCCTCTGGGTCTTCTCGCTCTTCGGCCACGCCGATGTGCGACTGCTCGACGGCGGCCGGCAGAAGTGGATCGCCGAGGGGCGCGAGGTGACCCGCGACAAGCCGGCTCGCCCGCGCGCCGACTATCCGGTGCCGTTGCGTGACGACGCCCCGCTGCGGGCCTTCCGGGAGCAGGTCATGGCGCACGTCGCGTCCGGCCGGCCACTCGTCGACGTCCGGTCGCCGGGTGAATACACGGGCGAGATGCTGCACATGCCGGACTACCCGCAGGAGGGCGCACTGCGCGGTGGGCACATCCCGGGCGCGGTCAGCAAGCCGTGGAAGTCCGCCGCCAACGAAGACGGCACGTTCAAGTCGGCCGACGAGCTGAAGGTGATCTACGCCGACCAGCTCGGGCTGAGCCCGGACGACGATGTGATCGCGTACTGCCGGATCGGCGAGCGGTCCAGCCACACCTGGTTCGTGCTGCGGCACCTGTTGGGCTACCCGCAGGTGCGCAACTACGACGGCTCGTGGACCGAGTGGGGCAACCTGGTCCGGGCACCAGTGGTCAAGGGTGACCAGCCCGGCGGCCTGGCCGTCTGAGCGGCACGACCGTCCCCGCGTGACAGTCGATGTCGCGCGGGGACGGTGTTCAGCTGGCCAGTGCGATCACGCCGCGCAGGTCGCGGACGATTCCGGTGATCTCGCCGGTCTCCGGATGCCAGCGCGCCAGGGCGGCCGGTTCCAGACGGAGCAGCACCGCGCCCCTGTTGTCCCAGCCCAGCACCTCGCAACAGCCCTTGCCGCGCTCCCGGCCCAGGTCGAGCAGGTGGAGCACGGCGCCGGTCCGCGCGTCCAGCACCGCCGCTCCCTCGGCGCCACTGATCTCGCCGCTGGTGATCCAGGCTGCCCGGGCCAGCCGCTCGCCGTGCAGCCAGCCCCGGCCGTAGAACTCGTTGACCTGGTAGGGCGACGGCAACGCCGAGGCGTTGATCGGCTGTTCGGAGCGGAGTTCACCCTCCCGGGCGGTCCGGCTGCGTAGTTTCAGGCTGGTCCCCTCGCCGTACATGTCGATCAACGGGGCCTCGCGGCCGGCGGCCGGGTCGGGCGCGATCAACTCCCAGGTCGAGACGTCGATCGTGCTGGCCGCCCCGGTGGCGAGGTCCACCGCGTACGTCCGGTCGTCGCCCCCGACCAGCACCCGGTCGTGCGCCCACACCACCTGCTCCAGGTAGCCGTCGAGCGGTATCCGGCGGACGGCCGCCGTGGTGAGGTCGATCATGATCAGCTCTTTGGTCTGCGCGAACGCGGCCGACCGGCCGTCCGGCGACAGCACTCCCGGCTTGAGGGCCGCTGCCTCGTTGCCGCTCGCGTCCCGGGTGGGTGCCAGCGGCACCACGTCGAGGCTGCGCACCACGCCGTCGTTGCCGAGCACCCGAACCGGGCCGTCCTCGCGACCCTCCTCGTCAAGCGGCTGGAACAGTGCCAGTGCCCGCTGGACCGGTCGCTCGGAGAGCGGCACCGTCGCCGGGGCACCGAGCTTCGCCAAGGGATCGGGCGGGTAGGTCAGGTCTGCGGGCGGTCGCTGCACCGGACCAGCGTGGGTGGGATCGGCGGTCGGGGTCACCGTCGGGCCGACCGGTGGGACCGGCGCCGGATCGGCGGGCGGTCGCAGCGCCGCAACGGTGCCACCGCCGACAAGGAGCACGGCCAGGGCGACCACTCCGACGGCCCGCCGGTTACGCCGGGTACGCCGAGCCCGCTCCCATCCGGCGGCGGCCGGCTGGCTGGGGAGCACGTCCTCGACGCTGACGGTCAGCAGTTGGCGCAGTTCCTGCTCGTTCACGGGTTCACCTCCAAGCCGCTCGCCAGATCGGCCGAGCCTTGGCTCGGTCGGGCATCGCGGGCGAGGTCCGGGGCGACCTCGCGGAGTCGGCGCAGCGCCGCGTGGCACTGGCTCTTCACGGTGCCGACGGTCACCCCGAGCGCCTCGGCGGTGGCGACCTCGGTCAGGTCCTCGTAGTAGCGCAACACCAGCACGGCCCGCTGCCGTGGTGGCAGCAGGCCCAGCGCGTCGTGCATCGTCAGCCGTAACGCGCCGTCACGGTCGTGGGCCACCTGGTCTGGCGGTGCGGCGCTGAGCCATTCCCGCCGTCGGCGACGCCACCACGACACCGAGTCGCGGTAGAGGATGGCCCGGACGTACGCGGAGGGGTCGCCGTTGCGGACCGAGGACCAGCGCAGCGCCAGCTTCAGCAGCGCGTCCTGGAGGAGGTCCTCGGCCTGATGCTGGTTGCCGCAGATCAGGTAGGCCGCGCGGAGCAGCCGGTGCTGGTGGTTCTCCACGAAGGCGAGGTAGCCGTCGCGTCCGTCGTCCTTCGGCGGCGCCATCCGCCCCCCTCCCGGCCGTCGCGCTGTACGCGTCAACTGGCAGACGCACGGGAGGTGGGAAAAGGTTGGGTCAGCCCGGTGGCGTTCCGGTCAGGTAGCGCTGGAGCGTCGGCGCGATCCAGGAGACCAGGTCGTCCGGCGGGGTGTCCACCATGGGCGGCAGGCGGACGATGTACCGGGTGAAGGCGAGGCCGAGGATCTGGCTGGCCACCAGGCCGGCCCGTCGGGCGGTCAGCGCCGGGTCGCCGCCGAACGTGGCCACGGCGGCGGTGAGCTGGTCGGCGAAGATGCCGCGCATGCGTTCGGCGGCGCCGGGGTTGGTGCTGGCGGCCCGCAGCAGCGCCACCAGGGTCTCGTCGCCCTCCCAGCGGGCGAGGAAGTGCCGGACCAGCACCTCACCGAGTCGAGCGGGCGGCACCGAGGTCAGGTCGGGCAGGCGGAGGTCGAACTCGGCCGCCGCCGCGAACAGCCCTTCCTTGCTGCCGTAGTAGCGCATCACCATCGATGGGTCGATCTGGGCGTCGGCGGCGATGGCCCGGATCGTGGCGCGCTCGTAGCCGTCCGCCGCGAACCGTTCCCGGGCCGCTCGCAGGATCGCCGCCCTGGTGGTGTCGGAGCGTCGGGGCGGGGTCGACTGGGCGGACTGGGTCATGCCAACGACCGTAGGCCAACAAGTGTTGACACGCAATCGGGCGGGCCCTAGCGTTGCCAACAAGTGTTTGCCAACACGTGTTGGCAGCGGTCTTCTGGAGGTGGCAATGCTGCCCACGAGCACCGACGTCCTGGTGGTGGGCGCCGGCCCCACCGGTCTCGCCACCGCGTTGACGCTGGCAAGGCGCGGCGTCGAGGTGACAGTGCTGGACCGGTTGGCCGCGCCGCCGACGACCTCCCGCGCCGCCGTCGTGCACGCGTACACCCTGGAGGTGCTGGACCGGATCGACGCCGCGGTGCCGCTGATCGCCCAGGCGGTGCGGACGCCGCGCTTCACGGTGCGCGACCGGGACCGGGTGCTGCTGTCGGTGCCGTTCCACGAGTTGCCGTCCCGCTTCCCCTACGCGCTGCTGGTCTCCCAGGCGGTCACCGAGGCCGTGCTCACCGAGAAGTTGGCTGAACGCGGTGTCCAGGTACGACGGCCGTGCCAGCTCACCGGGCTGAGCCGCGCCGATGACGGCATGCTCGCGCAGGTCGACGGGGCGGCGCTGCGGGCCCGGTTCGTGGTCGGCGCGGACGGCCTGCACAGCACGGTCCGACAGTTGGCCGGCATCGGCTTCACAGGCAGCAGCGACGAGGAGTCCTTCGTGCTCGCCGACGTGCGGGTGCGCAGCGTGCTGCCCCGCGACGAGGCGGCGCTCTTCCTCGCCCGCCCCGGGCCGCTGGTCTGGGCGCCGCTGCCCGGCGGGGTGGTCCGGCTGGTCGCCGCCGTGGCGGACGCCCCGCCCGAACCGGACGCGACCTACCTCCAGGCGCTGCTCGACGAGCGCGGCCCGGCGCGACGACCCGACCGGGTGACCGAGGTGCTCTGGGGCTCCCGGTTCCGGGTGCACCACCGGATCGCCGACACCTTCCGAGTCGGACCGGTGCTGCTGGCCGGCGACGCCGGGCACGTGCACAGCCCGGCCGGCGGGCAGGGCATGAACCTCGGGATCTGCGACGCGGTGGCACTCGGCACCGCAGTGGCGGACGTGCTCGACGGCGGCCCGGAGACGCTGCTCGACGACTACACCGCCCGGCAGCGGCCGATGGCCGAGGACGTGCTGAGCTTCGCCGCCGGGCTGACCAGGATGGCCGGTGTCTCCCCGGCTCGTCGGCCCGCCCGGGACGTGCTGCTCCGGCTGCTCGGTGCCGTTCCACCGGCCCGCCGACGCATCGCGCTGCGCCTGTCCGGGCTGTCGCACCGGGAGCGGACGCCGGGCTAACCCGCGCCGCTCGACACGGCGGACACAGCGGACACGGCCGGTCGCAGTGTCCGCCACGCGGCGACGGTGACCAGCGCGAACGTCGCCGCCGCAGCGCCCGCCACCGGCTCCGTGCCGTACGACGCGGCGGCCAACCCGGCGAGCGCCGCCCCGAGCGGTGCGGTGAGCAGACCGACCATCCGCTGGGCCGCACCGACCCGGCCCAGCAGTTCGCTCGGCACCTGCCGCTGCCCGTACGACGCCCACAGGCTGTTCCACACCACGGTGCCGGCGGCGAAGACGGCCAGCGCGATCCCGCCCGACACCGGATGCCGAGCAAGCGCGAAGCCGGTCAGCGCCACGGTCTCCACTGCCAGCACCGCCCGCAGCGCCGGCACCGTTCCGAGTCGGGCGGCGAGCCGTCCCGCCCCGAGCGCCCCCGCCACGCCCCCGACGATGGCTGCGGCGGCGAACAGCCCGTACCCGGCCGGTGGCACCCGGAGCACGTCCAGCGCGTAGAGCACCAACACCGCCATGATTCCGCTGATCGCCAGGTTGCTCGCGGCGGTGAGCACTGTGACCCGCCACAGGGTCCGGTGCGCCACCAACCACCGCAGCCCCTCGACGATCTCGCCCCACACCGAGCCGCGCCGCCGTGCCATTCCCGGGGTGCTGGCGGGAGGCGCACCGAGGGCCAGCACGAGCAGGGCGGCCGCCGCGAAGGTGACGGCGTCGACTGCGAACGGAAGCGCCGGGGCGACGGCGAACAGGACACCGGCGGCGGGCGCCCCGAGGAAGCCACCGGCCACCGCCGACCCCGCCTGGAGCCGACCGTTCGCCCGGGGCAGCGCGTCCGGTGGCACCAGCGCGGGGAGCAGCGCGAACGACGCGGAGTCGAAGAGAGTGCCCAACGTGGCGAGCAGAAACGCCACCACCAGCAGCACCAGCACGCTGACCCGGTCGAGCGCGACCACCACGGCCAGCGCCGCCACCACTGCCGCGCGTACCCCGTCGACCACCGCCATCGTCCGACGGCGGTCCCAGCGGTCCGCGTACACGCCGCCGAGCAGGCCGAAGAGCAGCGGCGGCAACTGCCCGGCCACGGTGACCGCCGCGATGATCCGCGGATCACGGGTCACGGTCGCGGCCAGCAGGGCCAGCGCCGGGGCACGCAGCGCATCCCCGAACCGGGACGAGACGGCCGCGGACCACAGGAGCTGGAAGTCCCGGCCCAGAGCGGAGGAAGTCATGCCGGCGACCGTGCCGGTTCGACCGGGTCGAGGGTCAAGCCGCCGGGCAGAGAGGGGACCGCGCCGGTCGGTGATCATGGGTACGGTGAGCGCCGATATCGGGACGGGGAGACAACAGGCGTGGATCACACTTTCCAGGTCGACCTACGTGGCGTGGTTGACCTGCTCAGTCATCACCTCTACGGCAGCCCGCGGGTCTACGTCCGTGAGCTGCTCCAGAACGCGGTGGACGCGATCACCGCCCGCCGCAGGACCGAACCGGACGCGCCGGCGCTGGTACGCATCGAACCCCCGGACAGCACCGGCGACGGCACCCTGCGGGTGCACGACACAGGCATCGGCCTGACCGAGGCGCAGGTGCACGAGCTGCTGGCCACCATCGGCCGCAGCTCGAAGCGCGACGAGCTCGGCTTCTCCCGGCACGAGTTCCTCGGCCAGTTCGGCATCGGTCTGCTCTCCTGCTTCCTGGTGGCCGACGAGATCCAGGTGCTCACCCGGCACGGCGACGAGCCCACGGTTCGCTGGACCGGGTACGCCGACGGCCGCTACGCGGTGACGGTGGCCCCGCCGGAAGCCGCTCGTGCCGAGCCGGGCACCACCGTCACGCTGGTGCCCCGCCGCGACGCGGACCAGTGGTTCACCACCGCGACCGTCACCGACCTGGCCCGGCTGTTCGGCGCGCTGCTGCCGGTCACCGTCCGCGTCGGCGACGTCGTCACCACCGCCGGGGAGCCGCCCTGGCCGACCACGCCGGGTGCGCCGCTGGACCGCGCGGCGCTGATCCGGTACGCCCGGGAGACGCTCGGCGTGGACCCGTTCGACGTCCTGCCGCTGGCTGTGCCGGAGGCCGGGCTGACCGGTGTCGCCGTCATCCTGCCGACGCCGGTGAACCCGGCGGCCCGGGCCGGGCACCGCGTCTACCTCAAGCGGATGCTGCTCACCGAGAACGCCGACGGGCTGCTGCCGGAGTGGGCGTTCTTCGCGCACTGCGTGGTGGACGCGACCGAGCTGCGCCCGACCGCCAGCCGGGAGGCCCTCTACGAGGACACTCTGCTGACGGCGACCCGGGAGGCACTCGGCGACCAGGTGCGCGGCTGGCTGGTCCGGTTGGCCCGGCACGACCCGCACCGGCTGGCCGAGTTCCTCCAGGTGCATCACCTCGGCGTGAAGGCCCTGGCGCTGCACGACGACGAGATGCTCCGCCTGGTCGACCGGTGGTGGCCCATGGACACCAACGTCGGCACGCTCACCCTCGCCGAGTTCCGGGAGCGCTACGGAGTGGTCCGCTACGCGGCCAGCCTGGACGAGTTCCGTCAACTGGCCGCTGTCGCCGCTGCGCAGGACCTGGCGGTGGTCAACGCCGGCTACACGTACGACACCGAGCTGATCGAGCGGCTGCCGGTGGTGGACCGCTCGGTGCTCATCGAGCGCCTGGAGCCGAGTGACCTCACCACCCGGTTCGACGCGCTCGACCCGCAGGTGGAGTTGGCGTTGCGACAGTTCCTCGCGGCGGCGCAGCGGGCCGTCGAGCGTTCCGGCTGCGAGGTGGTCATCCGGGCGTACGACCCGGTTTCCCTGCCCGCGCTCTACCTGGTCAGCCGGTCGGCGGCGTTCAACGACCAGCTCGCGGCCAGCCGGGACCGGGCCGACGAGCTGTGGGGTGGAGTGCTCGACGCGCTCGCCGCCACCGCCCCGCCGGACCGTCCGCAGTTGGTGCTCAACCACCGCAACCCGCTGGTACGACGGGTGACCATGCTGAGCGACCCGGAGCTGGTCGGTCTGGCCATCGAGGCGCTGTACGGGCAGGCGCTGCTGCTCGGCCACCATCCGATCCGCGCCGCCGACGCGGCGTTGCTGAACGATTCCTTCCTCGGCCTGCTCGGCCGGGCTGTCCCGGGACGGGAGTGAGCATGAGCGACGAGGATCTGTGGCGGGTGCTTCGCGGCATCGCCGACATGCCGTACGGGGCGGGGCAGATCGCCGCCCTGGAGCAGTTGCTGCGCCGGGTGGACGCCGCCGACGACCGGCACCTCGCGTTCGTCACCCGGATGCAGGCCACCACCGGCTACATCTACGGCGGTGAGCCGGCCAAGTCCTTCGTGACCTTCTCCTGGTGCCTGTCCGAGTTCGACAGCGATCCGCAGCCGTACCACCAGGGGCACCTGCACAACCTGCTCTGGCACTTCAAGTACATGATCAATGGCCTGCTGAACTTCCCGGAGGTGCCGCTCGACCGCACGTACGCCGTGCTGGACGACATGGAACGCCGCTACCGGGCCGGCGGGCACAGCCTCCAGGCCGTGCACAAGCACCGGTTCCGCGTCGCCGACCACGTGGGCGACGTCGAGGCCGCGGCGCACTGGTACCGCCTCTGGCAGACCACCCCGCGCGACGCCCTGTCCGACTGCGCCGGTTGTGACCCCACGAGCCAGGTGGGCTACCTCGCCGACACCGGGCGGGACGTCGAGGCGGTGGAGCTGGCCGAGCCGGTGCTCGCCGGCCGGCTCAACTGCAACGAGCAGCCGCAGTCGATCCTCACCGCGCTGCTCCTGCCGTACCTGCGGACCGGGCGGGTCGAAGAGGCGCGGGACGCGCACCGGGAGGCGTACCGCCGGCAGCGCGGCAACCTCGCCAACCTGTGGGACATCGCGGACCACGTCGAGTTCTGCACGCTGACCGGCAACGAGGCGCGAGCGATCGAGCTGGTCGAGCGGCACCTGGACTGGCTGGACCGGCCGCCGTCGCCGGCCGCCGCCATGCACTTCTCGGCGGCAGCCGCCGCGGCGCTGCGTCAGGCCGGCCCGTCGGCCGTGTACCGCCGGGCCGCCGAGGGCCGGCCGGCCGCCGAGGTGTCGGCGGCGTCGTTGGCGAACGAGCTGGCCGAAACCGCTGCCGGTCTGGCCGCCCGCTTCGACGCCCGTAACGGCACGAGCCACCAGTCGGAGTGGATCGCCAGTCGGCTTGCCGTGCAGGCGAGCGGCGAGCATGTGCCGCTGTCCGCGAGCGTCCGCCGCCGTCCGGCCCGACCGGTCGGCGACGAGACGGCCGGCGCGCCGGGGACACCGGCGTCGTCCGCGGACCGGGCCCGGCGGGTGCGAACCGGCAGGGCTGAACCACAGGTCGTGACAGTGCCCGGAGACGCCGGCCCGGACGATCTGCTGGACCTCGCGGAGCAGAGCTTGGGCCGGCACGACCGGGGCACCTTCCGGGCGGCGCTGGTTGCCTTCGACGACCGGTTCGGCTCTGCCGAGTTGCCCGCCCGCACGTCCGCGCACCGGCTGGCCCTGCGCGCGTCGGAGCGTGGCGACGAGGACGACATCGAGGGTGCGATCACGCTGAATCGGGCAGCGTTGGAGCTGTACCGGGAGGCGGGCGAAGAGGTGGCGGCCCAGACGGTCGCCGGGCGACTCGGCGTGCTGTTGACCCGGTCCGACGAGGACACCGAGGAGGGCCTGCTGCTGACCCGGGAGGCGGCCGACGTCCTGGACCGGCTCGGCGACGCCCAGCAGCGGGCGGCCGGCCACGACCGGGTGGCGTTGGCGCTGCTGCACCGCGAACGTTGGGCGGACGCGCTCGCCGCCCTCGACCGGGTGCCGGCCGACGCGGGCGGCGATCGGCACCTGACCGCCCGGATCGCACTGCACCGGGGGCACCTGCTGGAGCAGTTGGACCGCGTCGACGAGGCCCGCGCCGCCGTCGACGAGGCACGCCGGATCGGCCGGGAGTTGGGTGTCGGCGAGGTGGTCACCGGTGCCTGCCTGGCGTACGCGCGGCTGGTCGACGATCCGGCGGACGCCGTGGCCGCCTGCGACGAGGCGTTGGAGGCGGCACCGGCGGACGCGGAGCTGCCCGTCCGGGTCGCCCGCGCCCGGGCGTTGCTGGCGGCCGGCCAGGCTGCGGACGCGGTCGACGACTTCGTCGAGGCGGTGACGCTGTGCGTGGAGCGGGGCGCCGAGGGGGACGCGTTCCTGCGGTGGGAGCTGGCGAACGCGTACCGGATCGTGGGCCGGCTCGCCGAGGCCGCCGAGGTCGCCGAGGAGGCCGTGCTCGGTCTGGACCGGTTGGGCGCTCAGGCTGAGGCCGACCGCTGCCGGCACCTGCTGGCCGGCGTCTACGCCGGACTTGGCGAGATCGATCCCGCGTTGGCGCTGTTGGAACAGTTGGCCGGCAATCTGGACGGACCGGACAACCTTCCGCACCGGGCGCAGGTTCTGGAGGAGGCTGGGGGGATCCTCTACGACGCAGACCGGGACGCGGCGGCGGGCGAGCGGTTCGCCGCCGCGGCCGAGGCGTACCGGCTCGGTGACCTGCCGCTCGACGAGCTGCGTGCCCGGCGACGGGAGACGTACGCCTGGTTCTGGGCCGACGACCGGGACGCGGCGTTGCGCACCGTCGAGGTGATGGACGCGTTGGCGGCGAAGCTGGCCGGGCAGGCCGAACCGCCGGTGCTGTACGAGCTGGCACTGGCGGCCGAGGCCGGAGCGCGGGTGCTCACCGGCGAGGACCGCCCGGACGAGGCCCTGGACCGGCTCACCGGGGTGCCGGACCGGTTGCGCTCGATCGAGGCGTTCGGCGAGGCCGCCCAGGTGGAGGCCCTGATCGGTGAGTTGCTGCTGCGCCTGGACCGGCCGGCCGAGGCGGAGCCGCTGCTGCGCCGCGTACTCGGCGGGTTGCCGGCCGCCTCGCGGCAGGTCCGCCAGACGGCCTGGCTGCTGGCTCGGGTGTTGGATCTGCTCGATCGGCCCACGGAAGCCGCGGCGCTGCGCGCCGAACACGACCTGGACGAGGACGACTGACCTCGGCGGCCGCCCCTGGCCAGGTCAGGGGCGGCCCGGTCCGGGACGGACGGACGGGACTGACCGGCAACCATCGCGGGCTCCTCGCGGTCTAGGCTTGTCCGGTGACGGTGGAGCAGCAGGCACGGGGTGCGGCGGGCGCGGGCCGGCGCAGGTCCCGCAAGGACGAGATCCTGGAGATCGCGGTAGGTCTGTTCGCGGCGCGTGGATATCACGGCGTCTCGATGGACGACATCGGCGCGGCCGCCGGGGTCACCGGTCCGGCGCTCTACCACCACTTCGCCGGCAAGGAAGCCATGCTGGCCGCCGCGCTGATTCCCGTCAGTGAGGGGTTGCTGGCCGGTGGGCGGGAACGCGCCGTCGGGCGCTCGGACGACCCGCGCGGCGTGCTGGAGTCGCTGATCGACTTCCACGTCGAGTTCGCGCTGGCCAACCCGGCGGTGATCGCGTTGCACCTGCACGAGCTGGACCGCCTGCCCGAGGAGCCGCGGCGGCGGATCCGTCGGCTGCAACGGCTCTACGTCGAGGAGTGGGTGACAGTGCTCACCGCGCTGCACCCGGGGATGCCCGACGGTGAGGCCCGGGTGCTCGCGCACGCCGCGTTCGGCCTGATGAACTCGACGCCGTTCCTCGGTGGTGAGGTGGACCGGCGACGCCGCGCGGAGCTGCTGCGCGGGGCGACACTGGCCGCGCTGCTCGCCTGAGCCGACTCGTCAGAACCGTGCCGGTCATGATTCCCTGACATCGTCCCACCATCCGGACGCCGGGAGGAAACATGATCGAGTCACTGCTGGTCGCCAATCGGGGCGAGATCGCCCGCCGGATCATCCGGACCGCCAAGCGGCTCGGCATCCGCGTGATCGCGGTGCACTCGGAGGCCGACGCCGACCTGCCGTTCGTCGCGGAGGCGGACGAGGCGGTCCTCATCGGCCCACCGAACCCGGCGCTGAGCTACCGCAACACCGAGGCCATCCTCGCCGCCGCGAAGTCGACGGGCGCGCAGGCGATCCACCCCGGGTACGGCTTCCTGTCGGAGAACGCCGAGTTCGCCCGTACCGTCGAGGCGAGCGGCCTGATCTGGGTCGGACCCGACGCGGACGCGATCACCGCGATGGGCGACAAGATCAATGCCCGGAACCTGATGGCGGCGGCCGGCGTTCCGGTCGCGCCGGGCACCACCGACCCGGCCGCCGACCTGGACGCTGCGGTGACGGCCGCGGCCGAGATCGGCTACCCGGTGATGGTCAAGGCTGCCGCCGGCGGTGGCGGCATGGGTATGGGCGTGGCGGTCGACGAGGCCGCGCTACGCACCGAGTACGACAAGGTGCGCGCGTTCGCCGAGCGGATGTTCGGCGACGGCTCGGTGTTGATCGAGCGGTACTTTCCCCGGGTACGGCACGTCGAGGTGCAGATCCTCGGCCTGGCCGACGGCCGGGTGGTGGCGCTCGGCGAGCGGGAGTGCTCGGTGCAGCGGCGCAACCAGAAGTTGGTCGAGGAGTCCCCGTCGCCGGCTGTCTCGCCGGAGCTGCGAGCCCGGCTCCTGGCGGCGGCGGTGCGGGCCGGCGAGGCGGTCGGCTACCGCAACGCGGGCACCGTGGAGTGCCTGTTGGTCCCACGTGAGCGGGACTCCGAGGGCGACGCTCCCGGCTCCGAAGACTTCTTCTTTCTGGAGATGAACACGCGCTTGCAGGTGGAGCACCCGGTGACCGAGTACGTGTACGGCATCGACCTGGTCGAGGAGCAGTTGCGGGTGGCCTCCGGGTTGGCGCCGACGTTCGACCCGGACGCGTTGACCCCGAGTGGGCACGCCATCGAGATGCGGATCAACGCGGAGGACCCGAAGCGCTTCCTGCCCGGCCCGGGTGTGATCAGGACGTGGGTGGAGCCGACGGGTGAGGGTGTCCGGGTGGACTCCGGCTACACCGAGGGCAACACGGTCACCCCGTTCTACGACAGCCTGCTGGCCAAGCTGATCGTCAGCGGCGCGACCCGCGACGAGGTGCTCGATCGCGCGAAGGCAGCCGTCGCGGCGTTCCAGATCGAGGGCCCGAAGAACAACGTCCCCTTCTTCACCGAGTTGCTGGACAACGAGGAGTTCCGCTCCGGCGCCTACGACACGGGCATCGTCTCCCGCATGCGCTGACCCCCGCCCACCACTCCCCGGTGATCAAGAGGTCTGCGTCAGGTTCCGCGCCGCAGGTGACGCAAACCTCTTGATCAACAGCGGGGTGGCATGCTGGGAGGACCCCCTAGGCACTGCTTTCGTCACAGTGAGGTGACCCCTTATGGCGGACCTGCCAGATTTCGTCTCGATCCGCGAGGTCGGGCCGCGCGACGGGTTGCAGAACGAGGACCCGATCCCGACCGACGCCAAGGTGCGGCTGCTCGACGCCCTCTCCGGCACCGGCGTACGCCGAATCGAGGCGGTGTCGTTCGTGCACCCGAGGGCGATTCCGCAGATGGCCGACGCCGACGAGGTGTGGCAGCGGGCGGTGAAGGCCGACGGGGTGCGGTACTCCGCGCTGGTGCCGAACACCCGGGGCGCCCAGCGGGCCCTCGCCGCCGGATTCACCGAGATCGAGGTGGTGGTCTCGGCCAGTGACACGCACAACCGGCGCAACGTCAACCGGTCCACTGACGAGTCGTTGGACGACATCGCCGAGCTGATCGACCTGCTGCACGGCGCGTCGGCGCGGGTCGAGGTGATCGTGGCGACCAGCTTTGGCTGCCCGTACGAGGGGGACATCGATCCGCAGCGGGTGGCCGGGATCGTGGACCGGGTAGTCCGCGACGGCGCGGACCGGGTCGCGTTCGGCGACACCACCGGCATGGGCACCCCACGTCGGGTCCGTGAGCTGCTGACCGCGGTACGCGACCGCAACGCGCACGTGCCGGTCCTGCTGCACTTCCACAACACCCGGGGTACGGCGCTGGCCAACCTGCTGACCGCGCTGGAGCTGGGGGTGACCGAGTTCGACGCGAGCGTCGGTGGCCTCGGTGGCTGCCCGTACGCGCCGGGGGCGAGCGGCAACCTGGCCACCGAGGAGGCCGTGCACATGCTGCACGACATGGGCATCGACACCGGCATCGACCTGCCGGCGCTCATCGAGGTGGCGGAGTTGGCCGAGGCGTTGCTCGGCAAGAAGCTGCCGTCGGGTGTGTTGCGGGCCGGTCCGCGTACCCGGCTGACGCCGCTGCCGAGCTGAGGACGCGACGAAGGGGCCGGCGCACGCGCCGGCCCCTTCGTTTTTGGCGGGTTCGGTCAGTTCACCGTGGTGAGCGCGCTCGGCCAGCTGTCGCGGAAGATGTCCGCGCTGCGGTCGGTGGCGCTGAACGTGCCGGCGAAGAGGCTGCTGACCCGGTTCGCCTCGGCGGTGCTCGGGTAGGCGTTGGTGCAGCTGGTGCCGGCGCTGCCGCCGGACATCAGCAGCGAGCAGTTCCCGTTGTAGTTGTCCGGCAGGCCGAGGATGTGCCCGATCTCGTGGGTCATGATCCGCAGCACGCTGTACTGGGCGGCCTGCTGGGTGTCGATGTAGACCCGGCCGTTGCCGAGGCTGGTCCGCTGGGCGTACGAGCCGCCGCCGGTGATCCGGTAGATGCGCAGGTTGGAGCCGCAGTTGGCGGAGAGTGTCAGGTTGACTGTGGCGTTGTTCCAGATCGAGGCGGCCTGGTTGGCGACGCTGGCGTAGCTGCCCGCCTGGCTGGTGTTGTAGCAGATGGTCATGGCGGCGGACGCGGGCGACGGGTTGGCGACCGTGATGCCGAGGGTGGCGAGTGTCGTCGCGAGCAACGCGACGGCGAGCCGGTTGAGTCGTGAGGTCATCGCTGACTCCGATCTGAAAGAAGGGGTGTCAGGAGCCTAGCGATATGTATTCACGTTTTTCAATGTCTTGCTCTCGGCTCAACTGTCTGGTTCGCTCGTAGGTCGCCGACAACCGCGCCGATGCGCTAGCCTAACGATCGTTCAGGTCAGTATGGCGGAGGAGTCGGCGTGACGCTCGACGGTGAGGCACTGGAGCAGCTGCGCAAGCGGGCCCGGTCCGGCGGCGCGGACAAGTACCACGCGGCCAACGCGGCCAAGGGCAAGCTCTTCGCCCGTGAACGGGTAGCGCTCCTGGTCGACGAGGGCTCGTTCGTCGAGGACGGCCTCTACGCCAACACGATGGCCGAAGGTCTGCCAGCCGACGGCGTGGTGACCGGCACCGCCACCATCGACGGCCGACAGGTCTGCCTGATGGCCAACGACTCCACGGTCAAGGCCGGCAGCTGGGGCGCCCGCACCGTCGAGAAGATCATCAGGATCATCGAGCGGGCGTACGGCGCCGGCGTGCCGATGGTCTACCTGGTCGACTCGGCCGGCGCCCGGATCACCGACCAGGTCGATCTCTTCCCCGGCCGGCGTGGCGCCGGCAAGATCTTCTGGAACCAGGTCCGTGCCTCCGGCTCGATCCCACAGGTCTGCGCGCTGTTCGGCCCGAGCGCCGCCGGTGGTGCGTACATCCCGGCGTTCTGCGACGTGGTGGCGCTGGTCGACGGCAACGCCAGCATGTACCTCGGCTCCGACCGGATGGTCGAGATGGTCACCGGCGAGAAGACCACCCTGGAGGCGATGGGCGGGGCGAAGGTGCACACCGCCGAATCCGGCGTGGGGCACTTCCTCTGCAAGACCGAGGCCGACGCGCTCGACGTCGTGAAGACCTACCTGTCGTACCTGCCGGCGAACTGGACACAGGCGCCGCCGACCGCACCGGCGGTCGCCGCGCCCGCGAAGGCCGACCTGGCCGCCTTGGTGCCGGCCAGTGAGCGACAGGCGTTCGACATGCGGCGGTACGTCAAGGGCCTGCTCGACGAGGGGTCGTTCTTCGAGATCCAGGCGCTCTGGGCCAAGGAGCTGACCATCGGCTTCGGCCGCCTCGACGGCCAGGTCGTCGGTGTGGTCGGCAACAACTCGATGTTCAAGGGCGGTGTGCTCTTCGTCGACTCGGCCGACAAGGCCACCCGGTTCGTGCAGCTCTGCGACGCGTTCAACGTGCCGCTGCTGTTCCTCAGCGACGTGCCCGGCTTCATGGTCGGCAGCGCGGTGGAGAAGCAGGGCATCATCCGGCACGGCGCCAAGATGATCACCGCGATCTCCGAGGCGACGGTTCCGAAGATCTGCGTGGTGGTCCGCAAGGCGTACGGCGCCGGTCTCTACGCGATGGCCGGGCCCGGGTTCGAGCCGGACGCCACGATCGCGCTGCCGACCGCGAAGATCGCCGTGATGGGCGCCGAGGCCGCCGTGAACGCGGTCTACGCCAACAAGATCGCCGCCATTGCCGACGAGGACGAGCGGGCGGCCTTCGTCGCCGCCAAGCGGGCCGAGTACGAGCAGGACATCGACGTCGTCCGGTTGGCCAGCGAGCTGGTGGTGGACGCCATCGTGGAGCCGCAGGACCTACGCACTGAGCTGGTCCGTCGATTCGCGGCGGCGCGTACCAAGGATCGGCACTTCTCCCGCCGTCGGCACGGCGTCACCCCGGTCTGACCATCGACTCGGGCCCGCACAGCGACCCGCCTTCGGCGTCACGAGCGCCGGGGCGGACCGTCCTTACAGGAGGATGAGATGGATTTCCGGCTCACCGACGAACAAGCGGCGCTGCGCGAGAGCGTGCGGGAATTCGCCCGCGAGGTGATCGCCCCGGTCATCGCCGAGCACTACGAGCAGCACACCTTCCCGTACGAGGTGATCCGGCAGATGGGCAAGATGGGCCTGTTCGGTCTGCCCTTCACCGAGGAACACGGCGGCATGGGCGGCGACTACTTCGCGCTCTGCCTGGCCCTGGAGGAGTTGGCCCGGGTCGACTCCAGCGTGGCCATCACCCTGGAGGCGGCGGTCTCGCTGGGCGCGATGCCGATCTACCGCTTCGGCACCGAGGAGCAGAAGGCGACCTGGCTGCCCCGACTGCTCAGCGGTGAGGCGCTGGCCGGCTTCGGTCTCACCGAGCCCGGCACCGGCTCGGACGCCGCCGGCACGCAGACCCGGGCAGTGCTGGACGGCGACGAGTGGGTGATCAACGGCTCGAAGGCGTTCATCACCAACTCGGGTACCGACATCACCGCCATGGTCACCGTCACCGCGGTGACCGGCACGAACCCGGACGGCTCCAAGGAGCTGTCGACGATCATCGTGCCCACCGGAACGCCCGGGTTCGCCGTCGCGCCCGGCTACTCCAAGGTGGGCTGGACCGCGTCGGACACCCACGAGCTGACCTTCGACGACTGCCGGGTGCCGGCCGCCAACCTGCTCGGCGCCCGGGGTCGGGGTTTCGCGCAGTTCCTGCGGATCCTCGACGAGGGCCGGATTGCGATCGCCGCGCTCGCCGTTGGCCTCGCGCAAGGCTGTGTCGACGAGTCGATCAAGTATGCGAAGGAGCGGCACGCCTTCGGTCAGCCGATCGGCGCCAACCAGGCCATCCAGTTCAAGATCGCCGACATGGAGCTGAAGGCGCACACCGCTCGCCTGGCGTACTACGACGCCGCCGCACGGATGCTGGCCGGCGAGCCGTTCAAGCGGCAGGCCGCCATCGCCAAACTGCACGCCAGCACGATCGCCGTGGACAACGCCCGGGAGGCCACCCAGATCCACGGCGGGTACGGCTTCATGAACGAGTACCCGGTGGCCCGGTTCTGGCGGGACTCCAAGATCCTGGAGATCGGCGAGGGCACCAGCGAGGTGCAGCGGATGATCATCGCTCGGGATCTCGGCCTCTGAGCGGCCAGGCCGAGCTGATCGGCCGGTCGCCCCGGACGGGCTGTCCGTACGGCTGTCGGGTTTCGGCGAGCGGACGTCAGTAGCCCGACGTTCGACTGCCGACGGTCGTAGTCCATCCGTACTCTTCGAGCCCATGACTCCGGATCATGAATGGTCGCGGAGCCCGGCTGGACGTACCACCTTGCCGGAGCTGCTCCGCGGGCATCGACGCGCCGCCGGCCTCACCCAGGCCGAGCTGGCGTCCCGGGCCGGGGTGGGTGTGCGGACGGTCCGTGACCTGGAGCGTGGCCGGTCGAACCGGCCACAACGCACCACTGTGGAACTGCTCGCCGGGGCACTGGCGCTGACCGGCACCAGCCGGGCGGCGTTCCTGGCCGCTGCCCGCGGGGCCGGTGCCGAACCGGCCTCGCCGGACGCCACGTCGACGGCGCTCGCGGTCGGCGGCAACGCCACGTCAGCCGCCGCCCCCGCCGACAGGTCGGTCGCGCTCCCGCCGCCGGTGGAGTTGATCGGCCGGGAGCGCGACCTCACCGAGCTGGCCGAAATGCTGACGGCGGAGCGAGGACCCCGGTTGGTGAGCCTCGTCGGGTTGGCCGGCGTCGGCAAGACCGCCCTGGCGACGTCGGTGGCGCACCTGGTGGCCGCCGCTCACCCGGCCGGTGTTGCCGGGGTGCTGGTGGGCGAGGGCGCCGACGGTCCGGACGTGCTCGCCGCCTCGATGTCCGTGCTCGGAGTGGCGCGCCTGTCCGAACTCGTGGCGCTGCTCGCCGGGCGGCCGACGCTGCTGGTGATGGACGCGGTGGAGCGCGCGCCCGGCCCGGTGGCCGCGACAGTGCACCGGTTGCTCGGAGCGCTGCCCTCGCTGCGGGTGCTGGTCACCGGGCGGCACCCGGTCGGGTTGCCCGGCGAGCGGGTCTGGCCGGTCGCGCCACTCGACGTACCACCACCGGAGGCTGAGCACTCCGGACTCGAATCGTGGCCGGCTGGCGCGTTGTTCACCGCCCGGCTCGCTCAGGTCCGCCGAGAGCCGCCCACCCCCGCTGAGCTGCCGGCGCTCGCCGCGTTGGTGCGCCGGTTGGGCGGGCTGCCGTTGGCCATCGAGCTGATGGCCGCCCGGGGCCGTCTCCTCGACCTCACCGAATTGCTCGACAGGTACGGCGACCGGGTGCTCGACCTGGCCACCCCCGCGGACGCGTCCGCCCACCCGGCCTGGGACGCACCGGAGGCGCTCGGCAGCCGGACGAGCGGACCCGACACCAGTGCGGCGGTGGCGGTCGCCGTCACCCTGCGGGACGCGGTGGCGTTCAGCTACCGCCTGTTGGCGTCTGACGAACAGGCCGCGCTGCGGCAACTGGCCGTCTTCGGTAACCGCTGGTCGGTCGAGTTGGCCGAGGAGATGCTCGTCGACGAGGCCGACCGGGACGGCACCGTGGCGATCGATCCGGTTCCACTGTTGGACCGCTTCGTCGAGTTGGGGCTGCTGAGCGTACGCGGAACCGGGTCGTTCCGGTTCCGCCTGCTCGACGCGGTCCGGGACTACGCCGTCGAGCAGGCGGCCGGCGGAGGTGAGCTGACCTGCATCCGGCGTCGACACGCGGAGGTCATCGCGCGCCTGGTGGCCCGTACCGCCAGTGACCTGATCGGCCCACGGTTACCCGACGCGGTGCACCGGCTGGACGAGATGAGCAGTGACATCAGCTCGTCGTTGGCGCACGCGGCCACCGACGACCCGTTGACAGCGCTGCGGCTGGCGGCCTGTCTGACCCGCTGGTGGCGGTTCCGCGGACGCGACGTCGTCGGGCGGCAGTGGCTGCGGCGGCTGCTGGCGGACCCGCGGACCGCCGACGCCGATCCTCTCCTGCGTGGCTGGGCTGCCCTCGGCGTCGCCCGGCTGGCCGCGGAGCACGGCGCCGGTGCCGAGGAGTTGTCGACGGCCCGTGCGGCGTTGGACACCTTCCGGCAGGCCGGCGACGTCACAGGGGAGTTGGAGGCGCGAAACGTGCTGGGCACCCTGCTGATCTCCGTCCGGCGGCAGGACGAGGCTCGCGAGCAGGCCGAGGCGCTGCTGCGGTTGGCCGCCCGCAACGGGCGGACCCGGGACCTGGCGGTGGCCCAGAACAGCCTCGCCTGGCACGAGATCCGCGCGGGCGATCTGGCTGCGGCCCGCCGCCGACTCGCTGCGGTGGACCGACTCGCCGCCGAGAGTGGGGAGCAGCGGCTGCGCGTGCTGGGCTGGGCCAATCGCGCCGAGGTCGCCCGGCTGGAGGGCTGGTACGCGGACGCCATCGACCGTGGTCGGCGAGCGATCGCTGCCCTGTCCGAGCTGGGTGATCCCGGGCGTCGCCGTCGGGTGCTCGGGACCGTCGGGCTGGCGCTCGCCCAGGACGGGCGGGCCGCGGAGGCGACAGCGGTGCTGACCGAGTTGCGCGCCGGGGGCGGGGAGGCGCTGCCGGCGGGGACCGTGCCGCGACCGCGCTCGGACGACTCGGCGCTGGTCTGGGGTGGCCCGGAGGCCGGGCTCTGTGCGCTGATCGAGGGGAACCTGGCGCTGCACCGGGGGGACCGGGAGTTGGCTGCCGAGTGGTTCGCAGCTGCGGCCGACCATGCGGGGCAGGATCGCCGCGACGTGGTGGAGGCGCTGGTGGGGCTGGCTGCGAGCACTGCGGACCCGTCGGTGCTCGATCGACTGGACCGGGTCTGTGTGGAGAGTGGCATCCGGCTGTTGCCGCAGGAGTCGGGACTGCTCTACGCGCTGATCGCCGCCCGGGGTGGACCGGCTCAGTAGCCCTGCGCTGTCCCTGCGCGGATCGAGCCCTGCGCTGTCCCCGAGCGGATCGCGACGGGAGAGTGGCGCGGGCGAAGAGCCCCCTTTGGTGCTACCCCTCGCTGATCGCCCGCGCCGTCACCCCCCGGTGATCCCCGGTGCCCGAAGCCTGCCACCGATGGGGTGGCAGAAAGTCGGCTTGGACCGAATCCTCCAGCTTGGCTGGATCAGTTCTGCCGGTCTTTCTGCCGCTGCCGCCGCCCGACGGCGAGTGGTGATCAGTGCCGTCGGGTGGCTTCGTCGGTGGCTGTGGCCTGCTCCGGGCTGACGTCGTCACTGCCGGCGGTTGCGCACGGATGAGCGGCGTCGCGGACGCGGCGCAACCCGTCGAGGAGCGCCACCAGCGCCTCTGGGTCGAGTTGCCCGGTGAACCACTGCTCGATCATTTGCAGGTGCCCGGGCAGCGTCTCGTTGAGGCGTTGCATCCCGGAGGCGGTGACCACCGCGTACGAGCTGCGGCGGTCGTTCGGGCAGGCCCGGCGGGTCAGCAACCCGTCGCGCTCCATCCGGTCCACGACCCGGGTCACTCCGCTTGTCGACAGGGAGGTCTGTGCGGCAAGGTCGGTCATGCGTAGTTGGTTGCCCGGCGAGCGGGCCAGTCGCGTGATGACCTCGAACTCGACCGCGGAGAGGCCGTGCTCCTCGAGTTGAGCGTTGAACCGGGCGGACAGCCCGGCGTGTGCCTCGAAGAGCAGGCCGACGGCGGTGATCCGGGGATCGTCGAAGACGTTGGTCACCCGTTCATCATACCAGTGCTTGACACGGGGAATATTGTTGCGGTTATAGTTGCTCAGGCAGTCGTTGGGCTATTAAACAATCCCCTGGAGGACAGCAGCATGACCAGCAGCATCGAGACGGTTACCCGCGACTGGGACGGCCTCACCATCCCGACGGCCGGCACCTACGCGCTCGACGTGGCGCACAAGCGGGTCGGCTTCGTTGCCCGGCACATGATGGTGAGCAAGGTTCGCGGTGAGTTCAACGACGCGACCGCCACCATCACCGTCGCCGAGGACCCGCTGCAGTCGTCGGTCGTCGCCACCATTCAGGCCGCCAGCGTCGACACGACCCAGGCCGACCGGGACGCGCACCTGCGCAGCCCCGAGTTCCTGGACGCCGAGAAGTTCCCGACGCTCGAGTTCCGCAGCACCGGGGTCAAGTCCCGCAGCGGCAGTGAGTTCGTGCTCACCGGTGAGCTGACCATCAAGGACGTCACCCGTCCCGTCGAGCTGGAGGTGGAGTTCGAGGGTGTCGGCCGCAGCCCGTTCGGCCAGGACATCTTCGGCTTCTCCGCGAGCACCGAGATCGACCGCGAGGAGTTCGGCCTGACCTGGAACGTCGCCCTGGAGACCGGGGGCGTGCTGGTCAGCCGCAAGATCAAGATTGAGATCGAGGGCGAGGCCGTACGCCAGGCCTGATCCCCGGGGATCGCCGGAGGGCCAGGGGAATCCTCCCGGCGATCCGGTACGCAGGGCCCGCGCCGCACGTCGGCGCGGGCCCTGCGTCGTTCCCACTGGCGGTGGTAATTGTCACGGGTTGTTCTCACCGCTTTCCGGTCCACTCGGTCGACGACGGGGTACAGATGGCGCCACGAGCGCGTCCGCCCCGGTCGACGTCGGATCACCGCCGTCGGCCTCTGGCCCCGGTCAGGTGGGCGCTCTTACCGTGGATGCTTCACAAAGCGCTTCCGGGACGGGATGATCCCGACCGCGCCGGCCGTCGGGAGGACACATGGGCAGGGACGTCTCAGAGGGCGCCTTCACCCGGGATGATCGCGTCCGATATCGGCAGAAGGTGCGGCGGTGCCTGGACGTCTTCGCCCTGATGCTGGACGACTTCGGCTTCGACGCCGACCGGCCGATGACGGGTCTGGAGATCGAGCTCAACCTGGTCGACTCGGCCGCCGAGCCGGCGATGCGCAACGAGGAGATCCTCGCCGACATCGCGGACCCCCTCTTCCAGACCGAGTTAGGGCAGTTCAACCTGGAACTGAACGCCGAACCCCGACTCATCGAGGGCAACGGCTTCGCCGACTACGAGCACGACCTGCGCGGCAGCCTCTCCCGGGCCGACGAGCGTGCCGCCAGATCCGACGCGAACATCGTCCTGGTCGGCATCCTGCCCACCCTCACCGAGGGGCACCTGGTCGAGGACAACCTCTCCACCAACGAGCGTTACCGGGTGCTCAACGACCAGATCGTCGGCGCCCGGGGCGAGGACATCGAGCTGGACATCCGCGGCGTCGAGCAGTTGCGCACGCACACCGACTCGATCGCCCCCGAGGCCGCCTGCACGAGCCTCCAGTTCCACCTCCAGGTCGCCCCGGACAGCTTCGCCGACTACTGGAACGCGTCCCAGGCCATCGCGGGTGTGCAGGTGGCGGTCGGTGCGAACAGCCCCTTCCTGTACGGCCGCCAACTGTGGGCCGAAACGCGGATCGCCCTGTTCCAGCAGGCCACCGACACCCGTCCCGACGAGCTGAAGGCCCAGGGCGTACGGCCGCGGGTGTGGTTCGGCGAACGATGGATCACCTCGATCTTCGACCTGTTCGAGGAGAACGTCCGGTACTTCCCGCCGCTGCTGCCGATCTGCGAGGACGAGGACCCGGTGGAGGTCCTGCACGCCGGCGGTGTGCCACAGCTCGGGGAGTTGCGGTTGCACAACGGCACGGTCTACCGGTGGAACCGTCCCGTCTACGACATCATGAACGGCCGACCCCATCTGCGGGTGGAGAACCGGGTGCTGCCGGCCGGCCCGACCGTGGTGGACATGTTGGCCAACGCGGCCTTCTACTTCGGGCTGGTACGCGGCCTGGCCGAGGCCGACCGCCCGATCTGGAGCCAACTCACCTTCAGCTCCGCCGAGGAGAACTTCCACGCCGCCGCCCGACGTGGCCTCGACGCCGTGCTGCACTGGCCCGCGCTCGGCGACGTGCCAGTCACCAAGCTGGTCCTGGACCAGCTACTGCCCACCGCCGCCACCGGCCTGGACGGGTTCGGCGTCGCCCCGGCGCAGCGGGACCGGCTGCTCGACATCATCGAGCAGCGCTGCCGTACCGGCCGCAACGGCGCCGTCTGGCAGACCGAGGCGGTCTGGGCGGCGGAGCGGCGCCACGGCATGGACCGGCCTGCCGCGCTGCACCACATGGTCCAGCGCTACGCCGAACTCCAGCGCACCAACGAACCCGTCCACACCTGGCCAACCACCTAACCCCCTGCACCCCCCCACCCCCCCTCGAAGCGCGTTGATCATGAAGTTGTTGCCATGACACGCCGAGCGAGGTGGCAATAACTTCATGATCAACAGGGTGAGGCCGGGTGGGGCGGCCGGGCTGGGGGCGGCAGGGCGGGGTTAGTCGGTGGTGGGGCGGCGGGCTGCGCGGGTGCGGCGGCTGCTCGGGGCCGCGTCCTTCGTCGTGGCTTCGGTGGGAGGGGTCGGATCCGAGCGGTCGGGGTCCGTACGCGGAGCGGGCACCTGCGGTGCGGCGGTGGCTTCGCCCGGCAGCGAGCCCGTCCTGGGCATCTGCGACGGCACGCTGACCTTCCTGCGGCGCCCCGTGGTGCCAACCGTCGAGGCCGAGGCTCCGGCAGTTGACGCAGTGGGTTCGCCCGTCGCGCCGGAGACCGGCGGCTCGGGCTCGGTCCCTGTCACCGGGGCCGGGTCGGTCACCGTGTCCCGAGGCACAGCACCCGGCCGGGCCGGGCGGCTCTGTTCGGCCGGGCGGTTCCGTTCGCTGTGCTCGCCGAGGCGGGCGGCCAGCACCGAGCCGCCGATACCGGCGATCACCGCGTACGGGGCGATCAGCTGGGTGGACAGCTGCGCGGGGCCCAGCGTCGACCAGTGCGGCAGGGTGGTCAGGTAGGCGAGCGCGACGAGCACCGGGCCCGCCGCGCCGGAGGCCGCCGCACCCACGCGGTGTCCGCCCGAGCGGGCGGACCGCCGAGCGGCCAGTACGCCGATCAGCAGCGCGGGCACCAGTGCCAGCAGCGCACCGGGCCAGTAGATCTGACCCCCGATCCAGTACCGGGCGTGGTCCGGGTCGAACTGCCAGGTACCGAGCTGCGCGCCGGTCAGCCCCCGTCCGACGCGTACCCCGTCGATGACGGAGATCACCGCGAGCAGCCAGAGCCAGGCGGCCGTCGCTGTCACGTTGACCGCGGCGGCTCGGGAGCGAAGCGCCCAGATCGCGACGAGTACGCCGATCAGGATGCCCAGCGTCGCCTGTACGGCGGCCGTGCGTTGCGGGGCGCCGGTGTCCGCGCCGGTCGCGACCCGCGCGGGTACCGCAATCAACAGGACGGTGACCAGCCCGCCCAGCCCGGCGCCAAGCGCCACTGCCACCCGGCGCAGCAGGCCGCCCCGGTCGTCGACCGGCGTGTCGGCCGCCGCTGGTGGCGTGCCCGCCACCTCCGGGCGGGCGGTGTCGACGACCGGTGAAGGCCCGTCGACCGGGCTGTCGTGCTCCGGCCGCCGTTCGTCGAGCCGCAGGCCCTCCTGAGGGGCAGCACCGTCTGGCGAGGTTTCCGGAGAGATCACTGTCTTCGCCGGGGCGTTGCGTTGGTGAAGCCGCTGCGCGCAGACCGCGCCGAGGACCGTCGAACTGGCGGCGAGCCAGGTGGCCCAGGCGAGGCCGTCCGCCCAGGCTGTGTCTGTCGCACCGGCATCGGTGGGCGTCCAGGTGATGACGCCGAGCCCGTAGCCGAAGCCCAGTTGTGCGGCACCCGCGCCGGCAGCGACCCCGATCGCCGCCGCGATCGACACTCCCCAGCCCTGTCTGGCCATGCCGGGCAGCGTAACGTCCCGTCGTCGGCGCGGCGAGTCGCAGAGACCCGCCGGTGTGGACCGCCGGTGCGGGCGGGTTGGGCGGCGGGCGGTACGGTCGCCGGTGATGAGGCGGTGGGCGTTATGACGGACACGAACACGGGCCAGCAGAATGCCGCCGGTGGCGGTGCGGGCCGTGCCAGCGTTGTGCTCGGCGGTGGGTTGGCAGCGGTGCTGCTCGCCGCCGTGGGTGCGACCGGCGGCTGGTTGCTGGCCGGTGAGGACGACGCATCCTCTGGTGACCCGCTGGCCGTTGCGACCACGGCTGGCGCGTCGACCACCCGGCCCACCGCACCCCGGCCGAGCAGCGGCCGACCGACACCGTCGGCGGTCCAGACCTCCGCCGCCCCGACCAAGGCAGCCGGCCTGACCGTGCCGCCGGTGATCGGCACCGACTTCGAGCAGGCCCGGGAGGCGCTGCGCAAGCAGCGGCTCGGTTGGCGGCTGGTCTTCGGTGGCGGCGTCGGCCGTACGGTCGAGAGCACCACACCGGACGTGGGCACCGAGGTCGCCCGGGGGACGACTGTGCAACTACAGGTTGCCGGGCCGGCGCCGGCCGCCGAGGTGCCGGACGTTGTCGGCGAGAGTTGCGCCGACGCCGCCGACGAGTTGGTCGACGAGGGCCTCTACCCGCGCTACCTCAGCGGACGTACTGGAAAGGTCAGCCGGCAGGAGCCCGCCGAGGACGGCCCGGCCCGGTGGAACGACCAGGTCAGCATCTGGTGTGGCTCCGACGGCCAGCCGACCCCGAAACCCACTCCCTGATTCCAGGCCGGCGGGTTCGCGCCTCGTACCGGCGTCCTGTCTCGCCGACAGCCGGCGCGGCTCGGCACGCTGATCCCCACCGATGGCGGTGTGGGCGACTAGGTTGGCGGTCGAGGGCCATGACGCCCGTCCGGGTTCGGGAAAGGACGTGCGATGAGCGACGACCGCCAGGAGCCTCCCGCCGACGAGCACGACGACGACCGGACCCGACCCCTGCCCTCCGCCGCTGATCGGCCGGCCCCGACCGGGCCCGCCGCCGACGGACCGGACGAGACGGCACCGATCGACCGGACCGTCCCGGCTCGTCCCGATCCTTCGCCCGACCAGACAATGCCGATCGACCGGTCTGCCGGCACCCGGCCGGGCCCGCCGGCCGACCGGACGGCGCCGATACCGCCGGCCTGGTCCGGCCGGGCCGAGGTGCGCTCGCCCCGACCAGATGACGCCGGCGGTGAGTGGTACGTCGAGGAGCAGGGTGGTCGGCGGTGGTGGTCGCCGATCCTCTGGGGCGTACTGGCGCTGCTGCTCGCCGGCCTGCTCGGGGGCGCGCTCTGGGTGGTGCTCGCCCAGCAGGACGACGACCGGGACGATCGCGGGCCCACCCCGTCGCCTCCGCCGACCAGTGCCCCCAGCGCCCTGCCGACCAGCGCAGCCCCCACGTCGGCGGCACCCACCAGTGAGTCGCCGAGCAGCTCGCCGACCACGGAAGCGCCGGACGAGCTGCCGGTGCCACCGCTCGCCGGCCTGCCGCAGGCCACCGCCGAAGGGCTGTTGGCTCGGCTCGGTCTGACCTACCGGGTGGTGTACCGCCCGTCGGAGTTGCCACCCGGGACCGTGGTGGGCACCGAGCCGGACGCCGGCACGTCGGTGTCCACCGACGACGAGGTGTTGTTGATCATCTCCCAGGCTCAGCCCTCGACCGGGGCGAGCCCGACCACACCGAGCCCCACTGTGACGAGCACGTCGTGACCGCTGGTCACCACATCCGGCGGCGGGTGCCGACGAGGCCGATGCCGGCCAGCGAGATGGCGAGGCCGAAGATGCCGGACCAGAAGAGGGAATGGCGGATGTCCGTGGCGCTGTGCCCAGCCGGAGCGGCCTCGGTGAGTTCCTGACGGCCGTCGGACTGGCCGCCGGCACCCAGCCCGGACACCGGTCCGGTCCGGTCGGTACCACCAGCCTGCTCGGCCGGGGTGTCGGTGTCGGTGTCGGTCCAGCCGGGTTTGTCGTAGACCGACTGACCGTCGCCCGTCGGCGGGTCGGAGTCGAGCACGGTGATCTCCGGTGCGGGCACCGGTGCGGTCAGCCGGGTGGACGACATCGCCGGGTCGCGGGCGAGGACCAGGAGTGTCGCCATCGCCCCGAGGAGGGCGAGGAGTCCGAAGGCATAGGCGATAAGAGAGCGGTGGTGCCGCCGCAGGGCGGGCTGATTGACCATGACCATCCCAGGGTCAGGGTCCTGGACGAGCGGGTGGAACGTGCCGGGGTGGGCGTACCGATTCTATGGCGACGGCACGCCCACCGGCGGCGGTTCGGGTCGGTCAGCCCACCCGGAGCGGGGTACGCGCGACCGGGCGGCGGGCCCGCACGGTGTGCGGACGGGGTTCGGGGGCGGCCTGCAGTTGCTGCAACCCTTCCCGCTGAACGAAGATCGACCGTCGGGTGACAGCGTCACCCGCGGTGTTCAACTCGTAGCCGTCGAGCCACAGCCAGCCGTCATAGGTCGGCCAGTCGAGGACCCGGATCACCCGGAACTTGATCGGCCTGAGGAACTGGACACTCGCCGCGCGTGTCACATGCAGTACGTCACCGGTGCGGGGAAGCACATGGGCTCCTGGGGAGGATCGGCCGGCGATTGCGCCGGCGGTGCCTGAACGGGGGACGTCTCGGCCGGTGACGGGGTCGTGCCTCGTGAACCGGTGGTGCGGATGGCAGTGGTCGGGCCGTACCCCGCTGGTGACGTGCCGTCACCCGACCACCACCCGGTTGCTTCCGGGAACGCGCCCGCCGCCGCAGCTTGCCGGCTTGCAGCGGCGGGGTCCTTACCCCGGAGCAGGTCGCGTTGTCGTCGGCCGGGCCCGCGTCGTGCCCAGCTTCCCCGAAGCGGTGGGGTCACCACTCCGAGGGACCGAACGGAGACGCTGAGTGATCCGTGCCATACGGACAGAGTGCATCAGGGACGTGCTTCATGCAAGTTGCACGTCGACTTTTGCCGATACGTGAGCGTGTCGCGCGAAAGGCCTATTGAAGCCATCCGCGTCCGGGCGGCAGACTGGGGATCGGTTTCGCCCGTCGCGGCCGGCCGAGGACCGGCACCACCCCCTTCGTCGCGAACGCTCGCCGGTCGACGGTCGCGCCCCCGGCGGGTGTCACCCAGTGGCGCGTTACCGGAGGTAGCCCGAGTGGGGTCGAGCAGCCAGCGGCGGAGACCAGTGACTCACGGGGTTGCGCGATGAGTGAGCGGCGCAGTCCCACCATCAGACGGCGGCGGCTCGGGGCCGAGCTGCGTCGCCAGCGGGAGTCCGCCGGAATCACCATCGAGGTGGTCGCCGAACAGTTGGAATGCTCGGCGTCCAAGGTCTCCCGGATCGAGACCGGGCACACCACGGCCACCCCCCGCGACGTACGGGACATGCTGCGGATCTACGGCGTCGTCGGCGCCGAGAGCGACGAGCTCGTGCAGATCGCCCGGGAGGCCCGCCAGAAGGGCTGGTGGCACCCCTACAGCACCGTGCTCGTCGGCGCGTACGTCGGGCTGGAGGCGGCGGCCAGTTCGATCCGGGCGTACGAACAGCAGGTCGTTCCGGGTCTTCTGGAGACCGAGGAGTACGCCGGAGCCATGATCCGTGCCGCTCGGCCGGACTTCACCGCCGATCAGGTGCATCAAAGAGTGCGTGTCCGTTTGGGCCGTCAGTCGTTATTGACCCAGGACGATCCGGTCGATCTGTGGGTGGTGCTCGATGAGGCGGTGGTAAGTCGGCCGGTGGGCGGGGACGAGGTGATGCGCGGTCAACTCAAACGGTTGGTCGAGGTGGCCGAGTTGCCGAACGTGACGCTGCAGATCCTGCCCTTCGAGGTGGGTGCGCATGCCGGCATGGACGGCACGTTCACGATCCTCAGCTTCCCTGAGCCCGGTGATCCGGATGTTGTGTACGCGGAGAACGCCACGGGTGGGCTTTTCCTCGAGAAGAGCGACGAACTACAGAAGTACAGCTTCATCTTCGATCACATCCGCGCTGCGGCCATACGTCCGGAGGAGTCCGTCGCACACATCGCAAAACTGGCAGAGGAGCCGTTGTGGAAATGGCGACCAAAGGGTTCCCCGTGGACCTGACGCAGGCAGCATGGTTCAAGAGCTCGAAGAGCGGGCCGAACTGTGACAACTGCGTGGAGGTGGCGTACGTGACGGGGGCGGTCGGAGTGCGGGACTCGAAGGACAAGGCGGGCCCCGCCCTGGTCTTCGCACCGGGTGACTGGCACTCCTTCGTTGCCGGCACCAGGGGTGGTGTGTTCGGCGCGGTCTGACCGACTGGTCAGTGGAGTCCCCGTCTGGTTCGCCGGACGGGGACTCCGCCGTGTCCGCGGTAGGCGCGACTGACTGCCGCGTCGCGGCAGGAGTCGGCCAGGTTCCGTCGGGATTCCCGTCGCCAGAGCGTCCCCGTCTCGTTGAACCGGTCGGTACGGCGCTGGTCGACGACCCGCCGCACCGACCCGCAACCGAGCGAGTAGGCGAGACGGATGACGACGATCGGTTCAGACAACCTCACCACCGGTCCGGCCAAGCCGGAGCGGTTCGGTGGCAAGTACCGCGGCGCTCGTCGAGACACGGTTCTGACCGAGGTGGTCTCGACCGACCAGGAGTTGAGCGGGCGGGAGGGTGCTTCCGAGACGACGGATCCTCCGCTGTCGCTGCCCTCACTGGACCCGAACCCGCTGATCGAGCCGTCGTTCCCGCCGGCGGGCTGGCCGATCGAGCCGCCCGAGTCCCTGGCGGACCACCCGTTGCTGCGTGGGCTGCTGATGGAGTTGCCGCCGAAGGGCACAGTGCCCTCGCAGGACTGGCTGGATCGCTGGTTCGAGGCGACCAGGTCGATCCTGGAACTGCTATACGTGCAGAGCGCCAGCCGCCCGCGTTGACCCTGCGACGGCGGGCTGGGCCCGCTCCGCGAGGCGGTTGTGGCGTAGCGCGTGCCGGACCCCGATGGCGATCACCGCAAGCGCGCCCACGGTGATGGCCGGCCCGGTGACGCCGGGGTCGGCCCCGAGGTCGGCGCCAGCGGCGGCGATCAACGCCGGCGCCGTGGCCAGGGCGGTGACCTGTAGCGGCAGCCCGACGAGCGGGTGGGCCGCGGCGGCGCGCAGCCCGTGCGGCGCGGGGGTGGCGGGGGCACTGGCGAACGCGCCCGCGCCGGCCCACAGCCGGCGGATCCGTCGTACCGAGCAGACCGTCGCCACGAGCGCCGGGCCGGCGGCCAGTGTGAGCCCGGCGGCGGCCCGGTCGATCGGAGCGGTGCCGGCGCTGAACAGCCCGCCGCCGAGCACGGCGGCGGTGAGCGCCAGGCCGGTGAGGGCCAGCACCAGCAACCATCCGGTACGCCGACGCAGCATGCGGGTGTTGCGCAGCCGGGGAAGGCCGTCGGCAACGACGCCGGCGGCCAGCCAGACGGCGGCGACCGGGAGCAGGATGCTGAGCTGACTCTCCATGTTCGAGAGTCTTTCCCGAATCCGGGCGGAGCGAATCCGGGCGTGCCCCCCGTTCGCCCCGGACGCCGGGCCCGTAGGGGGTCATCACTCGAAGGTATGGCCGTTTCGACATGTTCAACTGCCCGACGGCTGACTTACCCTCAGCTAGATCGGCAAGTGTCGATTGATGTTGGGACCGGTGGTCACGTTCCACCGCCGGTCAGAGGGAGGTAGGAAATGGGTCTTCCACGAAGGTCCGTACTGATCGGGGTGGCCGCGGCGACCGTGCTGGCCGTCGGTACCCCAGCCCTGGCCGCCGAACCCGTGGGTGTGGTTCGGGCCGCCGGCGGAGCCACCGCCGTGCCGGACAGCTACATCGTCGTACTCAAGGACAGCGCCGTCGCCCGGGACCGGGTCGGCGACACGGCGAAGCGGCTCTCCGGCCGCCACGGCGGCACGGTGGCCCGTACCTACGGCGCGGCGTTGCGCGGCTTCGAGGCCAAGGTGAGCGCCAGCGCGGCGGCCCGGATCGCGGCCGACCCGGCCGTGGCGTACGTCGAGCAGAACCACACCGTCTCGATCTCCGGCACGCAGGCCAACCCGCCCTCCTGGGGCCTCGACCGGATCGACCAGCGCAACCTGCCGTTGGACAGCTCCTACACCTACCCGAACACGGCGAGCAACGTGCACGCCTACATCATCGACACCGGCATCAAGTTCTCGCACAACGACTTCGGCGGCCGGGCCACCTCCGGCTACGACGCGGTGGACGGCGGGTCGGCCGACGACTGCAACGGGCACGGCACGCACGTGGCCGGCACCGTCGGCGGGTCCGCGTACGGGGTGGCCAAGGGCGTCCAGCTCGTCGGCGTACGGGTGCTGAACTGCTCCGGCAGTGGCACCAACGCCGGTGTGATCGGTGGCGTCGACTGGGTCACCGCGAACGCGATCAAGCCGGCCGTGGCGAACATGAGCCTCGGCGGCGGCGCGAACACCTCGCTGGACAACGCCGTCCGCAACTCGATCGCCTCGGGCGTCACGTATGGTCTCGCGGCCGGCAACGACAGCGGCGCGAACGCCTGCAACACCTCACCGGCGCGTACCACGGAAGCCATCACTGTGGGCTCGACGACCAGCACGGACGCCCGCTCGTCGTTCTCCAACATCGGCACCTGCCTGGACATCTTCGCGCCCGGCTCGTCGATCACCTCGGCCTGGTACACCAGCAACACCGCCACCAACACGATCAGCGGCACCTCGATGGCCACGCCGCACGTGGTCGGAGCGGCGGCCCTGGTGGCCAGCGCCAACCCGAGCTGGACCCCGGCCCAGGTCCGCAACCAACTGGTGGCCAACGCCACCCCCAACGTGGTGGGCAACCCCGGCTCGGGCTCGCCGAACCTGCTGCTCTACGTCGGCACCGGCAGCACCCCGCCGCCGCCCACCGGCTGCACCGGCACCAACGGCACCGACGTGTCGATCCCGGACGCCGGCTCGGCGGTGACCAGCTCGATCACCATCTCCGGCTGCGGTCGCAACGCCTCCTCGGCCTCCACCGTGGCGGTGAACATCGTGCACACCTACCGCGGTGACCTGGTCATCGACCTGCTCGCCCCGGACGGCAGCTCGTACCGGCTGAAGAACAGCAGCACCTCGGACAGCGCCGACAACGTGAACGCCACGTACACGGTCAACGTGTCCGGTGAGGCCGCCGACGGCATCTGGCGACTCCAGGTGCGGGACACCTACTCGGCCGACACCGGCTACATCAACACCTGGACCCTGACCGTCTGATCGGGTTCTGACGACCGAGGCCCCACCCGGCACGCCGGGTGGGGCCTCGTGTCGTACGGATCGGGCTCAGACCGAGAAGGTGGCCGGCCGCTCGGTGGCCGGCGCCGGCGGGCGGGCCTTCCACAGGCCGGTCTTCTGCGCGGCGAGCCGGCTCAGGTAGGCCGGGTTGAGGATGACGTAGCGGCGCCAGAGCCGCTTCGGCTCCAGACCGAGGCGCCAGAACCACTCAAGGCCGACGCGCTGCATCCACGGCGGGGGCTGGCGCAGCAGCCCGGCGTGGTAGTCGAAGGCCGCGCCGACCGCCATCAGCGGCATGTCGAGCAGCGGCCGCATGGCGTACGTGAAGACCTCCTGGCGCGGGCAGCCGAGCCCGACCAGCACCAACCGGGCGCCACTGGACCGGATCCGGTCGGCGATCTCGGCGTCCTCACCGGGTTGAACGGCACGGAACTTGGACGGCTCCACCCCGGCGATCTTCAGCGCCGGGAACATCTGCTCCAGGGCCGGGATCAACCGGGCGAGGGTCTCCTCGGTCGAGCCGTACAGGTAGACCGGTAGCCCTTCGTCGGCGAAGCGCGACAGCACGTGCAGGGTCAGGGTCGGCCCGTACACCCGGTCGCTGAGCCCCGCGTGGTGCAGCAGGTTGAGCGCCCACCGCACGGGCTGCCCGTCCGGCGTCACCACGTCGAAGGAGTTGAGCCGCGCGTTGTGCGCCGGGTCGAGCACCCCGGTCATCACACCGTGCACTGCCAACGCGGTCAGCGCGAGGGGACGCCGTTCGTGTGCCGCGGTCACCACCGCGTCGGTCGCCGTGGCGTAGTCGGTGGCGTCGACCAGGACGCCGAGCACGTTGCGCTTCGTCCGGGCGCTCACGGCTGGGCCACCCACTTGTCCACGTTGGCCTCGTAGATCTCCCGCAGGATCATCGGCACGTCGTAGGTGATCTTCCAGTCCGGATACTGCGCCTCGAACCGGGCCATGCTGCTCACGTACCACTGGTGATCACCGGTGCGGTTCTGCTCGACGTAGTTGATCTGCGCCTCGCGGCCGGTGATCTCCTCCGCGATCCGGAACGCCTCGATGTGCGAGGTGTTGGAGTGGCGGCCGCCACCGAGGTTGTAGACCTCCGCGGATCGCGGGGCCCGGAAGAACGCCTCGAACGCGGTCAGCACGTCGTGCGAGTGGATCGCGTCCCGGACCATCTTGCCCTTGTAGCCGAAGAGGTTGTACGTCCGGCCCTCCATGACGCAGCGCATCAGATAGGCCAGGAACCCGTGCAGCTCGGCGGCGGAGTGCGCCGGGCCGGTCAGCGTGCCGCCCCGGAAACAGGCGGTCTTCATGTCGAAGTAGCGCCCGTACTCCTGGACCATCACGTCCGCGGCGACCTTGGAGGCGCCGAAGACCGAGTGCAGCGAGTGGTCGATCGACATCTCTTCGGTGATGCCCTGGTACCAGCGGTGGTCCTCGGGCAGCTCGTACCGGGTCTCCAACTCGATGAGCGGCAGGCTGTTGGGCCGGTCGCCGTACACCTTGTTCGTCGAGCAGTGGATGAACGGCGCGTCGATCGCGTGCCGGCGGGTGTTCTCCAGGATGTTGAGCGTGCCGCCGGCGTTCACGTCGAAGTCCGTGTACGGCTCCTTGGCTGCCCAGTCATGGCTCGGCTGGGCAGCGCTGTGGATCACCACTGCGATGTCCGAGCCGTACTTCTTGAACACCTGCTCCAGGCCGTCCCGGTCCCGGATGTCCACCGCGAAGTGGGTGTACGCGTTACCCAGGTCACGGCCGAGCCGTTCCAGGCTCCACGAGGTGGAGCCGTCCTCGCCGAAGAAGTACCGGCGCATGTCGTTGTCGATGCCGACGACGTCCAGACCGAGGCCGGCGAAATGCCGGACCGCTTCGGAGCCGATCAGACCACCCGACCCTGTCACCAACGCGACACTCACACGCCACTCCTGGTCCATCGGAGGCAGAATCCATCGGAGCATAGCGTGACGTCCAGCACGCCCCGATATGACGGAAGGGCCCCGCATAAAGCGGAGCCCTCGTCGGTGGTGGGGATGGGGGGAGTTGAACCCCCACGCCCTTTCGGGCACACGGACCTGAACCGTGCGCGTCTGCCATTCCGCCACATCCCCGTGGCACAACCCGGAACACTCTAGCCGCCCGGCCCCGCTGTCTCCAACGGGCCTCGGGAATACTACGCTGTCCCTGACGCTCGCCACGAACGATTACCGTTCGTGGCGGACGAAAGATTAGCACGACAATCCCGGCCCTTCCGAACGGGTCGAGAGCAGCCGGCCGAGCGGCGTGTGAGCTGCGCGCGCGCCGGCCGGATACCATCATGTCCTCGGGACCCGAGGAGGAGCCGGTGAGCGTGCTGCAACGCTTCGAGAAGCGTCTGGAAGGCCTGGTAGAAGGGGCCTTCGCCAAGGTCTTCAAAGGGGTGGTCCACCCCGTGGAGATCCTCAACGCCATGCAGCGGGAGGCCGAGGCGCACAAGGCGATCCTGGCCGGTGGGCGCACGTTGGTGCCCAACCGCTACGTGATCGATCTCTCGCCGTTCGACCACAGTCGGCTGGCGCCGTACGCCGCCGCGCTGGCCCAGGAGTTGGCCCAGTCGCAGGCGGAGTTCATCGGCGAGCAGGCGTGGACGGTCTACGGCGATGTGATCGTCGAGATCGAGCGAGGCGAGGGCCTGGACACGGGCATGTTCCGTGTCACGGCCGAGGTCTACACCGGCGGCGAGGTCGCCCCGGTGTCGGCGCCCGGCTACGACGCCGGCCCGCCCGCCTACCCCGCGTACGACCAGGGCGGTGGCTACGGCCCGCCGCCCGGGCACGGTGGCGGTCGCAACGTGCGGCTGGTCTCCGGCGACGGTCGCACCTACCCCCTTCAGATGGGGTCGACGGTGATCGGTCGCGGCGACCAGGCCAACCTGCGTCTGCCCGATGTCGGCATCTCCCGGCGACACGCCCGGCTGGATTTCGACGGGGGCCAGGTCGTGCTGACCGACCTGGGTTCGACCAACGGCACCATGGTGAACGGGCAGCGGGTCTCCGCCGTCGCGCTCAACCCCGGTGACATGGTCCAGCTCGGGACGACGACGCTGACCTTCCGCGTGGACGGCTGACCCGCCTTGCCGGAACTGGTCATCACCGTTGCCCGGTTCGGGTTCCTGATCCTGCTGTGGATCTTCGTGTTCACGGTGGTCGGGGTGATCCGTAGGGACCTCTTCGCGGGCGCCCGGTCCGGTCGTCTGGTGGCCGCGCCACGCGCGGTGGGCGCCTCGACGGGGCAGGGGGCCAAGCCAGCGAAGGTGAAACGGGGCAGAGCGGCGCACCAACTGGTAGTGACGGCCGGTCAGCTGGCCGGCACCAAAATCACTCTCGGGGAAGCGCAGATCACCATCGGTCGGGCTGAGGACTCCACCCTGGTCATCACCGACGACTACGCCTCCGCGCGACACGCCCGGCTCATGCCGCGTGAGGGGCAGTGGTACGTCGAGGACCTCGGCTCGACTAACGGCACGTACCTCGATCGCGCTAAGGTCTCCGGACCAACCCCCGTCCCCCTCGGCGTGCCGATCCGGATCGGCCGCACTTCCCTCGAATTACGGCCATGACTCTGACCCTGCGCTATGCGGCCCACAGCGACCGCGGTCTGATCCGAGACGGCAATCAAGACTCCGTCTACGCCGGGCCGCGGTTACTCGCCGTTGCCGACGGCATGGGCGGTATGGCCGCCGGTGACGTCGCCAGCAACATCGTCATCGGTGCCATGGCGCCGCTCGACGAGGACGTCCCAGGGGACGCTCTCGTCGACGCGTTGCGTTCGGCAGTGGGCACCGCCAACCAACAACTCCGCGACACAGTGGACGCCAACCCGCAGTTGGAGGGGATGGGCACCACGCTGACGGCGACCCTCTTCACCGGCAGCAAGCTGGGGATGGTCCACATTGGCGACTCGCGGGCCTACCTGCTGCGCAATGGCGAGTTCGCGCAGATCACCAAGGACGACACCTACGTCCAGATGCTGGTCGACGAAGGCCGCATCAGCGCCGAGGAGGCGAGCAGCCACCCGCAGCGGTCGCTGCTCACCCGTGCCCTCGACGGTCGGGACATCGACCCGGAATACTCGGTCCGCCAGGTCATGCCCGGCGACCGGTACCTGATCTGCAGCGACGGCCTCTCGGGTGTGGTCAGCGCCGAAACCATCGGCGAGACCCTGCGGGAGTACACCGACCCGCAGCAGTGCGTCGAGCGGCTGGTGCAGCTCGCGCTGCGCGGCGGTGGGCCGGACAACATCACGGTGATCATCGCCGACGCCACCGACCAGGACATCGTCGAGGCGACCCCGATCGTGGGCGGCGCCGCCGCCCGGGACCGGGGCATGGCGACCTCCGCCGACGACTCGACTCCGGCCGCCCGAGCGTCGGCGCTCTCCGCGCCGCGTCCGGCCGCGCCCGAGGAGCCGGCGGCCTCCGACGATGACGCCGATCGGCCGAAGCGACGCCCGGTCCGGACCGCCGCCATGGCGCTGGCCCTGCTGGTGATCGTCGGCGGTGCGTCGTTCGGCGGTTGGACGTACACCCAGCGGCAGTACTACGTGGGAGCCACCGAAGAGGGCCAGGTTGCCGTCTTCCGCGGTGTCCAGGGTCAGATCGCCGGGATGGACCTGTCCAGCGTGCACCGCCGCAGCGGCACCCGCCTGGACGACCTCACCGTCGCCGCCCAGGACACCGTCAAGGTCGGCATCCGGGCGAAGAGTGAGCCGGACGCCGAGCGTCAGCTCGCCGAGCTGACCAGCGACACGCCGAGCAACCCCAACCTGAAGCCGCTCTGCCCGCTCGACCCGACCGCCGTCGGGGTCACCACGCCGACGCCGACGCCGAGCCCACTCGGTTCGACGCCGACCCCGAACGGCAGCCCGAGCGCCAACGCGTCGCCGACCCCCAACGGGGTCGTCAGCGCAAGCCCGACCGTCGGTGCCACCACCGCTCTCGGTGCTGCCGGCGCGACCACCACACCCGACGTCACGCCCTCCGACTCGGCCCCGCCGGCGCTCGACCCGGCCGGCTGCCGGTCTCCTGAGTGAGCGTCGGCTGAGATCCTGAGGACTCCACCCGTGACCGTAGCGGCCACACCGGCACCCTCGCCCGCCACCGCGGGCGAGCAATCCGGCGTACGCCTGGCGCGGTCGCGCCGCAACGCCGAGCTGTACCTGCTGTTGCTCGCGATGGTGCTGGTGGCCGCGTACGGGGCGACCGTCGAGGCGAACCTGCTGGACACGGTCACCCCGGACTTCTGGATGCCGGCAGCCGCGCTCGGCGCGGTCTTCCTCGGCCTGCACCTGGTCATCCGGTTCCTGGCCCCGTTCGCCGACCCGGCGCTGCTGCCGGCGGTGGCCCTGCTCAACGGGCTCGGGGTGGGCTTCCTGCGCCGGATCGACCTGGGCGACGCCCCCGTGGCCGAGCGGGAGAGCCTGGCCGTCTTCGCGGGGCAGGGCGGGCGTCAGCTGGCCTGGACGCTCGGTGCGGTGATCCTCGCCGCCGGCCTGCTCGCGATCATGCGCGACCACAGGTCGATCTCGCGGTACGCGTACACCCTGGGGTTGGCCGGTATCGTGCTGGTGATGATCCCGGCGGTGCTGCCGTCGAGCATCTCCGAGATCAACGGCGCGAAGCTGTGGGTCCGGGTCGGCAGCTTCTCCATCCAGCCGGGTGAGTTCGCCAAGCTGGCGCTGCTGGTCTTCTTCGCCTACTACCTGGTGCGCAAGCGTGAGGTGCTCTCGCTGGCCAGTCGGCGCTTCCTCGGCATCGACTTCCCGCGTGGCCGCGATCTCGGGCCGGTGGTCGGCGTCTGGCTGATCAGCGTCCTGGTGCTGGTCTTCGAGAAGGACCTGGGCACCTCGCTGCTCTACTTCGGCATGTTCGTGGTGACGCTCTACATCGCCACCGAACGGGTCAGCTGGCTGCTGATCGGCCTGGTCCTCTTCTTCGGCGGCGCGTACCTCGCCTACGTCCTCGGCTCGACGGTCGGCGGGCCGTTCGCCAACTTCTACGTGCGGGCGGAGATCTGGCTCGACCCGTTCGCCGACCCGACCAACAAGGGCTACCAACTCGTGCAGGGCCTGCTGGCCCTGGGCACGGGCGGGCTCTTCGGTGCCGGGCCGGGCGGCGGTCAGCCGGAGATCCTGCCCGAGGTGCAGAACGACTTCATCTTCGCCGGCATCGGTGAGGAGATCGGCCTCTTCGGCCTGTCCGCGCTGCTGGTCGTCTACCTGCTCATCGTGGAGCGCGGGCTGCGCGCCGCGCTGGCGGTACGCGACTCGTTCGGCAAGCTGCTCGCCGGCGGTCTCGCGTTCACCCTCGGCCTCCAGGTCTTCGTGATCGTCGGCGGGATCAGCAAGCTCATCCCGCTGACCGGTCAGACGACCCCGTTCCTGTCCGCCGGAGGGTCGTCGTTGATGGCCAACTGGCTGCTCATCGCGGTGCTGCTGCGGGTCTCCGACGGAGCCCGCCGACCGGTGACCGGAGGGGGCGGCGGCAAGGCGGCTCGTCCCAGCGGTGGCCCGCCCGAGCAGCTGCACGGTGCTCCCACGGAGGTGATCAAGCCGTGAACGCACCCCTGCGCCGCGTTGGCGTCGTCGTCATGGTCCTGTTCGGTCTGCTCTTCGCCAACCTCAACTGGATCCAGGCCTACAAGGCGGACGAATACCGGACCAGCGACTACAACGGTCGGGTCCAGGTCGCCGAGTACGACCGCAAGCGCGGCAATATCGAGGCTGGCGGCACGGCCCTGGCGACCAGCAAGGAGACCACCGGCAACCTGAAGTTCCGGCGCATGTATCCCAGCGGCGCCAAGTACGCCCACGTGCTGGGTTACAAGCCGGTCAACCTGGCCGACCAGGGCATCGAGCGGGTGGAGAACGACTTCCTGGCCGGCACCAGCGACCAGCTGATCGGCGACCGGTTGAAGGACATGTTCACCGGCGACGACACCGGCGGCGGCAACGTGCTGCTCTCGCTCTCCAAGCGGGCCCAGGACGTGGCGTACGACCAGCTGCGCAACAACGAGGTGGGTGCGAAGCGGGGCGCGGCGATCGCCATCGACCCGCGTACCGGTGCCGTCCAGGCGCTGGTCTCCATGCCGAGCTTCGACCCGAACCCGCTGGCCAGCCACGACACCAACGAGGCGACGGTGGCGTACAAGAAGCTGGAGCAGGACCCGGCCGAACCGCTGAAGAATCGCGCGCTCGACGAGACACTGCCGCCGGGCTCCACCTTCAAGATCGTGGTCGCCGCGGCGGCGCTCGAGAACGGCATCACCAAGTCCACCCAGATCCCGGCCGGTTCCAGCTGGACCCCGCCCACCTCGGGCACCCCGATCAAAAACGCCGCCGCCTCGATCTGCCCGCAGCCGAAGGTCACCCTGCTGGAGGCGGTCACCGAGTCGTGCAACACCGGCTTCGCGCAGCTCGGCGTGCGACTCGGAGCCGACACCATCAAGGAGAAGGCCCGGCAGTTCGGCTTCGAGCAGGAGGACCTCACCGTCGGTCATCTCGGTGAGGGCGGCCTGCCCACGGCGGCCAGTCGGACCGGCGACATCCAGAACCCGGACGGCAGCACGGACCCGGCCGCGCTGGCCCAGTCCTCGATCGGCCAGAACAACGTCCGGATGACCCCGCTCGAAGGCGCCATGATCGCTGGCGCGATCGCGAACAACGGCAGCCAGATGCGGCCGTACCTGGTGCGGCAGCTGCTCGCGCCGGACCGGACCACCAGCTACTACAGCGCGAAGGCGCGGGAGCTGCGCCAGCCCGTCGAGCCCCCGGTCGCCGCCGACCTGCGCGAGATGATGGTCAGCGTGGTCCAGAACGGCACCGGCAAGAAGGCCGCGATCAGCGGCTACACGGTCGGTGGCAAGACCGGCACCGCCCAGTCCGCCCCGGACCGGCCCGACCACGGCTGGTTCATCGGCTTCGCCCTGGACAAGAACGGCAACCCGGTCTCCGCTGTCTGCGTGATGCTGGAGCAGGCCGGCCCCGGTGGCAGCGCCGAGGCGGCGCGGATCGCCGGCCAGATCATGAAGGCCGCCATCGCCGACCCAGGGGGTCGCTGACATGCTCAGCCCCGGCGTGCAGCTCGGCAACCGCTACCGTCTCGACGAGCGGATCGCCAGCGGCGGCATGGGCGACGTCTGGCGCGGCACCGACCAGGTGCTCGGCCGGACGGTCGCGGTGAAGAGCCTGCTCCCCGCCCTGCTCGACGACCCGGACTTCGGCGAGCGGTTCCGTGGCGAGGCCCGGACCATGGCCACCATCAACCATCCCGGCGTGGTGGACGTCTACGACTTCGGCAACGACCAGCAGATCGCCTTCCTGGTCATGGAGTACGTCGAGGGTGACGCCCTGTCGTCCACGTTGAGCCGGGTCGGCCGGCTCACCCCGGCGCGGACGATGGCCCTCGTCGCGCAGGCCGCCGACGCGCTGCACGCCGCCCACGAAAAGGGCATCGTGCACCGCGACGTGAAGCCGGGCAACCTGTTGGTCCGGCCGAACGGCACACTGGTGCTGACCGACTTCGGCATCGCCCGCTCCGACATGGTCGGCCAGCTCACCGCCGCCGGTTCGGTGCTCGGCACCGCCTCGTACATCTCACCGGAGCAGGCCACCGGCGGCGTGGCCACCCCGGCATCCGACGTCTACGCCCTAGGCGTTGTCGCCTACCAGTGCCTGGCCGGTCGGCGGCCGTTCGAGGGCGACAACCCCCTCGACATCGCGATGCGGCACGTCCGGGAGACCCCCCGGCCACTGCCGGCCGACATCCCTCCGCAGGTGCGCGCTCTGGTCGAACGGGCGCTGGCGAAGGATCCTGCCGCCCGCTGGCCGAGCGCCGCGGCACTCGCCGGGGTCGCCCGCCAGCTCAAGGCCGCGCTCTCCCAGCAGGCTCGGGCCGGCGCGAACTCCGGGCCGGTGTCCGCGGCGCCCGCCTCGCCGGCCGCGCCGGGCCGGGCTCAGGTGCCGCAGGCGCACCAGATGCGTCCGCCGGCCGCCCGCCCGCCGGTGGCCGGAGCGAGGCCGACCGCTGTCGCACCCGCCCAACAGCCACGCCCCACCGCCGTCGCGCCGGCCGTCCAGCCCGTCCGCCCGCAGGGGGCCCCGAACGGCTACCCACGCGGTGCGGCAGCGGTGCCGTCCGGGCCGCCCCGGCAGGAACACCCGCCGGCGTACGCCCGGCAGGCCGGCCCGGCGACGCCGTCACCCCAGCCCCAGCGGTCCCGGCCTGGAATGGTGCTTCTCGCCATCCTGCTGGCCGTGCTGGTCCTGCTCTGCTCTGGCGTGATTTCCTACAACCTGCGGAAGCAGTCGCAGGCCGGCGTATCCGCCGAGCTTGCGCCGCGCACCGTGACGTCCGGCGCGCTACGACTCGACGGGCGCGACGATCCGACCCGGACGTCGTACCGTCGAGAGGTACGACTCCAGCCGGGCGACGGCGGGACGACGACGAGCGAAGGACGACAGACGCGATGACAGCGCAGGCCCGCCTGCTCGGTGGCAGGTACCAGGTCGGCGAGCTGCTCGGCTATGGCGGCATGGCCGAGGTGCACCGTGGTCGCGATCTCCGGCTCGGTCGGGACGTCGCGATCAAGATGCTCCGCACCGACCTCGCCCGGGACGCGACGTTCCAGATGCGGTTCCGTCGGGAGGCGCAGAACGCCGCCTCGCTCAACCACCCGGCCATCGTGGCGGTCTACGACACCGGCGAGGAGACCGCGCCGACCGGTGAGACGCTGCCGTTCATCGTCATGGAGTTCGTCAACGGGCGGACCTTGAAGGAGGTCCTCGGCGCCGAGGGGCGACTGCAACCGCGCCGTGCGCTGGAGATCTGCGCCGACATGTGCGCCGCCCTGGAGTTCAGCCACCGGCACGGGATCATCCACCGCGACATCAAGCCCGGCAACGTGATGCTCACCCAGACCGGCCAGGTCAAGGTGATGGACTTCGGCATCGCCCGGGCGTTGGCCAGCGGTGCGACCACCATGACCCAGACCAGCGCGGTCATCGGTACGGCGCAGTACCTCTCCCCGGAGCAGGCGCGCGGCGAGGCCGTCGACGCCCGCTCCGACGTGTACGCGGCCGGGTGTGTGCTGTTCGAGTTGGTCTGCGGGCACCCGCCGTTCGTCGGGGACAGCCCGGTCAGCGTCGCCTACCAGCACGTACGGGAGACGCCGCCGACGCCGAGCGACATCAACCCGGACGTCACCCCGGCGGTCGACGCGATCGTGCTCAAGGCGCTGTCGAAGAACCCGCTCAACCGCTACCAGAGCGCTGGCGAGATGCGGGCCGACCTGCTCCGCGCCGCCGCTGGCCGTCCCGTGCTGGCCACCCCGGTGCTGCGCGAGGCGGAGACGGTGGCGATGGCCCCGGCCGGCGGCGGGGGCGGCTATCCGGCTTCCGGCCGTGGACCGCAGACCGGGCAGATCCCGGCCCGGGTGGGCGACCCTCGTCAGCGCAAGGCGTCCTCGTTCCTGATCGCGATGTTCAGCGCGGTCGGCGTGCTGGCGGTGATCGCCCTGGTCGCCGCCCTGCTCTGGGACCAGCAGAAGGGCAACGAACTGAAGTCGGTGCCCACCCTCACCGGCAAGGCCCGGGACGTGGCGATCGCCGAGATCCAGAAGGCCGGTCTGTCCCCACAGGTGGGTGACCCGGTGCTGGCAAGTGACTGCACCGAGGGCACTGTCGTTCAGCAGAACCCGCTGCCGACCACCCAGGTGAGGCAGAACGGTACGGTCACCATTCAGATCTGTGGCGGTAAGCCCGAGGTGCGCGTCCCGGCCGGGCTCAAGGGCAGCAAGCAGGAGAGCGCCATCGCCCGGCTCACCGAGGCGAAGCTCAAGTACGAGGTCGTGCCGGTGAACGCCGAGGCGAGCCAGGACGAGGTTCTCGACGTCGACCCGCCCTCGGGCGAGAGCGTTCCCGAAGGCACGAAGGTGAAGCTCACGGTCTCGAAGGGCAACGTCCGCGAGGTGCCGGATGTCGTCGGGTTGGGCCAGGAGGAGGCCACCCGCGTCCTCAAGAACGCCGGCTTCATTGTCGCCGTACAGGACGGGCCGGAGGTGCCCGCCGACCAGGCGGGGAAGGTCACCGACCAGAGCCCGAACGGCAACGACAAGAAGCCCACCGGCACGAAGGTGACCATCAAGGTGAGTCAACCCGAGCCGGAGACCGACCCGACGCCGACGACCACACCGACGACCACACCGACGGGCACGCCGACCACTCCCGGCGGCGGGGGCGGCATCGGTCTGCCGATCCCACCCCCACCGGGCCGGCCCCAGGACTAGGCCACCCGCGGGCATCGGCATGACCGAGGCGGCAGCGTCCCCGGCCGAGGCGGTACGGCGGTGGCCTCGCCGCCTCCGCCGGCTGGCCGTCGCAGGTCTCGTCGTACTGGTGCTCGCCAGTTCCCCGTGGCTGTGGACGACGCTCGCCGCACGCGGGCACGTGTACGCCGCCGCCGACGCGCCGGCCGCCGACGTGGTGATCGTGCTCGGCACCGAGGTGGCGGCCGATCGGCAGCGACCGGGTGACCGTCTCGCCGGCCGCCTGGACACCGCCGCCGAGCTGGTGACCAGCGGGCGGGCCACTGTCGTCCTCGTGTCGGGCGACGGCGGCGGGGCGTCCGGCGACGAGCCGGCGGTGATGACGACGTACCTCGCCGAGCGCGGCGTCGACAGGCGTCGGGTGGTGGCCGACCCGTTCGGCCTGGACACCTACGACAGCTGCGCGAGAGCGCGCGAGGTGTACGGCGTCGAGCGGGCCCTGATCGTCACCCAGTCGTACCACCTGTCCCGGGCGGTGACGCTGTGCCGGCAGCTCGGCGTCGACGTCGACGGGGTGACCGCCCGCTGTGACGGTTGCGGCGCTGCCCTGCTGGCCGAGAAGTCGGTCCGGGACTACTTCGCCAGTGGCAAGGCGGCGTGGGACGCGGTGCGCGGCCGACCGCCGGCGGTGCGTTCGCCAGCGAATTCTGCGGTCCAGGACGCGCTGCGAGGCTGACCGGGCAGGCGCGGGGTCCCGACGATCCGGTGACCGGGCGCTGACGTCCCGCCCTCAGGCGGTGGCGAAGGCTGCCAGACGACGCGCGTCCACCTCGGCGGCCAGCGCGGGTGCCCGCTCCAGCGCCTCGGGGTGACCGCAACTGGCCAGCCAGTTCGCCAGCATCAGGTGGCCGCCCTCGGTGAGCACCGACTCCGGGTGGAACTGGACGCCCTCGATGGGCAGCGTCCGGTGCCGCATCGCCATGACCACGCCGGAGCCGGTCCAGCCGGTGACCTCCAGCTCGTCGGGGAGCGTCTCGGGCAGCACGGCGAGCGAGTGGTACCGGGTGGCGGTGAACGGATCGGGCAGACCGGCGAGCACGCCGACCGAGTTGTGGCGTACCTCGGAGGTCTTTCCGTGCAGCAGTTCGGGGGCGCGCGTCACGGTCGCCCCGAACGCTTCGCCGATCGCCTGATGGCCGAGGCAGACGCCGAAGATCGGCAGTTTGCCCGCGTACTCCCGGATGACGTCCAGGCAGATGCCGGCCCGGTCCGGGCTGCCCGGCCCGGGCGACAGCAGGATGCCGTCGGCGCCAACCGTGCCGACCTCGGCGACGTCGATCTCGTCGTTGCGGCGGACCTCGCAGTCCACGCCGAGCTGGCCCAGGTACTGCACCAAGTTGAACACGAAGGAGTCGTAGTTGTCGATCACCAGGACGCGCATGGTCACCTGCTCGGGGAGGGGGGCGCTGGGTTGTTCTGGTCGGTGTCGTACGGCAGTTCGTGCTCGTCACCGGCCGGGGTTTCCCCGGTCACCGGGTCGCCGCCGCCACCCGTCTCGGCAGGTACGCCGGACTCGACCTGCACGTCGTCGAAGGGCAGCAGGGGCTCGGCCCACGGGAAGGCGACGTACCACAGCAGGGCCACCGTGGCGGCCACCAGGAGCACCGAGCCGGTCAGCTTCCCGACCACGCCGAACGGCAACTTGCGCCAGATGAACGCGTACATCGGGTCAGCCTTCCAGCTCCGCCGGGCGGCCCGCGGACTTGGGTTGGGTGCGGTCCAGTTCGGCGTGGATGATCAGGCGCTGGTAGTTGTCGAACTTCGGGTTGCACGTGGTGAGGGTGAGCATCCGCTTGGTTGCCTTCTTGTCCGGTTGGCCGGGCACCGGCGCCACCACCTCGACCTGGGTCGGCCGGACGATCCGGGACTGCGACACCCGGTAGACGTACCAGTCGGTCTTGCTCTCGACCACGATCGGGTCGCCCTCATTCAGCTCGTCCAGCCGCCAGAAGGTGGCCCGGTTGCGGTGGCCGGCGACGGAGAAGTTGCCGACCTGGCCGGGGAGCGCGCTGGTCGGGTAGTGGCCGGGGGCGAAGCGGATGTCCTCCTGAGTGACGCCCTCTACGACCACCCAGTTCTTGTCGAGCTTGGGGATGTAGAGGCCCGCGAGCGGCTTTCCGCGTACCGGTGGGGACGGTTTGACGCTCGGGCCGACCGACGGGGCCACCGTCGGGTCGTCGGTCGGACCCCACGCCTGGGTCAACTCGTTGTTGAGCTCGTTCTGGTGGGCGTCGACGATCGCCGACTTGCCCCAGACCTCGTATCCGGCGAAGAGCAGGACGACCAGGCCGAAGGTGATCAGGACTTCGCCGGTGACACGGATGCCGGTGCGCAGTCGCGAGCCGAACGACGGGCGGGTCAGCTCGGAGTAGACGCTCTTGTAGCCCTCGCCGGTCTGGTGCGGCCGGAGTTGCACCACCCGCTCGCCGCGTCGGGGTTGGGGAGGGTCGGCAGGGCTGGCACCGGTCGGCTCATCCGGGACGGCGATGCGGGGGACGGCACCCATCAACGCTGTCGAGTCCATGGTCGGCGGTCTGCTGGCAGGAGCGGCGGGCACGGCCGGAATCATCGCGGTGGCGGCCGGGTCCGCGCCGCGATCCACGCCAGCGCCCGGCGGCACCCGGCCCGGCCCGGTCGGCGGCACCCGGCTGGGCCCGGTCGGCGGGAAGCCCTCCGGCCCGGCCGCTGCGACGCGGTCGGGGGCGGGCGGGGAGACCGGGGAGTCGGTGGGTCGGGCTGGCCGAGCGGTGACCTGCGGGATGTACGCGGTCGGTGAGTCGGCCAGCGGCGGCGTCGAAGGGCCTGAGGAGACCGGCCGGCTCGGCGCGCCAGGGGCCGCCGGACGGGTTGGCATCGGCACCCCGCCGGGCGTGGCCGGAGGGGTCGGTGCGGCACTGGGCGCAGGGGGTCGGGTCGGGGCGGCGCTGGGCGCGGGAGGTCGGGTCGGGGCGTTGCCGGGGGCAGCGGGCCGAACCGGGCCCTGGTTGCCGGCGGCCGGCCGGCCGGGGGTGGTCGCGGGGGGAACCCCGGCCCCGCCGCGCGAGCCCGCCCCGGCAGTTGCGCTGCCCGGCCAGGGCGGCGGCGCTTCGGCACCCGGGCGGCCCGGGGGCCCGGTCGGCTCGGGTCGAGTGGCGCTCGGTGGCGGCTGCTGGGTTCGCGGCGGCTGCTCAGGTCGTGGCGGCTGTTCGGCTCGCGGCGGCTGTTCGGCTCGCGGCGGCTGCAGCACCGGCTCGGGCCAGTTGCCGGCCGGGGTCGGTCGGCCCGGTGCCGACTCGGGTCGGTCGACCTTGGGCAGAAAGGCGGTCGGCTCGTCGGTATGGTCCCGGTGTCGCCCGTCGCGTCGCTCGTCCGGCCCGCTCACTTGGGCACCGTAGCCGAGCGCAGGGCTGTGGAATCCTCGAATGCGGGAACTCGCACCGTGGAGGCAGTCTCCTTGTAGCCAAGCTGGTAGTCGTCGACCGCGTCCTTGAACAACCGGACTCCCTGAGAGCTGGCGAGGGCCTGCTGGAGGGCAGCGGGATCGCCGATCGCTACGATCTTGAACGGTGGGGAGTACACCCGGCCGTGAAGTAGCAGGGTGTTACCGACGCAGCGTACCGCGCTGGTGGTGAGCACGCGGACATTCATGATTGACATGGCCTCGGCCCCGCCGGCCCAGAGCGCGTTGACCACCGCCTGCACGTCTCCCTGGTGCACCACCAGGTCGTCGTTGCTGGCGTCCGACTGCGTCTGGTCGAGCTGGGGCGCGTCGTTCAGCTCGACGGTGACCCCGGGCCCGCTCAGGGCGGTGAACCCGGCGTCCTGGAGGCTGCCCTGGGCGCGATTCTGCTGAGCCTTGATCGGGGCGTCCGAGCCGGCCAGCGTGTTGGTCCGTTGCTCGACCTCGCCGCGCAGCTCGGCGGCGCGGCGCTCGCTGGCGGCGACCTGTTCGCGGCGGTCCTCGATGAGCTGGTTGAGCTGGGGGCGTCGGTCCTCCCGGAGAGAGGTGCCGCCTGCGGTGGTCGCGGTGGTGGTGAAGAGCAACCCGGCCGCCGCGGCGATCAGGGGCACCCCGATCGACCAGCCCGGACGGCGTTGGCGCGGTCGCCGGGGCAGCAGCCCGGCGGCGGCGCGTCGGAGGACCTTCTGCCAGGAGGTTGCGCCGGATGTGTACTCCACCGAGCGTTCCTTCCGCGTGTCGGGGATCGGTCCGTGCCGGCTGGGCCGGTGCGAACAGTCCCGCCTCTTTCGGTCACTCCGTGCACCGGCCTGACCCCATTCGTGGTCCGGGCGGCCAATCGGGACTACGCTAGCTCTCGAACATTATTGGCCATGGACCGTCGCCCCCGCGCCCGGTTGTCAGGCCGGACGAGGTCGTCACCCCTCTGGAGAGCGCCGTGCCCAAGTCTCAGGTCCGTAAGAAGAAGGTGTACACCCCGCCGACGGACGTGCGTCCGACGACGACGTCGTCGTCGCGCAAGCCTAGCCCGGTGTGGTTGCCGATCACCGCGGTCGCCTTGATCGTCGTCGGCATCGGCTGGCTGGTGCTCTACTACCTGTCCGAGCAGGAGTACCCGGTCATGGCGTGGGGTTACTGGAACCTCGCCGTCGGCTTCGGTGCGATGGTCGCCTCGCTGGCGTTGCTCTCTCGCTGGCGCTGATCCGCCGACCGTCGCGTCGGCGGTCCCACGTCACCCCGTCGAGCCCCTGCCCAGCGGGATCGGGTGGGGCCCCCTATGGTGTGCGCAGGCAGCGCGGCCTACTGCGAGATGACTCACGTTACCGCTGGGTAACCTTCGCGTAGGCTGCACTGCATGACCGAGCACAGCGAGGTCATCAGGCAGCAGACCGGGGAGGCCAACTCGATGGGCAGCGTCCAGATCGTCACCACGATCCTCGCAGCCGCCATCACCGCCGTGGCGGTGTGGCTTGCGGTGCGTGCGGTCCTGAAGATGGTGGCAGTCATCCGGCTCGGGCAACCCGCGCCGGAGCGGTTCTCCGACAAGGTCGCCCGCGCCAGGACGATGCTCGTGGAGACGGCCGGCCACACCCGGATGCTCAAGTGGGGCGTGGTGGGTGCCGCGCACTGGTTCGTGATGGTCGGCTTCGTCGTGCTGTCGCTGCTGGTGCTCGAGGCGTACTTCGAGGTGGTCACCACCGACGGTGGTCTGCCGATCATCGGGCACTGGACGATCTTCGGTCTGGTCACCGAGATCATCGGGGTGCTGGGTCTGGTCGGCATCCTGGTGCTGATGGCGATCCGGCTGCGCAACCGACCGACCCGCCCGGGAGGGCGGTCCCGGTTCACCGGCTCGACCATGTGGCAGGGCTACTTCGTCGAGTGGATCGTGCTGCTGGTCCTGATCTTCGGCTTCGTGATCCGGGGCTTCAAGGTCGCCACCGACCACTTCGAGTTCCCGTTCTGGGCCACTCCGGTCAGCCACGCGGTCGGCGCGGTGCTGCCCGACTGGGCGGACGGCGTCAGCGTCGCCGCGGCCATCAAGATCATCATTTCGATGACGTGGCTGATCGTCATTTCCCTGAACGTCACCATGGGCGTCGCCTGGCACCGCTTCCTGGCGTTCCCCAACATCTTCTTCAAGCGGGAGCCCGCCAAGCCGGCCGGCTCCGGTCTCGGCGCGCTGCGCCCGATGACGAGCCAGGGCAAGCCGCTCGACTTCGAGGAGGCGGACCCGGAGAAGGACCAGTTCGGCGTCGCCCACGTCGAGCAGTTCAGCTGGAAGGGCCTCCTGGACTTCAGCACCTGCACCGAGTGCGGTCGCTGCCAGTCGCAGTGCCCGGCCTGGAACACCGGCAAGCCACTGTCGCCGAAGCTGCTGGTGCTGAGCCTGCGCGACCACGCGTACGCGAAGGCGCCCTACCTGCTGGCCGGCGGCGGCAAGGACCTGACCGGCGAGGAGAAGGCCACCCAGGCGCAACTCGCCCACCTGGACGTGCTGGCCCTCGCCGAGGCCGACAAGCCGTTGATCGGCACCGCCGAGGAGGGCGGTGTCATCGACCCGGACGTGCTCTGGTCCTGCACCACCTGCGGTGCCTGCGTCGAGCAGTGCCCGGTGGACATCGAACACGTCGACCACATCGTCGACATGCGCCGCTACCAGGTCCTGATCGAGTCGAGCTTCCCCTCCGAGGCCGGGGTGATGCTGCGCAACCTGGAGAACAAGGGCAACCCGTGGGGCGCCCCGCAGAACACCCGCGAGGACTGGACCAAGGGTCTGGACTTCGAGGTGCCCCGGGTCGGCGAGGTGGACGACTTCGAGTACCTGTTCTGGGTCGGCTGCGCCGGCGCGTTCGAGGACCGGGCCAAGAAGACCACCCGCGCAGTGGCCACGCTGCTCAACGAGGCGGGCGTGAAGTTCGCGATCCTGGGCGAGGGCGAGACCTGCTCCGGCGACCCGGCGCGACGGATCGGCAACGAGTTCGTCTTCCAGATGCTCGCCCAGCAGAACGTGGAGACGTTGAACGAGGCGTTCGAGGGTCGGGAGAAGGCCAAGCGCAAGATCGTGGCGACCTGCCCGCACTGCTTCAACACCCTGGGCAACGAGTACGGGCAGCTCGGCGGGGAGTTCGAGGTGGTACACCACACGCAACTGCTCGCGCACCTGGTCGCCACCGGCAAGCTCACGCCGGTGCAGCCGGTCGACGGCGGCGTCACCTACCACGACCCCTGCTACCTGGGTCGGCACAACCGCGTCTTCGCGGCCCCCCGCGAGGTCCTCGGTGACGCCATCGCGGGCGACCTGACCGAGATGCCGCGTAACAGCGAGCGCTCCTTCTGCTGCGGTGCCGGCGGCGCCCGGATGTGGATGGAAGAGAAGATCGGCAAGCGGATCAACGTGGACCGGGTCGAGGAGGCCATGGCCACCGGGGCGAAGACGGTAGCGGTCGGCTGCCCGTTCTGCTCGACGATGCTCAGCGACGGAGTCAACGGCAAGGGCGCAGGCGAACAGGTCGAGGTGATCGACGTGGCCACCGTGCTGCTCCGCTCGGTCAAGCCCGAGCAGCCGCAGGGCGGCAAGGAGACCGCGCCGATCGGCGGCTGAGACGCGTACCTCCGGGATCTGTTCATCGACGGCGGCGGCCCCTGAGGGCCGCCGCCGTCGTGCAAGAATCTCGCCGAGGTGAGGCGACATCGACGGCCTACTCTTGATGACGCTGTTGCCCCTGGTCGGCTTCGCAGCCCTGACCGCGGGCAACGCGTTCTTCGTCGCGGCCGAGTTCGCCCTGGTCACTGTCGACCGGGCGGAGATCGACCGGCGGGCCGCCGCGGGCGACCAGGCCGCCCTGACGGTACGCACAGCGCTGCGCGAACTCTCCTTCCAGCTCTCCGGGGCGCAGCTCGGCATCACCATCACCGCGCTGCTCACCGGCTACCTGGCCGAGCCGGCCCTGGCTCGGCTCTTCACCCCGCTGTTGCGCCCGCTGGCCGGGGACAACACGGAGCGGCTCACCCCGTTCCTCGCGTTGGCCCTGGCCACGCTCATCTCCATGCTCTTCGGCGAGCTGGTGCCGAAGAACGCGGCGCTGGCCCGGCCCATGCCGGCGGCGCTGGCCACGGCCGGTCCGATGCACACCTTCTCCCGGACGTTCGGCTGGGTGATCCGGGGGTTGAACGGCTCGGCGAACCGACTGGTCCGGGCGTTCGGCGTGGAGCCGCAGGAGGAGTTGGCCAGCGCCCGCTCGCCGGAGGAACTGGGCCTGCTGGCGGGCATCTCGGCGCGGGCCGGCGCGCTGCCCACGGACACCGCGATGCTGCTGCGTCGCACCATCCGCTTCGGTGACAAGCGGGCAGCGGAGGCGATGACCCCCAGAGTGGACGTGGTCGCGCTGCGCGCCACGGCCACCGTGGCGGAGCTTCTGGAGGAGTCGCGGCGGACCGGGCGGACTCGGTTTCCGGTGTACGAGGAGACCCTGGACCTGGTGACCGGCGTGGCCGGGGTGCCCGACGCGCTGGGCGTGCCGCTGGCCGACCGCGCGTCGACCCGGGTCGGTTCGGTGGCCCGCGAGCCGGTGTACGTGCCGGAGAGCCTGAACCTGGACGGTGTCCTGGCGGCGTTGAAGGCGGCCGGGGCGGACCTGGCCATCGTGGTCGACGAGTACGGCGGCACGGACGGCGTGGTGACCGTCGAGGACCTCGTCGAGGAGTTGGTCGGGGAGATCGCCGACGAGTTCGACCCGGCGCGCGTGGACGACAACGGATCGGACGAGCTGACCGTGCCGGGCGGTGAGCGCACAGTGCTGGTCGACGGTGTGCTCCGCTCCGACGAGTTGGCCGAGCAGACCGGCTTCCGGCTACCCGAGGGGCCGTACGAGACGCTGGCCGGGTTCCTGATGGCCCAGCTCGGGCACATCCCGCTCGCCGGCGAGTCGGTCGAGGCGGCCGGCTGGGAGTTCACAGTGGTCGAGGTCGAGCGGCACCGGATCGAGCAGGTCCGGGTGTTGCGCCCGGCGGACCCGGACGACGATGACTGAGCTGCTGGTGACAGTGCTGTTGCTGCTCGGCAACGGGTTCTTCGTGGGCAGCGAGTTCGCGCTCATCGCGTCCCGTCGGACGGTGATCGAGCCGCTGGCCGCCGGGTCGAAACGCGCCCGCTGGGCGTTGTCGGCGATGAACCAGATTCCGCTGATGATCGCTGGCGCGCAGCTCGGCATCACTGTCTGCTCGTTGGGTCTGGGCGCGATCGCCGAACCGGCGCTCGCGCACCTGCTGGAGCCGCCGTTCCACGCGGCCGGCCTCCCGGAGCGGGCGGTGCACCCGGTGGCTTTCGTGCTGGCGCTGGGCGTGGTGGTCTTTCTGCACACGGTCGTCGGTGAAATGGTGCCGAAGAACATCACGCTGGCAGGTCCGGAGGTCTCCGCGCTCTGGCTCGGCCCGGCGATGCTGGCATTCTGTGTGGCCACCAAACCGTTGTTGCTCGCGATGAAATGGGCGGCCCGGAGGGTGCTCGGGTTCTGGCGGATCGAGGCGTCCGAGTCGGTGAAGACTGTGTTCACCGCCGAGGAGCTGGCCGGGTTGGTCTCGCAGGCGCGGACCGAGGGGCTGCTCGACGCGGAACAGCACGCGCGGATCACCGGCGCGCTGGCCCTGCACGCCCGGACGGCGGCGGACGCGCTGCAACCGTGGTCGACTGTGGTGACGGTGGCCGAGGACGTCTCGCCGGCGTCACTGGAGGTGCTGGCGACCCGGACCGGCCGGTCCCGGTTCCCGGTGGTGCAGCGGTCGACCCGTCGGGTGCTCGGCTTCGTGCACGTCAAGGACGTTCTCGGGTACGCCGGTCAGGGCCGCCGGTCCCCGGTGCCGGCCGACGTCTACCGGCCGCTGGCGGTGGTGCCGCCGGACCGTACGCTGGCCGACCTGCTGCTGTCCATGCGTCGCGAACGGCGGCACATGGTGCTGGTCAGCGACGGGCGACGGCCGATCGGTGTGGTCACTCTTGACGACGTATTGACCGCAATCGTTGGGTGATGGACGAATACCCTTGGTGTGCAAGCGGTTGCACGACAGTGATGGTTACCGCCCTCGCCTTGATTACCGCCGCGAGCTTCCCTAATGTGAGGCACCGACCGCTGTGGGTCGTCTGCCTCGGCCCTTTCCTCACGCGAGGCGCCCGGCGGTCGGTTGCAAAGGAGTCGGTGCCGGTGGCAACCATGCCCCCTCATCGTCACGACCTGTTTGCGTCTGCTCGCTCTGGTGGCCTGCGTCGCGTCGCGCACCGGGTGCTGATCCTGGTCGCCGCGGCGGCGGTCGGCGCCGGTCTGCTGACCGCGCCGGCACATGCCGCGCCCACGGTCGACGAGATCGAGGCGCAGATCGACAAGAAGTGGGAGCAGTTGGAGCCCACCATCGAGCAGTACAACAAGGTCCGGGCGCAGCTGAAGGTCAACCGGCAGAAGTCGGCGAACCTGCAGAAGAAGATCGAGCCGCTGGCGCTGCAGAGCGAGCTGGCGCTCAACCGGGTCGGCGACCTCGCCTCCCGCTACTACATCTCCGGCCCGTCACACGACATCGGCGCGCTACTGGTCAGCGCCAAGCCGGACACGCTCACCGAGCAGCTCACCATCCTCGACCGGCTCGCTTCGCAGGAGCGCAAGGAGGTCGAGGGCGTGCTGGCCGTGCGGGCCAAGTACGACGGCGAGAAGCAGAAGCTGGACGCGCTGATCGTCACCCAGACCAAGCAGCAGAACGATCTGGCGGCCAAGAAGAAGCAGATCGACGCCGAGATCAAGCAGCTCGAGGCGTCGATGCCCAAGACCACCGTCAAGACGGCGGCCTGCCCGACCATCAACGGCGTGTTCAGTGCGGCGGCCCGCACCGCGATCAAGACCGCCTGCGGCAAGGTCGGCAAGCCGTACGTCTGGGGTGCCACCGGGCCGAACTCGTTCGACTGCTCGGGGCTGACCCAGTACGCCTACAAGGCGGCCGGGATCTACCTGACGCACCACACCGGTGACCAGTGGAACGAGGGCAAGGCCATCTCGCGCGCCGACGCCCGCCCCGGTGACCTGGTGTTCTTCTTCTCCGGCTTGAGTCATGTCGGGCTGTATCTGGGTAACAACCAGATGGTGCACGCGCCACGCGCCGGCAAACCGGTGCAGGTGTCCAGCATCACCACCATGCCCGTCGCCGGGTTCCGCAGACCTGGCTGATCCACCCAGGGCCTGTGTCAAAGCCCCTGGCCGGCCTGCGGCGGGCCCAGGCGACGACCGGCCGCGTTGGAGATTGGCCCGGATACAACACCGGTATCCGGGCCAATCTCCGCCTTGCCGGATCGCCGCCTGGACTCCGCCTCGGCTCGACCGAGGACTTTGACACAGGCCCCAGCGCGACACGACGGCCCCCGGTCACCGACCGGGGGCCGTCGTGGTTCTCAGCGGGGTGTCCCCACCGGGGAGGGCAACAGCTGCACGTCGGCGAGGTCGACGTACATGATCCGGTGGCCGAACTGGATCTGCGCGTACCGGTTCTTGCCGCGAATGACCGTCCAGTCACCGGGTGAGGAGCCGTCGAACGTGCTGGCCCGGTAGTACTCGCCGGCCAGCACCGCGCCGACGGAGTACCGCTGCCCGGCGGCCAGCGTGTACTGGAGCGGCGTGATCGCCTGGTAGGGCACCCCGTCCGGGTACGCGGACTGCTCCGGGTACGCCCGTCCGTAGACCGGAACGGTGGCTCTTCCGGGCTTCGGTGTCGCCACGACTCCGACGGTCCAACTGGCGGTCGGCGCGGACGACGGGTTGTGGAACCAGGCCCGCTGCCCGAGGTACCAGATCGCCGTCCAGTCGCCCTGCCGGCCGGCCAGCGCATACGTCTGCCCGGCGGACGCCCTGGCCCCGTGGTCCGACACCGCCATCGTGTTCGGGCTGCCGTCCGGGCGGAGCGCGATGTCGTTGACCAGCGGCGCGTCAGCGGACGGCGCGCTGCGCAGCACCACCGACGAGGAACCGCGCGGAGCGCAGGGCACGCCCACCGTGACGCAGTCGGTGAACGCCGGCTGGTTGGTGGTGTAGTCCGGGTCGATCCGGACCAGCCCGGTGGCCGGGGTGCCGGTGTCCAGTCGGGGGGCGTGCAGCAGGTCGAAGTAGTGCGTCCAGTCCCAGTAGGGGCCCGGATCCCAGTGCATTCCCCGCACTGTCGAGGGGATGGTGCCGGGCACGTTGTCGTGGCCGATGATGTGCTGGCGGTCCAGTGGGATGCCCAGCCGCAGCGCCAGGTGCCGAACGAGCTTCGCCGAGGTCCGGTACATCGCCTCGGTGTACCAGGTGCCCTGCGCAGCGAAGCCCTCGTGTTCCAACCCGATCGACTTCGCGTTGACGTACCAGTTGCCGGCGTGCCAGCCGACGTCCTTCGTCTTGACGTGCTGGGCGATGTGCCCGTCGACCGAGCGCAGCGAGTAGTGCCAGCTCACGTAGGTTGGGTCCTGGACGAGTTGCAGGGTGGTGGCCCAACTCGCCTCGGTGTCGTGGATGACGATGTACTCGATCTTCTGCCGCGCGGGCCGGTCGGAGAGGTCGTGGTTGCCGTAGTCCCCGTCGCCGAACGCCTCGTAGGGCGCCGGGATCCATTCGCAGGAGATGGTGCGGGGGCATTCCACCCCGTCCGGGCGGGCCAGCCGGCGCAGGCCCAGCCGGTCCAGCCAGGACCGTTCGGGCCGCACCGCGCGGGCCGGCAGGGTGATCCGCTGGCCTTCGTCGGTCACCCGGGCTTCGCCCGCGCCGATGGTGGTGAAGACCTCGTCGGCGAAGGCCGCCGCGGCGTCGGCGCTGTCCGCGCCCGAGTAGCGGGCCACCGCGCCGTACCAGGCCGCCGGGTCGGTGCCCGCGCCGACCGGCGCGCCCAGATCCCTCTGGTACGCGCTCAGCAGCGCCGCCCCACCCCGGATGTTGAGGCCCGCGTCGGTACGCAGTGCCTCGGGGGCGGCACCGGTCAGCGCGGCGGCGGCGTCGACGGTCTGCAACGCGGCGGTGGACGGGGCGGGCGCCTCGACCGGTCGGGGCGCGGGCACCCGGGCCGGCCGGGAGTCGTCACCGCGTGGGTCCTCGGCTCCGGCGTCGTGGTGACCGCGTCCGGGTAGGGCGGCCACGTGCCGCGCGTCGGTCAGGTGCATCGGGCCGTAGCCGCCACTGGTGCTCGGTGTGCCGGCGTTGGTGTCCCAACGGGACTCCAGGTAGGAGACGCCGAGCAGCACGACGGCCGGTACGCCGTACTCGGTGGCCGCGTCGGCGTACTGCTGTTGGCGGTCGGTGGTGGGCGCGGCGGCGGCCGGGCCGACGGAGAGTGGCACCGTGGTCGCGGCGGCGACCACGGTGGCGGCGAGCAGTGCGCGCCAGCCGGTCGACAGGGTTGGATGGTGCATCGAACCCCCTAGATTCTCGCGGAGTGAGGTCAAATCACCATCGCGCCGTCCGGGAGCTCGCGTCAATACCTTTCCATCTATCGACGTGCACGGAAAGAATTCTTCACACACGGTCAGTGACCTCGTCCAATCCGTACGGAGTGTCACGGCCGCACGGGTTGCGGATCGGTAACGGGCGTCTCTACTCTGGTCATTTGTCGGCCCGACAGCAGCTCCGCCCACCCCGGGCGGTAACGGACCGACACCGCCGAGTCGTTTCCGAGCGAACCGGGGACCCAGGTCCCTCGGGGTGAATCCGCAGCCACTGCGGTAGGGCGCCGACTTCCCGCCCGAACCCGTCAGCTAACCCGGTAGGCGGTCAGGAAGAAGGAGTACGGAACCCCGGTGGCACTCCATGCCCCGCGGCCGTCGTCCGAGCGGTCGGCATCAGCCGGCCCGGCGTCGATAGTGCCGCGCCCACGCTGGTCCCGCTTAACCACCGCACTCGCCGCGCTGGCCGGCGTCGCCGTCGTTCTGACCGGTAGTGCCACGGCGGCCCACGCCGACCCCTCCGTCGCCGAGATCGAGCGCCAGATCGACGCCGACTGGAACAAGCTCGAACCGGTCATCGAACGGCACAACGCCACCCGCATCGACCTCGCCGCGAAGCGCAAGCAGGCAGACGCGCTGGCCGCCCGGATCACTCCGCTCGAGCGCCAGGTCGACGCCGCGATGGACAAGGTCAGCGCCCTTGCCGTACGCGCCTACATGGGTGAGAACGTCTCGACCGTCAACGCGATGCTGGGCAGCCGGTCGCCCAGCGAGGTGGTCGGCCAGCTCGAAATGCTGGACCGCTTCGCGCACGACCAGCAGAAGGACGTACGCCAGGTGGCCGACCTGCGCGACCAACTGGCCGCGCAGAAGGCGCCACTGGACGAGATGGTGGCCCAGCTGACCCGCACGGAAGCCCAGCTGGCGGCGAAGAAGAAGCAGATCAACGACGAGATCGATCGCCTGCAGAAGCTGCGCCTGAAGGTGTACGGCAGCGGCGGCGGCGGTCCGCTGCGCCCGGCGCCCTGCCCGGGTAGCTACCCCGGCGGTGCCGCGGGCACCGCGGTCAAGTTCGCCTGCGCGCAGATCGGCAAGCCCTACGTCTGGGGTGCCGAGGGTCCGAACTCGTACGACTGCTCCGGGCTCATGCTGGCCGCCTGGGCGAAGGCCGGCGTGTCGCTGCCGCACAACGCCGCCGCGCAGAGCCGGGTCACCAAGAACGTCAGCAAGGGTGACCTGCGCCCCGGCGACCTGGTCTTCTACTACAGCGACATCCACCACGTCGGCATGTACGTCGGCGGCGGCTGGGTGGTGCACGCCTCGCAGGCTGGTCAACCGGTCAAGATGAAGAAGGTCGACGACGGCCCGATCCACAGCTACGGCCGTCCAGGCTGACCCAGTGTGACCGAAGGGGCCCGTCGCGATCTCCTCGCGGCGGGCCCTCGTCGTTCTGGTCCTAGCGGGTGGGCCAGGTGCGCCAGTGCTGCCAGGCGCGGCTGGGTGTCGGCCCCCGCTGGCCCTGGTAGCGCGAGCCGTAGACCACCGAGCCGTACGGGTGCTCGGCTGGCGAGGAGAGCCGGAAGATGCAGAGCTGCCCGATCTTCATGCCCGGCCAGAGGGTGATCGGCAGGTTCGCCACGTTCGAGAGTTCCAGCGTCACGTGGCCGGAGAAGCCCGGGTCGATGAAACCGGCGGTGGAGTGCGTGAGCAGCCCGAGCCGGCCCAGGGAGCTCTTGCCCTCCAGCCGGCCGGCGAGCTGGTCACCCAGCGAGATGACCTCCAGCGTCGAGGCGAGCACGAACTCCCCCGGGTGCAGCACGAACGGCTCGCCGTCGGGGACCTCGACCGCCGAGGTCAGGTCGTCCTGCTGCATGGCCGGATCGATGTGGGTGTAGAGATGGTTGTTGAAGACCCGGAACAGCCGGTCGAGTCGGACGTCGATGCTGGAGGGTTGGACCAGGGTGGGCTCGAACGGCTCCAAGCCCAGCGTGCCGGCCTTGATCTCGGAGACCAGGTCACGGTCGGAGAGCAGCATCGGACCACCATAGCCGCGTTGCCGGAAGTGGCCGGATTCGGTGCCGGACCAGCGCGTCGAGGTCGCTACTCGTACATTTGTTCGATAGAATGCCCACATGGCTTCCTGGTCCGAATTCGCCGCCGACGAGCCCCGACTCGCCGACGGGATCCGCGTTCTCCTTCAGCAGTACGGGCCGGGCTTCGGCTATCTGGCCACGGTCCGTGCCGACGGCGGGCCCCGCGTCCATCCGGTCTCCCCGGTCATCACCGCCGAGGGGCTGTTCTGCTTCATCATCGACTCGCCCAAGCGCCGCGACCTCGAACGTGACGGCCGTTACGCGCTGCACTCGTTCCCTGCGGAGGAGAGCGACGACGAGGCGTACGTGGCGGGTCACGCCCGCCCGGTGACCGATCCGATCCGGGTGGCGCAGCTGGCGCAGAGCGCCCGGGCCGAGCCGCAGGTCGACTGGCGGCTCTTCGAGTTCACCGTCGACGTGGCCATGCTCACCCGCCGCGAGCAGCACATCGCGGGCATTCCGGGTCTCGGGCCGAGCCGGCCGGCCGTTCGGGTCTGGCTCGACCCAAACGCCCAGTCGGCGGTGGCAGCGCCCATCGCCGTCCCGCAGACGCGCCCGACCCTCCTCAGCCGTGACGTGCAGTGCACGGCCGCCTGACCACACGACCGGAAGATCATCGGTGCCGGCTCCGTCACGACGGAGCCGGCACCGATGCGTACGCCCGCCACACCCGGCGAGCCGCCACTCCCGCATGATCCACTCGACTTCGGCGAAACCGCGGTATCCCGGCGCTGCGGATGCCCCGACTTCCAGGAAGCCGAGTGGATCATCTTGGCCGACCCGGGCGGCACGGTCGGACACCTGCGGTCACCGGGGGTGCCTGGGTGCATGGGCTCGATGACTCGGGTACAGTGGTGCCGCTTGCGGGTGTAGTTCAATGGCAGAACATCAGCTTCCCAAGCTGACAGTGCGGGTTCGATTCCCGTCACCCGCTCCATGTGCAGAAGCCCTGGTCAGGACAACAGTCCCAGCCAGGGCTTTTGATGTTGCTCAGGCCAACTGCGTCCGGCGGGCCATCCACGGACCATCAGCCACGCTTGCCCGACGAGGAGATCCGCTCTCTGACTCCCCGCACCGCAGGTCAGGGCTTAACGTAGTGCTGGCGGGGGAACAAGCGCATGAGGCGCGGCAGGCGTTGTTCGATCTCGGCGAGGCTGTCGCTGTCCCAGGGCTCATCGATTGGGGCTGGATCGAAGTACGCGCGGTGGCCCCGGGCGTCCAGCGCTTCATGGAGGCTGTCTTCACGCCCGGTGATGCGGTCGTAGGCGCGGGATGCCACGTAGGCGAGTTCTTCCCAGTGCGGCCACTCCGCGTCGGCCCGTTCCCAGAGACTGCGGCCGGCGAGCGCACGCACAGCGGGCAGGTCGGCGAGGTTGTCGGGGTTTTGGGCGACGTGCTGCCACCAGCGCTGCCCCTGGCCGATGAGCCATGGTTGGAAGTACCAGAACGAGTCGCTGCTGCACAGGCCGTCCATGATCTGGTTGGCTGCGCCCCACATGGCGTAGGTATCGATCGGGCGACGCGCAGCCTCTAGGTGGACCTGGAAGTCCGCGATGTGCTCCAGTGAAACGCGGTTGAGCCGGTATGCCAACCAGTCCAGTCTTCGGGCCGGGTCGGTCGTCTCCTCGGCTGACCGCTCCAGGAACTTCCAGAATTCCGCCGAGTTCACGTCAAGGACGGTAACGGTCCAGCCGGCGCAGGCGGTGTGGTGCCTAGCGGGAACTCGCAGACGGTGCGCCAGGGGCTGATGTCCGGTGTTCCGGCGATGAGCCTGACTCTGTCGATGGCCGCGTTGATCGGCAGGTGCGTGGAGATGGTTTCTGCGGCGTGGCTCAGCGTGGGCTTGGCGGCGTCGTGACCGATGGTCAGGTGCGGCACCACATCGCTGTGCGCCCCGGCATAGGGGGGCGCCTCGGGAAACTGCTGCCACACGGCCGAAGTGAGTTCCCGGAACGGGCGAGCTGGCTGTGGAGCAAGCCAGACGACCGTGTCACCGAACCAGCCGACGTCCGTCAGTGCGACGTCGAACCGCGGGATCCCGGTAATGGTCTCGCGCAGTACGGCCAAGACCTGCTCATCGATCTGCTGCGGAGGCAGGAACGGGTAGAGGACGGTCACGTGCGCTGGCACCCCCCACCCGGCGGCCGGGTCGAGCGATGCCCGGAAGGGGCCCACCGCCTCCTCGGCCTCGGGTATTGGCACGATGATCGCCGTCTGTGTCGGTTCCATCCCCACAGCTTTCCGCCACGGTCGGTGCCGGTCCACTGGATTCACCACCCGCCGTGCGGCCCGCACCCACCAGAGGTCGGGCGGGCAGTAGGAGGCGTGGTGTGTGAGCGCCCGTTCTCAGTCTCGGGACCGCATTCGGGCAGCCAGGAAGGACGGTCGCTCGGTGCGGCGGGCGTAGGCCCCGTTGCCGAACGGCCTCTACCGGTAGTCGGCGAAGATCCGGCGTTCCACGCCATCGACGGTGACCTGACCGCCGTGCGGAAGAATCCATTGTGGCTTGGTGTGGCCGAACGGCACGCCGACGCAGACGACCGCCTCGGGGTTGTAGCGGGTCACCACGTCGACGACCGTGTCGCGCTGCTGCTCGCGAAGTCGCGCCCGATCTGCGGCCGGGGGTCGACGGGTGTGGTCGGAGACCGGCGGACGGGCGACCAGGACCGCGTCGACGGCGCTGAGGAGACCGCGTTCACCCAGTGATCGGACGATCCAGCCGACCTCAGGGGCGGGGAGAAGCTCCTCCGACGTCTCGATGATCAGCACCCCGCCGTGCAGGACCTCCGGGGGGAACGGGAAGCGTCCCGCCGTCAGGATCCACTGGATGACTTCCAGGCAGCCACCCCAGGTGCGGCCGGTGACCGCTCGGGCCGGCCCGTGCCAGCTCCATGGCTCCGTCGGTTCGCGCTCTCCGAACGACTTCAACGCCTGCGGATCTGCCCAGTCGACGCCGATGTCCTCGGACTCACCCGGGTCGGTGACCTCCAGCCGTTCCCCGGTCAGCAACGCCGCTCGCAGCGACCTGACGTGCACGTCGTCGACGGCAGGCCCGGGGCCGAGGTGCACCTGCGAGGATCCGCCGTAGAAGCTGGCGATGCCCAGTCCCCAGAGCCAGTGGTGCAGGTTGGTGTTGTCGCTGGTGCCGAGGAACGGCTTCGGGTCGGCACGGGCCAGGTCGGCGTCCAGGTGGGGGATGACGGTGATCTGGTCCTCGCCGCCGATGACGGCGAGAATGCCGCGTACCTGGGGGTCCGCGAAGGCCGCGTTGATGTCCGCCGCACGCGCCGCCGCGGTCGCGCCCACCTGGCGGGTGGTGGGGTATTCGACAGGTACGAGGCCGGTCAGGTCGGCAAGCCGTCGCATGGCCTGCTCGTGGATCACCGGATAGGCGCCGGCGGCGGCGAAGGATGGTGAGAGGACCGCGAGGTGGTCCCCGGGGCGCGCCTTTCGGGGACGAACAAGCTCATGCTCCATGTCGAGATCCAACAGGTGTGCCGGTCCGTACGCATCTCATTTCGGCGCATGCCTGAGGCGTTTCAGCACCAGCGAGTGGATGCCTAGGCCGTTCTCTCGGCAGCGAAGTAGGGCTCGGCCGCCTCCAGTCGGGGCACCTCCACGCCCAGCCTGCGCGCCTCCGTCAGGGTGTCGCGGCAGACCGCGCGCAGTTCCTCGGGGTTGGCATGGGCTTCCATGACCAGGCGCATCGGCGGGAAGTGTCTGAACAGCCAGGCCATCGCCGGTGCTGCCAGCCAGACGGGCGCGGTGAAAGGAAGTAGCTCGCTGCGGTGCCGCCGCAGATCAACGCCGCGAGCCTCGACGAGCCGCAGGAGTTCGCGGATGGCGAGGATCGCTTCGCGTGCGTTGCCGGGCGTCAGATTGGACAACGAGCCCTGCTTCAGGCTCTGCGTGTGCAGGCCCGCGTTCTGAACGAAGTGGATCGACAGCCAGCCACGGAAGTCGGAGCTCTCCCGGAGCCTGAACCCCGCCTCGCGAAACACCTGGCGCACGGCCCGCTCGCGCTCGGTCGGCGGCCGGTCGAGAGTGCCGAAGAAGACCACGGGCAGCAGAGCCCCACGCAACACACCGTCGTCGCCGAAGCCGCCGCCAGCCCCGGGGAAGCCCCAGGCCACCTGATCAGCGGGAAGGTGTTCGGTCGCGGTCATCGGCTCGACCCAGAGGTTGTTGAAGACAAGCACAGTGGCTTTGCCCACGCGCGGTCCCAGGAAGGCCGCGGCCTCCGCGAAGCCGTAGTGCTGCACGCTCAGCACGATCAGGTCGAAGTCATGGTCCGGCTCCAGTGACTCGCGGTAGCGCACCGGCCACCTCTCGGCGACGCGCTTCCCCCACGGCCGTCGCCGGGCGTCGAGCAGGTCGAGATCAATCGCATCGCCGTACGCTGCCGCCCGCCCCGGCCGGACATAAAACTCGACGTGGTGCCCGGCCCGTTCCAGGGCCCACCCGTAGGTCGCGCCGATGACGCCCCGGCCGAACATCAAGATCTTCACACGGCACCTCGTACCCTATAATCGGAGACTGTCTCCGGTTCTAAAAATATGGAGATAGTCTCCACTTGTCAACATGGAGCCCCACGTGACCGATGCCAAGCCACTGCGCGCCGACGCCCGCCGCAACCGGGACGCCCTGATCGCGAAGGCCCGCGAGCTCTTCGCCAGCGGCTGCTTCAACCTGCGCTTCGACGACTTCGCCAAACTCGCTGGCGTGGGCACCGGCACGCTCTACCGCCACTTCCCCACCCGGGAAGCCCTGGCCGAGGCGGTCTACCGCGAAGAACTCACCGCGATGTGCGACCGCGCCTACGAGCTGCAGGCCACCCTCCCCGCCGACGAGGCGCTGGAATCCTTCCTGCGCGGCTTCGTGGACCACCTGCACCGCCACGAGGGCCTCGCCCGCACACTCGCCACGCTCATGGCCACCCAATCGGGCGCGCTGGCAGAGGGTGCCCAAGCCCTGGGCCAGGTGATCGACGACCTCTTGGCCGCCGCCGTCAGGACCGGCACCATGCGCGACGACGTGGGAGCCGGCGCCGTCATGATGGCCCTCCACGGCATCTGTGCGGCCTACGACCATCCGAGCTACCGAACCGACGCGGACGGCCTCATCACCCTCGTCCTCGCCGGCCTCCGCCGCGCGGCGCCGTGAGCAGACCTGGCCCGGTGGCAGTCCAGCCACTGCGCTCGGCTGGAGGCCCGGAACGAGGTGATGACTTCTATCGGGATCGACAGTGGTAGTTCCTGCTGGACCCGGCACCGGCTAGGGTCCGGCTTGGAGGTGGTCCGTGTTCACCGAAGCGTTTCCGATCGTGACGACACCTGACCTGCCACGACTGATCGCGTTCTACCGGGACGTGGTCGGCTTCGAGCTGACCTACCGGTTCCCGGACGAGGGCGCACCGGAGTTCGTCGCCCTCCGACTGGGCAGCAGCGAGCTCGGCCTGGCCGCCAACCCGGAGGCTGGCGGGCCGGCCGACTCACACCGCTGGGAGCTGTGCGTCTACGCCGACGACTGCGACGCGGCAGTGGGCGCGCTGAGCACGGGTGGGGCGACGGTCACCGAGGAGCCGGTCGACCAGCCCTGGGGTGAGCGGTCCGCGCGGGTCACCGACCCCGACGGCAACCGCCTGCTGGTGCTGGCGCGGCTGTAGACGACAGCGCCGGGAAGGGCGCGGTCATCGTCTCCAGAACAGGAGGTGGGTGACTCCGCTGGGGCTGGGCACCGACTCGAGGTGGAAGCGGTCGAGCAGTTCGTCGGGGCTGTCCCACAACCGCTCGCCCCGGTCGAGGTCGACGGGCGCGACGGCGATGTGCATCGTGTCGACCAGATCGGCCTCGAGGAATTCACGGATGGTGGCGACCCCACCACCGAGGCGTACGTCCCGACCGTCGGCCGCCTGCTTCGCCTCGGCCAGTGCCTCGGCCGGGCTGACATCACGGAAGTGGAACGTGGTGTCGGACAGGCTGAACGACGGGCGCACGTGGTGGGTGAGCACGAAGACCGGCGTGTGGAACGGCGGGTTGTCCCCCCACCAGCCCTGCCAGTCAAGGTTCTCCCAGGGGCCACGCTGGGGGCCGAACTTGTTGCGACCCATGATCTCCGCGCCGATGTTGCACTCGGCGTCGCGGGTCAGGTAGTCGTCCAGGCCGCGGCTGCCACCCGGCTCGGTGCGATACACGAAGCTGGCGGTGGCGGAACGCCAGGAGAACAGCGGGGTGGGGTCCGCGTGACCGAAGGGCCTTTCCAGGCTCTGCCCCTCCCCGGTCCCGAACCCGTCGCGCGAGACGTTGAAGCACTGCACCCGCAACAGTTGCGGCATGGTTTCTCCTCCTTCCTTCGAGGGGCCGTGGTTCAGTTCGCGGTCACCGTCGGGCCGCCTCCGCTGCCCCGGTCGTCGAGCACGAGCGGGGCGCGACCTCGCACCGCGTACCGGATGTGGGTCACCTGCGGGGTGGCAAGGACGCGGGTCGGCGTCAGCTCGACCCCTTCCCGGTCGCCCAGGTCGAGGTCCGCGTCGAAGAGGCGCAGGCCGGTGCCGAGCACGACAGGTACGACGTGCAGCTCCAACTCGTCGAGCAGGCCGGCCTTGAGCACCTGCCGCACCAGGCTGCCGCCCCCGGCCACCGCGACATCCTTGCCACCGGCCACGGCGCGCGCCTGCTCGACGGCGCTGACCACGCCATCGGTGACGTAGGTGAAGCTGGTGCCGCCTCCCCGCAGCAGCCGCTGGCGAGGGCGGTGGGTGACGACGAAGACCGGTGCGCGAAACGGCGGCTCCTCACCCCAGGGGATCTCACCCCCGTCGGCCATCCGGCGCCCCATCACGTACGCGCCGGCCGCGCCGAACGACTCGGCGATCACCTCGGAGTTGGTGTCCTGCTCCCCGCCGGCGAAGCCCTGCCGTTCGCGCCAGGCCGCCGCTTCGGTCGCCCACCGGGTGACCCGGAAGAATTTGGCGCTCTCCTCCGAGTCCATCCAGTTGCCGTTCCCGTCGAACTGCGGCCCGGCGTAGAAGCCGTCCACCGACACCGACAGTTGTGCTGTCACCTTCGTCATCGCGTTCTGGTCCTCTCCTCGGGCGACACCCCGCCTGGGTGCCGCTCCCTGAGGGGTCGGAGCCGAACGCGGTGCCCCTACCGGGAAGAAGTGTGACCTGTGCCACTCGCCGGCTCGGTCAGGTACCACTCCCCGGCGTGTTCCTGGTCGCGTGACCAGCGCATCCGGGCCCTTTCCTCCGGGCGAGGGCTCCAGTCCCGGTACGGCGCGAGGGCCACCCGCCAGGCGATCACAGCGAAGACGTAGATGCCCGGGCCGACCAGCCAGAGCAGGGCGTCGCGTCGCCGATAGGAGGCGTACGGCGCGAGCCACGCGGTCGCCGCCATCGGCACCGCGACCGCGCTGAGGTCGGCCAGCGGCCCGCGGCCGAACCGGGACTCGACCAACTCGCGGAGGATGAGGGACGGTACGACCACCCCGGCCAGCAACGCCACCGTGCGGATCATGCGGAACCGGCGAGCCGGGGGTACGCGGGCGGCAGTTGCTTCGGCGGGCACCACCGGAGGGTACGGGCTGGCCGCGACGGTGGACCTAGAACTGCCGGTTGGCGATCGCCGCTTCGATCCGCAGACCGATACCGGTCAGGATGAGGAACGCGGCCAGGATCTGCGGTTTGAGCCCTGCGCCCCCGGACGGCATGCTGAATAGCGAGATCACAAAACCCGCCACCAGTAACAGGGTGCCGAACGCCCGTACCGTGTCGGTCCGTCGTGCCCGCATGTCCACAACGGAACGGTAACCAAAGTCGGGCGACGATGGTGCCCCGGACGCCGGCCTAACCGACTGCCCGCCTGCCCCACGAGGTGCCGGACGGTTCGTAGCCGTGGCGGCGGTAGAAGCGCACGGCGCTCGCGTTGCGGTGGTGGATACCCGCCGACAGGTAGGAAAGCCCGTGCTCGACCGCCCACCGGCCCGCCGCGTCGAGCAGCGCGGAGCCGACCCCACGGCCTCGGGCCTCGTCGAGCACCACAGTATGGATCTGCGCCGAAGGCTCCGGGCGAAGGATCTGGTGTGCGGGCGGTTCGGGCAGGCGCAGCACCTCGACCATCCCGACCACCTGCCCGCCCTGTTCCGCGACAAGAACCGCGTTCCGGGCGGCCGCGTCGCTGAGGACGGCGGTGAAGTGCTCGATGACCGCCTCGCGCTGCGGCAGGCGGTAGGTGTCAGGGTCGAGCGCCAGGTGCGCTTCGGCGTTCGCCATGCGCAACTCGACCAGCGCCGGCACGTCAGAAAGGCTCGCCGTTCGTACGGCTGCCCCGATCCCCTGCATGAGCGTGATGCTAGGGCGCGGGTGGCCGGCCCGACTAGGGTGGCGATCATGCGGATTGGCATCGTGATCCTTCCGGACCAGCGGTGGGCGGAGTCGCAGCGTCGCTGGCGGCAGGTCGACGAGTGGGGCTTCGACCACGCCTGGACGTACGACCACCTGGGTTGGCGTGACCTGGTCGACGGCCCGTGGTTCGACTCGATGGCCACGCTGACCGCCGCTGCCACTGTGACCTCGCGGATTCGACTGGGCACTCTCGTGGCGTCGCCGAACTTCCGGCACCCGGCCGCGTTCGCCAGGCAGATCACCACTGTGGACGACGTCTCCGCCGGCCGCTTGCTGCTCGGTCTGGGGGCGGGTGGCATCGGCTTCGACTCGGCGGTGCTGGGTGGTGAGACGCTGCCGCCTCGTCAGCGGGTCGACCGGTTCGCCGAGTTCACCGAGTTGCTGGACCTGATCCTGCGGGAGGACGGCACCACCTGGCGTGGGGACTGGTTCGCCGCTGTGGATGCCCGCAACAACCCCGGCTGCGTGCAGCAGCCTCGGGTGCCGTTCGTGGTGGCCGCCAACGGGCCACGGTCGATGCGGTTGGTGGCCCGCTTCGGGCAGGGGTGGGTGACCACCGGCACCGGTGACGACAACGACCTGGCGGGTTGGTGGGCCAGTGTGTCGGCGCTGTCCGCGCGGATGGACCGGACCCTGGACGAGGCCGGCCGTGACCCGGCCAGCCTGGACCGCTACCTCTCGCTGGATGCCGCGCCGGTCTTCTCGCTCAGCAGCGCACAGTTCTTCGCCGACCAGGTCGGCCGCGCCGCCGAGCTGGGCTTCACCGACGTGGTGACGCACTGGCCACGCGCCAGCAGTTGGTACGCCGGTGACGAGGCCGTCCTGGTGGACGTGGCGACGCGGCTGCTGCCACAACTACGCGACTGACCCGCCAGGCCGAGACGCCCGCCTAACTGGCAGCCGCCGCGCCGACCCAGCTGGGGAAGAGACGTCAGGCGCCGAGGTCACCGCTGGCCACACCGCCCTCGCCGCCGGAAACCAGGCGGAAGCGCAGGCAGACGATCGGGGTGTCGCCGTCGACCGGCGTGCCGAGCCGCGCCCAGTAGGTCGAGTGCCCGGCCCGCCACTCCTCGATCGAGCGGTCACCCTCGCCCTCGGCGTGGGCGAAGTCCCAGGGCACGTCGGCGAAGCGGACCACCTCGACTCCGGTGATCTCCACGACGCCGGCCAGGGCGTTGTCGTCGTCGACCAGGGCCAGGCGTTCGCCGACGTGCTCCAACTCCTCGCCTTCTTCCGCGTACTCGGCGAGTCGGCCGGCCGTCGCGGTCTTCACACCGGCCAGCACCAGGGTGTTGAGGGTCGACCGCAACTCGCCGGGGGTGCCGAGGGCGAGGGCGCGCAGTTCACCGATCCGAGGCCACATCCTGCCGAGGCTAGGTCAGGGCGCCCCCGGTCGCTGCCGCAATACCCGTCGCCCCGCTCAGATCAGTTGGCCGGCGTAGCCGGGTGCGGTGAGGAGCCGCTCGTCGGCACTGGTCGCGTACGCGTCGAGGATCGCGTCGGCGAGCTTGACCACGTGCTCGTCGCCGTGGCGGGCCGCGCGGGCGAAGACCCCCGACGGCGTCGCGGGGGTGACGGTCGGTGGTGCGATGCCGGTGGCCGGGGCGTACACGGAGGTCATGGCCGCCGTCGCGGCCCAGGCCGCGGCGAAGCTCGGCGCCCACAGCGCCCGGTCAAGTGCCGGCAGGGTACGCAGCACGGCGGTCGGCGCGGTGACCGCGTGCACCAGCATGACCGGGTTGGTGTGTCCGAAACGCAGGTAGTCCAGGCCGGCCCGGTGCACCAGCGTGGTGAGCCCCCGCTGCGCCTCGGCCGGGCTCCGCGCGGGGCGCAGCGCCGCGAGCGCAGGCTCCCACCGGGGTACGGCCGGCAGCTGGCCCAGCCGGTCCCGGACCCCTCCGGTCTGGTCCTCGATCCGGGGCAGCCCGGCCAGCGCGCCCGCCACGTCGATGTCGTCGGTGCCCGGCTCGTCGGCATCGCCGGTGAACAGCCGGTCGGTGCCGGGGATCGGCTGCCAGCGTGCCGCCCAGTAGCCGAGGGCCTGGCCCAACTCGGTGAGCCGCCGTGGGTTCTCCTCGTCCGCTTCGAGCGCGCGTACGGCGTGCCCGACCCGGATCACGCCGTGGGTGGCGCCGGCGGCGATGCCCGGCAGCAGCCGGGGCCACCAGGTGCCGAGCACGTCGCGCCACTGGTGTTCGCGCACTTGCCGGTCAAAGTGGGCCAGCCAGTCACCGGCGCGCTTCGGGTCGCCGAGCGCGTCCCGCCAGTCGTCGATCGGGTGCAGCCCTCGGGGCAGCTCATCGAGTCGCCCGAGGTATTCGTCGAGCCAGCGGTGCACCCGTTGCTGGTGCCCGTGCCGGACCAGCGCCTCGACGGCCATCGGCCCGTGGTTGGACAGCCAGCCCTCGAACTCCGGGCCGGTGCGGTGCAGTCGTTCGTACGCCTCGTCCAGTGTTCCCTCGCTCATCCACCGATCGTCGTTCTTCAACCTTGCTTGAGGTCAACCCGGCAGATCCGCGGCGTCGATCAGGCCGGTGATCCGTAGGTCGGCCGCGATCTCGGGCGGGCAGTCCACGGCCACCACTGCGGTGCCCAGCACCTCGGCGCCCCGGGCTGCGCAGATGTCGTAGAGGGCTTGCAGCTGCGCGCCGGTACGCACCCAGTCGTCCACCACCAGCACCCGGTCGCCGGGGCCGAGGTGCCGGTCCCGTACGGCGAGGTCCACCCGTCGGCCCCGGTAGTCCGGTGGGCTCTGTGCCCAGGTGAGTGGCCCGGCCGGCAGGCGTCCGTCACCGGGCTTGTGTGCGGCCACGAAGCCGACCCCGAGGGCGGTGGCGGCCAACGGCCCGAGCAGCAGCCCGGTGACGGCCGGCGCGAGCACCACCGTTGGCCGGGCGGCCCGGTACGGCGCCACCAGGGCGGGCCCCAGCTCGGCCAGCACTGCCGGGTCCCGCCACCAACCGGAGATGTCGCTGACCAGGTGACTGGTGCCTGGGCCGGGGTCGATCCACTGGAACAGGGCGGCCAGGCGTTCGGTCAGATCGGCGGGCATCCGCTCATCCTGCGGCACGGTCGGCGGGCGCGACGGCACCCGGGCCACCCGGCCCACCCTGGGTCGGATGATCGGCTACACGTACCTGTGCAAATGCGGGCATACCAACATGATCACGTTGACTTCGGAAGTGCTTCTCTCGTTACGGTCCGATCCGGTTTGTTCAGACGACGAAAGGACCGGGCCGGTGGCAGGCAAGCACTCTCGTACCCGCATCTTCTCCTCCCCGGCGGGCATCGTGGCCACCGCGGCGGTCGGCGTCGCCCTCGCCGTCGGCGGCACGGTAGGTGCGGTGCAGTTGGTCTCCGGGCCCGACCAGTCCGGGCAGGTGGCTCTCGACCTCACCCCGACCACCGCCGCGAGCAGCCTCACCCCCAGCTCCCCGGCCGCCACCCCGAGCGTCAGCGCCTCGCCCAGCGTGACCGCCAGCCCGTCGGCGACCCGGTCGCAGCAGGCCGCCTCCCGGGGCAGGGAACGCACCACGTCGCCGAAGCCGAAGCCGAAGCCGACCGTCAAGAAGACCACGACCGCGGCGAAGGTGCTGGAGAGCGGTTCGTGCGGCGCCTCGTTCTACTCCGACGGGCAGCTCACCGCCAACGGCGAGTCGTTCAACCCCGACGCGCTGACCGCCGCGCACAAGACGCTGCCGTTCAACACCAAGGTCCGGGTGACCAACCCGGCCAACGGCAAGTCGGTGACGGTGCGGATCAACGACCGTGGCCCGTTCATCGACGGCCGCTGCCTGGACCTCTCCCGGGCCGCCTTCGCCAGCATCGCCTCGGTCGACGTGGGCGCGCTCACCGTCCGCTACGAGGTGCTCGGCTGAGCGGGAGCGGTGACGCCGATTCGGTCGGCTTACTGGGCCGGCCGGACAGAACCTCCTCAGACGACGGGTCAGGTTCATTCACCGGTTCACGTGGATCAGGCAAACTGTCCCTCGTACCCACGCGACTCCTCCAGTCGGGCCGTCGCCCGCTGAGCCCCGGATCCCGCGCCGGCCTCGGCGCGGCCCTCGTTCTGCTCGCGATCGTCTCGGCGGTGGAGGCGGCGGACGGCCGTAAGGTGCACTACGTCGCGCTCCTGGCGGCCGCGCCGGTTCTCGCCGCTGCCCTGGCGTCCTGGCTGGTGGTCCTGGGGGTGGGCGTCGCGGCGACACTGATCGGCGCCGGCTTCGCGCTGGTCGCGCCGAAGGTTTCGTTGGCCACCTCGGTCAACGTTGTCGCGGTCGCTCTCGTCACCGGAATGGCAGTGGCGGTGGCCTGGGTTCGCCAGCGGCAGGCCGAGCGGATCGTGGAGCTGACCAAGCTCGCCTCGGTGGCCCAGCAGGCGGTGTTGCGCCCGCTCGGGCCGCAGGTCGGCACGCTGTCGGTCGCGGGACGCTACATCTCCTCCACCGCGACGGCCGAGATCGGCGGCGACCTGTACGAGGCGATCGACACGCCCTACGGCGTCCGCATGATCATCGGTGACGTGCGGGGCAAGGGTCTGGACGCGGTCCGGCTGGCCAGCATCGTCCTCGGTTCCTACCGGCACGTGGCGTACGAGCGGGCCGACCTGCGGGCCGTCGTCGCCGACCTGGACCGCGCGGTCGCCCGCAACGTTGGCGACGAGGACTTCGTCACGGCGGCACTGGTCGAGGAGCGTGGCGGCACCCTCACGATCGTCAACTGCGGGCATCCGCCACCGCTGCTGCTACGTCGAGGTGCGGTGATCCCGCTGGAACCGCCGGCCCCGGCACCTCCGCTCGGGTTCATGCCGGTGGTCCGCCCTCGGGTCGAACGCCTGGAACCCGGGGACCGGCTGCTGCTGTTCACCGACGGTCTCGGCGAGGCGCGGCGGGACGGTGAGTTCTTCCCGACCGCCGATCGGGCTTGGCGACTGCTCGGCCATGGCACGGTCGCCGACGGGCTGGCATCGCTGGAGACCGCCCTGGTCGAGTGGGTGCACGGTCGGCTCGACGACGACATCGCGCTGGTTCTGATGGAGTACGTGGGTGCCCGTGCCGGCGCTGCCGTCGCCGTCCCGAGCTGGGAGGTCGGCGCCGCCGAGAGTTGAGCCGCCCGGCCGCGCCCGCAGGTGTGTAATGGCCGTCACTTGGGTGATCCGCTTGTCGCTGCCTACCCGCGAGTAATACAGTCGGGGTTACTGATCGGTAACACCTGTCCGGAAGCGGGGCCAGCGAGCATGACCCACTACAAGAGCAACCTGCGGGACCTTGAGTTCAACCTGTTCGAGGTCTTCGGGGCGGACCAGGCGTTCGGCCAGGAACCGTACTCCGAACTCGACGCCGACACCGCCCGCAGTTTCCTCTCCGAGCTTGATCGCCTCGCTCGCGAGGACCTGGCCGCCAGCTACACGGACAGCGACCGCAACCCGCCGGTGTTCGACCCGGCCACGCACACCGCGCCGCTCCCGGAGTCGTTCAAGAAGTCCTACCAGGCATTCATGGACTCCGAGTTCTGGCGCCTGGACCTGCCGCCGCACCTGGGCGGCACCAACGCCCCCCGCGCCCTCTGGTGGGCCCTCGCCGAGCTGGTGCTCGGCTCGAACGCCCCGATCTGGATGTACGCCTCCGGCCCGTCCTTCGCGCACGTGCTGGAGGTCGAGGGCAACGAGCAGCAGAAGCGGTGGGCCAAGCTCTTCATCGACAAGCAGTGGGGCTCCACCATGGTGCTCACCGAGCCGGACGCCGGCTCGGATGTCGGCGCCGGCCGCGCCCGCGCCATCCAGCAGCCGGACGGCTCCTGGCACATCGAGGGCGTGAAGCGCTTCATCACCTCGGGTGAGCACGACCTCAGCGACAACATCGTGCACTACGTGCTGGCCCGCCCGGTGGGTGTGGAAGGCGTCGGTGGCCCCGGCACCAAGGGCCTGTCGCTCTTCGTCGTGCCGAAGTTCCACTTCGACGAGACCACCGGCGAGCTGGGCGAGCGCAACGGCGTCTACACCACCAACGTCGAGCACAAGATGGGCCTGAAGGTCTCCAACACCTGCGAGCTGACCTTCGGCGAGCACGGCGTACCGGCCAAGGGCTGGCTGCTGGGCGACAAGCACGACGGCATCCGCCAGATGTTCATGATCATCGAGTACGCCCGGATGCTGGTCGGCACCAAGGCCATCGCCACCCTCTCCACCGGCTACCTCAACGCCCTGGAGTACGCGAAGAACCGGGTGCAGGGCGCCGACCTGGTCCAGCAGGCGGACAAGACCGCGCCGCGGGTCACCATCACCCACCACCCGGACGTGCGCCGCTCGCTGCTGCTGCAGAAGTCGTACGCCGAGGGCCTGCGTGCCCTGGTTCTCTACACCGCCACCTGGCAGGACAAGGTCGCCATCGCCGAGGCGGCCGGCGACGAGAAGGCCACCAAGCTGGCCAAGCGGGTGAACGACCTGCTGCTGCCGCTGGTCAAGGGCGTCGGTTCGGAGCGGGCGTACGAGATGCTCGGGCACGAGTCCCTGCAGACCTTCGGCGGCTCCGGTTTCCTCCAGGACTACCCGCTGGAGCAGTACGTCCGGGACGCCAAGATCGACACCCTGTACGAGGGCACCACCGCCATCCAGAGCCTGGACCTGATCTTCCGCAAGATCGTTCGGGACAACGGCAAGGCCCTCATGGCGGTCGCCGGCGAGATCCAGGAGTTCATCTCCACCGAGGCGGGCAACGGCCAGCTCAAGGAGGAGCGGCAGGCGCTCGGCAAGGCGCTCGGCGAGGTGCAGAACATCCTCGGTGTGATGACCGGCTGGCTGGGCGAGGCGCAGGGCGGCGAGACCCGCGCCCTCTACAAGGTCGGGCTGAGCAGCCGGCGCTTCCTGCTGGCGATCGGTGACCTGGTGGTCGGCTGGCTGCTGCAGCGGCAGGCCGAGGTGGCGCTGAAGGCGCTGACCGGCGAGGTCTCCGCCAGCGACAAGGCGTTCTACACCGGCAAGGTGGCCGCTGCCCGTTTCTTCGCCCGTGAGGTGCTGCCCCGCATCGGCGCCGACCGGCGGATCATCGAGGGTGCCGACCTCGACATCATGGACCTCCCGGAGGAGGCCTTCTAGGTCCTGTGCCGGGTCGCACCACTCGGCACCGACGGCCGGCGGGGCATGTTGCCCCGTCGGCCGCCGCCGTTTCGACCCGACAGTGGGCACGTATTGACCGCGCCCGGTCGGGTATGCCGCTGCCGTGGCGGGTAACCGTCGCGTGACCTCGAAAGGGAACGCCCAGAGCCACCGCACGGGGGAGTGCAGCGCACATGGGTGTAGGAAGCGGCATTTTTCTCATCGCGATCGGCGCGATCCTGACCTTCGCGCTGAGAGCCAACGTCTGGTGGATCGACGTACGCGCGGTCGGCTGGGTGTTCATCCTGGCCGGGCTGGCCGTACTGCTGACCACTGTCTGGTTCTGGCAGGACCGGCGCAAGCGGGCTCGAACCCTCATCGTGGAGGAGAACCGGCTGTCTCATCCGACGGCGATGATGCCGCCACCGCCGGACCCGCCGCCACCAACCGCGCCGCCGTCCTGATCCCGGCACAACGCGTACCCCTGAGCCACCCGTCGGATCGGCGGGTGGCTCAGTCGCGTGCGGTGTGCCGAGCCGTGAGCGGCGCTCCCGCCCTGCTCAACTCCGCCCAGCCCACCGGGCAGCGGTGCACCGCCAGCTCGGCGGTGCGCAGACCCTCGTCGGTAACTCCCTCGGGGTCGAGGAGCGCGGATAGCAGCGAGATGCCCGGATTGTGAGCAATGAGCAAGGCTGTGCGGGCCGCCGGGTCCACAGTGCGGACCAGCGACAACAACTCCTCCGGGTGTGCGTCGTACGCACCCGGCTCATAACGGACGGTCGGGCGAGGACCGGTCGGGCCACCCTCCGGCGGTGAACCGGTCATCCCCATCGCCACCCCGTGCCAGGTCTGGCGGGTGCGTCGGGCCGTCGAGCAGATCACCACGTCGGGCAGCAGCCCCTGGTGCGCCAACCAGGCCCCAGCCGCTGCCGCGTCGGCGTCCCCGCGTGCGCTCAACGGCCGCTCCGCGTCGTCCGCCGCGTCGTTGCCCTGCTCGGCCTTCGCATGCCGCAGCAACACCAGTGTCCGTGTGTCGGGGTCGGCGTCCGTCATGCCCCCAGCTTGCCCGATTGGCGATCTCCGTGCCTGGGTAAGTCGATGGATGCCGCACCCCTACCGACGGCCGCGGCGCGACGTACGCCAGGTTAGAGCCGAGGAGCGAGACATGGGCATTGGTGGCAGCATCTTCTTGATCGCGTTGGGCGCGATCTTCGCGTTCGCAGTGGAGGCCGACCTGGGTTGGCTGGACCTGGCCGTGGTCGGCTGGGTGCTGATGCTCGCCGGCGTCGCCGGCCTGCTCGCCACCCTCTACTTCTGGAACAGCCGCCGCCGCCCGGTAGCGGCCGCGCCGGTTCGCGAGGAGCGCGTCGTGGCCGACCGGGTCGTGCCGGTCCAGGACAACCAGGTCGTGCAGGAGTACCGCGAGGTGCGTCGGCCGGGCCGACCGGTCTGATCCTCGCCCACACACTCCGGGGTCCCGCAGCGTCGCGGGGCCCCGGCTCGCGTGTGTGCCCCGGCCCGCGTGTGCGCGACGGGGTCGCCAGCACCCCGCTACCCGGCCAAGATCCGCACACTTTCGGGGAAGCTGCTGCCTGAGGGCGTGTCGAGACAGCAGTTTCCCTGGAGATGTGCGGATCTTGAGGTGCGGGCCTGATCCCGGAGGCGGTGATCGGGCGAAGATCGTGCTCGATCCAGGATGTAGTGCCTTCGAATGCGAGCGAGGCCACTACATCCTTGATCGAGCACGATCATGGCGGCGGCAGTCGCCATGCGTTGCGGCCGAGCAGCGTTGCCGTGCCCCTGGGTCCTGGCGGTTGGGTCAGGCGAACAGCGCGAAGTAGATCGCGATGTGGTGACACAGCGCCGCCAGCAGGGTGCAGGCGTGGAAGAACTCGTGGTGGCCGAAGACGGTCGGCCACGGGTTGGGCCGGCGCAACGCGTAGAAGACCGCGCCGACGCTGTAGATCGCGCCGCCGACGATCAGCAGCACCAGCGCCGCGACGCCGCCCCCGTGCAGGATCTCCGGGAGCATTGCCACCGCCACCCAGCCCAGCGCCAGGTAGAGCGGCGCGGACACCCAGCGTGGCGCGTGCGGCCAGACCACCTTGACCGCAACGCCGGCCAGCGCGCCACCCCAGACCAGGGCCAGCATCACGGTGGCTGGCCGGGGCGCGAGCAGCATCGCGCAGAGCGGTGTGTACGTGCCGGCGATGAACACGAAGATCATCGAGTGGTCCATCCGGCGCATCACCTGGTAGCCGCGCTCCGACCACACGCGGCGGTGGTACAGCGCGCTCGTGCCGAAGAGCCCGCAGACCGTCAGGCTGTAGATGAGGCAGCTCACCAGGGGTGCCCACCCGGGCCGGGTGGCGGCGATCGAGCAGAGCACGATGCCGCAGACCAGGGCGACGAAGAAGGCGTACGTGTGCAGCCAGCCGCGCATCCGGGGCTTACCGATGTCGACCGGCTTCAGGCGAAGCGGGGCGGAGGTGGTCACCTAATCAGGTTACGGCACCGTAGGTTACTTGTAAGTAGTGGCGTTGGTGACACCCGGCACCGTCAACGTGAACACCGGATCGGCACGGCATCGGCGAGGATGTGCGGATGCGGATCCGACAGGTCGGGGCGCACGCCCTGCTACTCGACTGCGCCGCCCCCGCCGACACCCCCGAAGCCGTGGCCGACATCCCGGAGGCCGCCCTTGTCGAAGCGTGGCGGGCCGAGCTGTGGCGGCGTCGGGAGCGGGGCGACCTGATCGCCGTGGAGATCGTGCCGGCGGCCCAAACCGTGCTACTCGACGGCCTGCCCGACCCGGCCACCACGACCGAGCAGCTGACCCGTTGGGCACCCGCCGTCACCGCCGCGATCACCCGCCCACACCAAGCCAATCCCAAAGTCGCCGCCCACGCCCACGCCGCCTACGCCAAAGCCCGCGCCGACGACGCCGCCCACGCCCACGCCGCCTACGCCAAAGCCCGCGCCGACGACGCCGCCCGCGCCGACGACGCCCACGCCCGCGCCCGCGCCGACATCGAACCTGGTGCCGGAGCGGACAACGACGCCCAGGCCCGAGGCACAGCCGGACTCCGCGACGCCACAGCCGAAAACGGGGCCGACGACGCGGCTGACGTGTTCGTGCCGGTCACCTTCGACGGGCCGGACCTGGCGGCGGTGGCGGAACACTGGGGCGTGGACGTGCCGGCAGTGCGGCACAAACTGACCAGCACGCGGTTCCGGGTCGCCTTCTGCGGATTCGCCCCCGGATTCCCCTACCTGACCGGGCTGCCCGCCGAGTTGGCGCTGCCCCGGCTGGCCACGCCCCGTCCCCGGGTGCCGGCCGGCTCGGTCGCGTTGGCGGGCCCGTACGCCGGCATCTACCCGGGCGCTTCCCCCGGCGGCTGGCTGTTGGTCGGTCGGACCGACCTGGTGCTGTTCGACGTGGCTGCGGACCCGCCGGCCCGACTCGGTCCGGGCACCACGGTGCGGATGGTGGCGGCGTGACCCGCCCGGCCGCCATCGAGGTGATCCGCGCCGGTGCGCTCACCACTGTGCAGGACCTGGGCCGGCCCGGCTGGGCGCACCTGGGCGTACCCCGGTCCGGCGCCCTCGACCCGGGTGCCCTGCGGTTGGCCAACCGGCTGGTCGGCAATCCGGAGCACGCGGCCGGCCTGGAGATCACCCTGACCGGCTGCACAGTGCGGTTGACCCGGGCCGCCACGGTGGCGGTCACCGGCACCGAGGTCCCCGTCCAGGCGGGTGCCCGGCCCGGTGACACGGGACGTCCCCTCAGCGTGCCGGCCGGGACGGTGCTGCGGATCGGTCCCGCCCGGCGGGGCGTACGGAGTTGGCTGGCTGTGGCGGGCGGCATCGACGTGTCACCGGTGCTCGGTAGCCGGGCCACCGACACCCTCTCCGGGCTCGGCCCGCCCCGGCTACGGGATGGTGACCTGCTGCCGCTCGGTGATCCGGTCGGCACCCCGGCACCGGTGGATCTGACCGTGTGCCCCACGCCACCTGAAGAGCTGCACCTGACGCTGGGTCCCGGTCCTCGCGAGGACTGGTTCACGCCGACGGCGTTCGACCGGCTCTTCGGCAGCGCGTACACCGTCAGCCCGGTGAGCAACCGGGTCGGTGCGCGGCTCGCCGGCGCGGCGCTGCCCCGCGCGGTGGCCGGCGAACTCCCCAGCGAGGGCATCGTGCTCGGGGCGGTGCAGGTGCCGGCGGACGGACAACCCCTGATCTTCCTCGCGGACCATCCGACCACCGGTGGATACCCCGTCATCGGGGTGGTCACCGACGTGACCCCGCTCGCGCAGGCCCGGCCAGGTACTACCGTCAGATTCCATGGACCTCAACGCTGACCTGGGCGAGGGATTCGGCATCTGGCGACTCGGTGACGACGAGGCGCTGCTGAGCCTCGTCACCTCCGCCAACGTCGCCTGCGGCTTCCACGGCGGCGACCCGTCGACAATGCGGCGGGTCTGCGAGGGCGCTGCGCGACGCGGGGTCGCGGTGGGCGCGCAGGTCGGCTACCGGGACCTGGCCGGCTTCGGCCGGCGGCACATCGCGTACGACTTCGCCGAGCTGCGCGACGAGGTGACCTACCAGTTGGGGGCGCTGGACGCGTTCTGCCGGTTGTTCCGCACCCGGGTCCGCTACCTGAAGCCGCACGGCGCGCTCTACCACGCGGCCAGCACCGACGAGTCCCAGGCGGCGGCGGTGGTCGCCGCGGTCAGCGGTTACGACCCGGAGCTGCCCGTCCTCTGCCTTCCCGGCTCGACGCTCGCCCAACTCGCCGTGGGCGCCGGCCTGCCGGTGGTTGCCGAGGCGTTCGCCGACCGCGCCTACCTCCCCAACGGGGCGCTGGTGCCGCGCGGCACCCCCGGTGCGGTGATCACCGACCCCGAGCAGATCGCCGAACGGGCGGCGCGGATGGCCACCGAACGCAGCGTGGTGGCTGTCGACGGCACTGTCATCCCCTGCTCGGTCGACTCGATCTGTGTGCACGGCGACACCCCGGGCGCGGTCTCCGCCGCCGAGCTCGTCCGCGCCAGCCTGATCGACGCCGACATCACACTGGCCCCGTTCGCCTGACCGGAGGGGCCCAGCTGGGCCCCTCCGAATCGCGTCAGGCGTCCAGGCCGCGAAGCACCAGCGGCAGCCGGGTCACGGCGCCGTCGACCACCCGGACGGGTACGCCCCAGTCCTGCCGGGTCAGGTGGCACGCCGCGTGTTCGACGTCCGCGTCACAGGTCGCCGCCTGCGCTGTCACCTGGAGCACCCCCGCGGTGACCTCGCCGTTGAGCACCAGCCGGCGGGACAGCTCGGTGCCCGTGCCAGCACCGTCCACCAGCAGTTCCGGCGGGGACGCGGAGACCACCAGCCGGGTCGACGGCCCGTACGTCTCGTCCAGCTTCTGCCCCGGCGCCGGGGTGAAGACGATGTCCAGGGTGACCTCGCCGGCGGCGACGTCGGTCGGCTTGCGCTCGGTGCGGTGCCGTGGCCCGTCCACAGTGCTGGCACCCGCCGCCGACAGTGCACCGGGGGCGAGCCGGGTCAACCGGTGTGCGGCGGACTCCACCACCAGCACCTCACCGGACGGGGTGAGCACCAGGTCGCTCGGCTCCGCCAACCCGTCGGCGACGGTGGAGACCTGGTTGCTGGCCGGGTCGAAGCGGCGCACCGCACCGTTGTACGTGTCCGCGATCAGCACCGAGCCGTCCGGCAGCGCGCACACCCCCAGCGGGTGCTGGAGCAGCGCCGACTCCGCCGGGCCGTCCACGTGCCCGAAGTCGAACAGGCCCTGCCCGACGGCGGTGCCCAGCACACCGTTCTCGACGTACCGGATCGAGCTGGTCTCGCTGTCGGCCACCCAGAGTCGGGTGCCGTCGGCGGAGGTGGAGAGCCCGGACGGCTGGGCCATCCACGCCTCGGCCAGCGGGCCGTCGCGCAACGCCTCCACTGTGGTGCCGGCGTACATGCCGGCGGTCCGCTTGATCGGGTCGAACCACCAGAGCTGGTGGATGCCGGCCATCGCAATGATCAGCTTGTCGTCGTACCAGGCCAGGTCCCACGGCGACGAGAGGTCGACGGCGAACGCGTCGTGGGCGTGGTCGTCGACCTCAGCGCGCCACTGCCGCCCACTGCCGGCAACGGTGACCACCTCGCCGGACTCCAGCCGTACGCCGCGCAGCAGGTGGTTGACGGTGTCGGCCACCACCAGGTCGTAGCCGGCCACCTCGGCGACGTGCGTGGGCAGCACGCACACGCCCTGCGGCTCGGAGAACGTCGCCGCCGCGGCCGGGCCGTCCGCCCGGCCGCGCTCGCCCGAGCCGATCCGACGCACCGGCGTCTCGCCGTCCGGGTCGACCTCGACCAAAGAATGTCGGGCCGAGTCCGAGACCAGCAGGTTGCCGTTGGGCAGCAGCACCGCCTTACCCGGGAAGCGCAGCGCCGTCTCCGGTGCCGGCGGCGGGACGTACGGGCCGTTCCCCCGGTGAAGGGTGCCCTTGGCCTCGTGGGTGGTGATCAACTCGTCGATCAGTCGGGCGAGCCCTTCGGCGTGCCCCTCGCCGGCCATGGTGGCCACCACGTAACCCTCGGGGTCGATCACCGACAGGGTCGGCCAGGCCCGGGCCGCGTACTGCTGCCACATGTCCATCTCGGGATCGTCGAGTACGGGGTGGTGCACCCCGTACCGCTCCACCGCGGCGGCGAGCGCGTCGGCGTCCTTCTCGTGCTCGAACTTCGGCGAGTGCACGCCGATGACGACGAGCACGTCGCCGTACTTCTCTTCGAGCGGGCGCAGCTCATCGAGCACGTGCAGGCAGTTGATACAGCAGAACGTCCAAAAATCCGCGATTACGATCTTGCCGCGAAGGTCGGCGAGCTTGAGGTCGCGTCCACCGGTGTTCAGCCAGCCCCGACCGCGCAGTTCGGGAGCCCGTACTCGTGCGCTCATGCACCCATCGTGCCTGACCACCGGCCCGCGCCCGGCCGGAGGGGGCGAGATTCGGTACCACCTGCGGTACGACGACGGCGGGGTCACGGTTGCCCGTGACCCCGCCGTCGGTGCGGCTATTTCGCGGCCGGCTTCAGGCAGAGCACCCGGTTGGCACCCTCACCCGGCAACACCACGTGGGGCTGCGTCGTGTCGGTGCACTTCTCCTTGGCGTCCACCTTCGAGACGATCGTGAACGCGCCCGCCTCGCCGCAGTCCGCCGCCGAGGCGCCGGCCTGCCCGGACTGCTTCACGCAGGTGCCAACCGCCGGGTCGAAGGCCGGTGTGTCGTTCCCACCGACCTTGCCGAGCAGAAGCAGCAGGCCGAGCGGCACCGCCAGGATGAGCATCGCGGCGATCAGCACCGCGGCCAGCACCCGGCCGTTACGTACCTTCGGCGTCGGGGGCTCCACCTTCGGCTCGTCGACGGCGTCCGGCTTGAACGCGTCGAACCGGCCCTGGTCCGACTGGCCGGCCTCCTGGCCCCAGGACGACGCGGGCTGCGGCGGTGGCGGGAACGACGGCGGGAAACCGCCGCCCGGCACCGACTCGGTCGCCGGCCCGCCGTAGCCCGGCGCGCCGGAGCCCGGGCCGCCGAAGTTCGGCGCACCGAAGGTCGCCGTTCCGTTCGGGGTGCCGGCGGCAGGCGCCCCGGGGCCGCCGAACTGGTCCGCCGGCGCCTCGGCACCGGAGTGCGGGCGGGTGCCGTTCACCGGCCTGTTGTTGCCCGGGGCGTCGACGAAGGACGGCACACCGGGCGGGAACGCCGGCGGCCCCTCGTTGAACGCGTTCGGTGCGGGCTGCCGGTCGTCGAAGCGCGGATCGGCCGACGGCTCGCCGCCCCAGCCGGGCCCAGCCTGCCGCTGCGCGTCGTTCTGCCAGTCGGGTGCGGGCTGCTGCCGCTGCGCGTCGTTCTGCCAGTCGGGAGCGATCTGCCGCTGCTCCTCGTGCTGCCAGTCGGGCGTCGCCTGTCGTGGCGCGTCGTTCTGCCACTCCGGAGCACCCTGACGGTCGGCGCCCGGGTCGCCCTGGAACGCCTCCGGCTCCGGCTCGGCCTCCGGCTCCGGTCGTGCCGGACGGCCGTACACCCGGGGTTGCGGGTTGGCCGTGCCGGTCGGTCGGATGGCCTGGTCGGTCGGAGGCATGACCCGGCTCGCCAGCGGCACCGAGGCGCTCGCCGTGGCCCGGGCCGCCGCGCCGGCTGCCGACTCGGCGTCCGACACCGGTACGACCGCGCGGCCCGCTCCGGACTCGGGCGAGGTGCGCGGGGCGGGTACCACCGCGCCGCTCGCGGAGACGTCCTCGGGGCGGCCACCGTACTGCGCGGCAGCGTCCGGGGTCTCCCGCTCGGCGTAGGCGGGCTGCTCGGGGATCGGAGCGAACTGGGCCTGGGGTGCGTAGTCGGACGGCGGGACGGCAGCCAGGCTGGCACCCGGCACGCGCTGCTCCTGCGGGGGAAGCGGCACCGCGTTCGCCGGCGAGATGCCCGGCGCGGGCCCGGGCTGGTAGGCCGGTGCCTCGTCGCCGCGGTCAGCCTCCCAGCCTCCACGGGACTGGGCGGAAGCTTCGGCCTCCGCGCGACCCCACACCTCACCGGGGGCCCACGGCTCGGCCTCCGGCACGCCGCCGGAGTTGCCCTGGGCGGCGTTGTCCGGGCCGGCGGCCCAGTTGGGCGCGCCGCCGCTGGTGGGCACGCTGGCGCTGGCACGGGCGGGGAGGTTGCTCGGCTCCGCCGGGGTCCACCCTGTCTGCTCCGGCCGCTCGGTCGGCTGCTCCGGTTGGGAGAGCACCCAGTCGGGCTGCTGTGGACGGCCCTCGGCCTCGGCCCAGGCGGCCGGCTGCGCGGGCTGGTCCTGCCGCGCGTCGTTGCCGCCGTTCCACGACGCGGGCTGCGCCTGCGCCTGCTGCTGCGCGGCCCACCCGCCGGAGTTGGCCGGATCGTCCTGCGCGGGCCAGTTCGTCGTCGGGGCCGGGACCTGGGCGGCGCCACGGGCCTGGCTCGGCTGGGCGGCCTGACCCCAGCCGGGGGCGGGCTGCTCGGTCGCTTCGGCGGGCTGGCCCCAGGCCGGTGGCGACTGCTCCGCCGGCGTCCACACCGGCTGGTCGTCGCGGGCGGCGCCGGCGGCGGGCCAGCCGCCATTGCCGGTGGCCTGCTCCTGCTGGGCGCCGCCGGACCAGCCGGCGGCCTGCGGTGCGTCGGATTGCGGAGATTCGGTCGCCCGCCAGTCGGCTGCGGGCGGGTTGGCCTGCGCCGCGCCGCCCCAGCCGCTGGCCGGGTCCTCCTGGGCGGGCCAGGCGGCGGTGGCCGGGGGAACCTGCGCGGCGCCCCGTGCGGCTGGCTGGGCCTGCACCCAGTCCGGCTGCTCAGCGGGGGCGTTCGGGGTCCAGGTCGGTGCGGGTGCGCTCTGCTCGGCGGGCGTCCAGCCCTGCTGCTGCGCGGCCCAGGGTTCGGGCTGTGCCGGGGTCGGCGCGCCGTCGTTGCCGGACCATGCGCCGGGCTGCTGCTGCGGCGGCTCGCTCGCGCCACCACCGGCGGCCCAGGCGGGCTGCGCCGGGTCGTTGGGCTGCGCGGCGGCACCCCAGGCGGGGGCCGGCGGCTGCTCAGGCTGGGTCGCCCATGCCGGCGCCGACGGGTTCGGTCGCGTCGGGGGCGGGGGTGCCCAGCCCAGGTCGGGGCCGGCGGCGTTCTGGCCGTTGTCCGGCTGCGCCGGGCGGTCGCCGTACGGCGCCGGTCCGCCGGCGCCCGGTGACACCTCGTCCGGCTCCTGGCCGGGTCGGTGCGGGCCCTCGGACGTCATGGGTGCGCCTCCTCCATCACATGTCGGCTCGCCGGTGCCGATCGGTCTCCTCGGCGTGGCTGCCGGCGTCACCGGCGTACCGCTGTGCCGGCTCCCCGCACGGTATCGGGTGGTGGCACGAACCGTCCAAGGAGCACTGCTCGTCACTCACCGTGGCCGGTTGATGTCGAGCAGTTCCTGACGGCTCGGCCTCTGCCGGGTCGGCGGGCGGCGACCGAAGCCCACCGTACCGGGCGCTGCGGCAGGGCGGAATCCCGGTGGTGGTGTCTGGAAAACGCCGATGGCCCACCCGGTGGGCCGGGTGGGCCATCGATCTGGAGGAGGTGAGGAATGTAGTGGAGCGTCAGCTCATGTGACGCTGGGCGATGACGAGGATTTCCTCGCGAACCGCCGGCGAGTTCGCCGAGCGCAGCGCGTGCTCGATGGCACGGGCGCGGCGGGTCGCGTCGCGGTGGTTGCGGATTCGCTCGATCATGCTGCTCATTGGTGGGTCCCCCTAGCTATTCGGTTGTCAGCCCCTGATGCATCTATTCAACAGCAGGAGCCGGCGAAATTCCATCGATTATTAGGTGAGCTGAGACACCTGCCTAACAATCAAAGGTCAACAGGCCCCTTGGCCGACGGTTCCTTCGCTCAACGGACACGGCCGGTGTGCCGGGCGTTAACCCGTGGCACACCGGCCGTGGCTGGCGTTCTGAAACGATCAGGTCCAGGCGAGCAGCGCCGCCTCCGGATCTGTGAGGAAGTCGCCGACGTCCCGCAGGAACTTCGAGCCCAGCTCACCGTCGATGATCCGGTGGTCGAAGCTCAGCCCCAGCGTGGTGACCTGGCGAACCTTGACCTTGCCCTTGTGCACCCAGGGCATCTCCCGCACCGCGCCGAAGGCCAGGATCGCGGACTCACCCGGCGGCAGGATCGGTGTGCCGGTGTCCACCCCGAACACGCCGACGTTGGTGATGGTCAGGGTGCCGCCGGACATGGCCGCCGGCGAGGTGCGGCCGGACTTCGCCGTCTGCACCAGGTCGGTCAGCGCGTCCGCCAACTCCCGCAGCGAGAGGCGGCCGGCGTCCTTGACGTTGGGCACGATCAGACCGCGCTCGGTGGCCGCCGCGATGCCGAGGTTGACGTACTCCTTGACCACGATCTCGTCGCCCGCCCAGGTCGAGTTGACCATCGGGTGCCGTTGCACCGCCAGCAGCACCGCCTTCGCCACCAGCAGCAGCGGCGAGACCCGTACGTCGCGCCACTCCCGCCGGCCGCGCAGCCGGTCCAGTGCCTTCATCGCCCGGGTCACGTCGACGGTCAGGAACTCCGTCACGTGCGGGGCGGTGAACGCCGAGCGGGACATGTTCTCGGCAGTCAGCTTGCGGACGCCCTTGACCGGGATGCGCTGCTCCCGGTCCGCGCCGAAGCTGGGCGCCGTCGTCGCCGCGATCGGCTCGGCAACCACAACGCTCGCGCCGCTCGCCGCCTGCTGCACGTCCTCCCGGGTGATCGAGCCGAGCGGCCCCGACCCGGTCAACGTGGCGAGGTCGACCCCGAGATCCTTGGCGAGCTTGCGCACCGGCGGCTTGGCCAGCACGGCTCCCCCGCTCGCCCCACCGCGTCGATCATGGACTTGTGGTGCCGGAATCGTGGGAGTCGGGGCCGGTTTGTGACCCACCACAACTCCATGATCGACTCCAGCGGGGGCGGCGGGCGCCGGGACCGCGCCCTTGCGGGGGCGGCGCTTCGCGGCGGTGGTACGCGGCCCGTAACCGACCAGCACCGCCGTCCGCCCGCCCGGGGCCGCACCGCCGATCAGACCGGGTTCGATCATGCCCTCGGCCGGTGCCACCTCCACCGCCGCCAGCGAGGCCGCCGACGGGGTGGGCAGGTCACCGCTGGGCGTGGCAGTGGTCGACAGCGCCTCCAGCGGCCCGGCACCCGGGTCGGTGTCGATCGCGATGATCGGCGTACCGACCTCGACCGTGGTGCCCTCCGGGTGGTGGATCGCCTGGACCTGGCCGGCCCACTTCGCCGGGATCTCCACGGCCGCCTTCGCCGTCTCCACCTCGACGATCGGCTGGTTCAGCTCGATGGTGTCGCCGACCTTGACCAGCCAGGCCAGGATCTCGCCCTCGGTCAGCCCCTCGCCCAGGTCGGGCAGGTTGAACGTCTTGATCCGGGACATGTCGCTCACCAGCCGAAGGTGCGGTCGACGGCGTCGAGCACCCGATCGAGGTCGGGCAGGTACTCCTCCTCCACCCGGGCGGCCGGGTAGGGGGTGTCGAAGCCGGTCACCCGCAGCACTGGCGACTCCAGGGAGTAGAAGCACTCCTCGGTGATCCGGGCGGCCAACTCGGCGCCAAGGCCGATGTTGGACGGCGCCTCGTGCACCACGACCACACGGCCGGTGCGCTTCACCGACTCGTACGCCGCGGTCAGATCCAGCGGCGAGAGCGAGCGCAGGTCGATGACCTCCAGCTCCCGGCCGTCCTCGGAGGCGGCGGTCGCCGCCTCCAGGCAGGTCCGCACCATCGGACCGTAGGCCAGCACGGTGACGTCGGTGCCGGGCCGCACGACCCGGGCCGAGTGCAGGGGGTACGCGTCGGACAGCGGCGCGTCCAGGTCGACCTGGCCCTTCTCCCAGTAGCGCCGCTTGGGCTCCAGGAAGACGATCGGGTCGTCCGAGGCGATGGCCTGCTGGATCATCACGTACGCGTCCTGCGGGTTGGAGCAGGTCACCACCTTCAGTCCGGCGGTGTGCGCGAAGTACGCCTCCGGCGACTCGGAGTGGTGCTCGACCGCGCCGATGCCGCCGCCGAACGGGATCCGGATCACCATGGGGATGCTGAGCTTGCCGCCCGAGCGGTAGTGCATCTTCGCCACCTGCGACACGATCTGGTCGTACGCGGGGTAGACGAAGCCGTCGAACTGGATCTCGCAGACCGGCCGGTAGCCGCGGATGGCCAGACCGACAGCGGTGCCGATGATGCCGGACTCGGCCAACGGGGTGTCGATCACCCGCTGGTCGCCGAAGTCCTTCTGGAGACCGTCGGTGATCCGGAAGACGCCGCCGAGCTTGCCGACGTCCTCGCCCATGATGATGACCTTGGGGTCGTTCTCCAGGGCGCGGCGCAGACCGGTGTTGAGGGCCTTTCCGATGGTGAGCGTCTCCGTGGCCATCAGTGGGCGCTCCCCTCGAACGACTCCATGTAGCGGCTGAACTTCGCGCGCTGCTCGTCGAGCAGCGGAGACCCGTTGGGGTAGACGTTGTCGAACATCGTCACCGGTTCCGGGTTCGGCATCTCGAGCACCCGCTCACGCAGGTGCACCGACTCGCGGCGGGCCTGCTCGTCGACCTCGGCGAAGAAGCCCGCGTCGGCGATCTGCTGCTTCTCCAGGAAGGCCTTGACCCGGGCGATCGGGTCCTTGGCCTGCCACGCCTCGACCTCGCTGGCGATGCGGTAGCGGGTCGGGTCGTCGGAGGTGGTGTGCGCGCCCATCCGGTAGGTGTACGCCTCGATCAGGCTCGGGCCCTGCCCGAGGCGGGCGTTGTCCAGCGCGGTGCGGGTGACCGCGTACGTGGCGAGCACGTCGTTGCCGTCCACCCGTACGCCGGGGAAGCCGAAGCCGGCGGCCCGCTGGTAGAGGGGGACGCGGGTCTGCCGCTCCAGCGGCTCGGAGATCGCGTACTGGTTGTTCTGGCAGAAGAAGACCAGCGGCGCGTTGAACACGCTGGCCCAGACGAATGCCTCGTTCACGTCGCCCTGGCTGGTGGCGCCGTCACCGAAGTAGGCGATCGCCGCCTCGCCGTCGTCGGTGCCGGTCTTGCCGTCGATGGTGATGCCCATCGCGTAGCCGGTCGCGTGCAGGGTCTGCGCCCCGATGACGATCGTGTACATGTTGAACTTGAACTCGTTCGGGTCCCAGCCGCCCTGGTCGACGCCGCGGAACAGGCCGAGCGGCATGATCGGGTCGATGCCCCGGCAGTAGAGGACGCCGTGCTCCCGGTAGGTCGGGAAGGCCATGTCCTGGGTGCGCAGCGCCCGCCCGGAGCCGACCTGGGCGGCTTCCTGGCCGAGCAGGCTGGCCCACAGGCCCAGCTCGCCCTGACGCTGGAGAGCGGTCGCCTCGGCGTCCAGCTTCCGGACCAGCACCAGGTCGCGGTAGAGACCGCGGTATTCCTCGTCGGTGAAGTCGACGCGGTACTCGGTGCCGTCCGGCCCGATGGCGCTGTCGATCCGCTCGCCTTCGGGGGTGAGTAGCTGCACCAGCGCGGGGTCGCCGGCCGCGCCCTTCCTGGAGCGGGGTGCAGCCCGCCTGCTGCGGGTGGTGCCCCCGGGGTCGCCCTTTGCCATCGGTGTCTCCCTGTCGTGTCTGCGTCGGCACCGGGGGGTCACCCGGCCGCGCAACTCGTGCGCCTGCCCGGCTGCTGCCGGGCCGGTTCCTGGCGGCCGCGCCTAGCCCCGGTGGGGGTTGCCGCACGGCGTGATCCGGTGTCTGGCCGAACCCGGATCGGGAGCGCCGGCGCTCAACCGCGCCTGCCGCGAGGGTGCGCGGAGGTCACGGCTGCGTTGCCGTCGTGCTCCATATTCGCAGAGCAGGTGAGCGCGCCCACAGTACGCCTGCCTCCGCAATCCGACTGCCCATGCTTTGACGCCGTTTGTCGCCATCATGCCGGCCGGCGTTTCCCATGCGTTGCGGCACGATTCGTCACCGTTCGGGCAGCACTGCGTGTCGACACGCAGTGGAGGTTGGCTGACCCACCGTGACTGCGTCAGGCTGATTCCCGCAGGATCGCGCCTATCGGGTCATTTGTCGGGTTCTACCCTACGGCGGCGTCCATCCATGTCCTCCAACGGCCGACGACTAGGGGTGTGCGGTGTACGAGCCAGGTGACGGTCCCGGCACACCAGCGCTCGGTCGGCACCGGTCGGCTGGCGGCTATCGCCGGGTGGTCGGTGTCCACCGGGCCCCCGGCGCCGGTGGCACCTCCCGCGGTTACCTGCTCACCGTCGCGCTGCTGGCCGGCACGGCGTCGATGCCCATCCTCGCCGCGATCAGCGCGGGCTCGGCCACCCCGGGCAGCAGCGCCCTACCGGACAGCAGCACCCCGTTCATGCCGACCCCGTCCGTCGGGCCGGTGGTGATCCCCATGCCGATGACCAGCCAACCGGCGCTTCCCCCGCTCGGCACACCCAGCGTCGGCCCGACCAGCGGCTGGCTGCCGGCCGCGCCGTCGCATGCGCGGCGAGGGCCCGCCGCTGCCGATCCCGGGCCCGCCCGGTGGACGACCGCCCCGCCGGTGGCACCGAGACCCACGCGGAGCACCTCGCCGCCGGTACCCCCGCCCGTCGCTCCACCACCACCGACCCACCCGGACCCGACCGATCC